>CAZPQE010000116.1:0-14916 GCA_964588615.1 uncultured Clostridia bacterium | reverse complement strand
GGCGACTCGTTCGCCTGTAAACTTTTGCTGCTCTCGGATGAGCAGTATCGGGAGGAAGAAAAATTGGCAAGATATCGCGGACCGGTGTGCCGTTTGTGCCGCCGGGAAGGAATGAAGTTGTTTTTGAAGGGCGAGCGGTGCTATAAGCCCAGTTGCCCGATTGAAAAGCGCGGCGCGCAGCCGCCCGGACAGCATGGCCGAAACATCCGTCGCGCCAAACTCATAGGCTACGGCGAGCAGCTTCGCGAAAAACAGAAGGTCAAACGAATCTACGGCATGCTCGAACGCCAGTTCAGACTCTACTTCGAGAGAGCAGTCCGCATGAAAGGGGTGACGGGCGAAAATCTGCTCATCCTGCTCGAACGTCGCCTCGACAACACTGTCTACAGACTCGGATTCGCCACCTCGCGGGCGCAGGCCCGCCAGCTTGTCAATCACGGCCACATCGCAGTCAACGGTCGCAAGGTCAACATCCCCAGTTTTCAGGTCAAGGTTGGCGATGAAATCGCTGTTCGGGAAGGAAGCCGCTCGAATGTTCACGTGCTGGGCGCTTTCCAGACCGCCTCGGGACGCGGACACGTCTCCTGGCTCGAAATCAGTTCGGTCGAGGACATGCGAGGCCGGGTCATCTCTCTCCCGCGCCGCGAGGAGATAGGTCAGAATATCAACGAACAACTCATTGTCGAGCTTTATTCGAAGTAATTGGGAAAGATGTTAGATGTCAGATGTTAGTAATTGTCTCTTCCCGGACTAACATCCAACATCTAACCACTACTCTGAGAGGGAGTAAATGGACGGAACCGAAACTCAATTCATGATTGGCTTTCAGAAGCCAAAGCGCCTCGCTTGCGAGACCGAGACGCTTACCTCCCGCTACGGGAAATTCTACGCCCAGCCCTTCGAGCGAGGCTTCGGCACCACCATAGGCAATTGCCTGAGGCGGGCGCTGCTCTCTTCGGTCGAAGGCGCGGCCATCACCGCCGTCAAGATCGAAGGCGTGCTGCACGAGTTTTCTTCCATACCCGGAGTCGTCGAGGACGCAACCGACATCATCCTCAACCTCAAACGCATTCCCTTCAAACTTCACGGCGCAGGCCCCAAGACCCTGCGGGTGGAGAGGGCAGTGCCCGGAGAAATGCTCTCGGGCGAAATCGAGGCCGACTCGGATGTCGAAATTCTCGACCCCAATGTTCATATAGCCACCGTCTCAGAGGGCGGAGGGCTGACCATCGAAATGCGGCTCAAGCGCGGGCGCGGATATGTTTCCGCCGAACGCAACTTCGACGAAGACCTGGCCGTCGGATACATCCCCATAGATTCAGTTCATTCGCCGGTCAAAAAGGTCAATTACACGGTCGAAGCCGCCCGCCTCGGTCAGGACACCGATTACGACAAACTCACCATAGAAGTGTGGACCAACGGGTCGGTCAAACCCGAAAACGCAGTCGGACTGGCCTCGAAGCTTATAAAAGACCACATGCAGATATTCATCAACTTCGAGGAAGAACCCGAGATGGCCGAGTCCGACTCCGAAGACTCTCAGCGCATGCAGTTCAACGAATACCTCGACCGCTCGGTCGATGAGCTCGAACTCTCGGTGCGCTCCTACAACTGCCTCAAGAACGCCGATATCCGCACCATACGCGAACTGGTGCAGAGGACTGAGGCCGATATGCTCAAGACCAAGAACTTCGGGCGCAAGTCTCTGAACGAAATCAAGGAGATCATCACCGCCATGGGTCTGAGGCTCGGCATGAAATTCGACGAGCAGGGGCGGGTCATCGACGAAGGTCAGTAGATTTTTGCTGTGGAGAAGATTGAATGCGACACAAAGTAGCTCACCGAAAACTGGGGCGCAAGACCGAGCATCGGCTGTCGTTGCTCCGCAACCTCTGCTCTTCGCTCATCGAGCACGAACGTATAATCACCACCCTGCCGAAGGCCAAGGAACTTCGCCCGTTCGCCGAGCGCGCCATCACGCTCGGCAAGCGCGGACTTGCAGCCCAAACCCCTGAGCAGGCTCTTCACGCCCGCCGACTGGCGGCAGGCTATTTTCACGCGGGCAACGCTAACCGCGTGCCTGATGGGGGATACAAACGGCCCCGCCCGGTTCGAACAGCCGGAGTGTCGGCCCTCGACAAACTGTTTGGCGAAATCGCCGAGAGATTCACCGAGCGCGACGGCGGTTACACCCGCATACTCAAACTCGGCCCCCGCAAGGGAGACGGCGCCGAGATGGCGCTGATAGAGCTTGTGGGCAGCGAAGAAGCGACTCCGCACGTTGAAGAGAAGAAAGAAGAAAAACGAGGATTGTCACGCTTTTTCCGTCGCGGCAAGAAAGAGTAATTCGAT
The DNA here is from genome assembly GCA_964588615.1 of uncultured Clostridia bacterium. Lineage (GTDB taxonomy): Bacteria > Acidobacteriota > Blastocatellia > UBA7656 > UBA7656 > UBA7656. Next base: position 12,564 of record CAZPQE010000116.1, on the reverse strand, counting down.
GGGGCTGACTCGTCAGCAGCCCCGATTAACTGAAACATAAGCCTCAACCTGGCAGGTTGAGGCTTTCGCTTCTGTGATTGCGCCAACATTCGATCTTTTGAGTAGGGGAGGGGCAGCGTGAACCTGAAAGAAGTCAAGGAACTCATCCGCCTTATCAGTGAAAAGGGCTTCACCGAATTCGAAATCGAGCGCGAAGGTTTCCGCATGCGCATCAGTCGCTCCAACGATCAGGGCGTCGCCGCATCGCCCCCAATCGCGCATGCAGTCGCTCCGTCCGCTCCGGTCGTCGTCGAGACCCATCTCCTGCCGACGCTGACTCAGGCTGAGGAAGACCCCGATGCCGCGCTTCACATAATCAAGTCGCCGCTCGTGGGAACTTTCTATCGCTCCCCTTCTCCGACTTCCGCCCCGTTCGTCAAGGCGGGCGACCGCGTCGAGCCCGAAACCGTAGTCTGCATAGTCGAGGCGATGAAACTGATGAACAATATTCAGGCCGAAGTCGCCGGAGAGGTCGTGAGAATCTACGCCGAAAACGGCCAGCCCGTCGAGTACGGTCAACCTCTGTTCGGAATTAGAACTTAGAAAAAAAGTCTGGAGTCTGGAGTCGAGAGTCAGAATGCGGACTCCAGACTCTCGACTCCAGACTCCAGACTCCAGACCGATGTTCAAAAAAATTCTCATAGCCAACCGGGGCGAGATAGCGACGCGGATCATCTGGGCGTGCAAGGAACTCGGCATCCGCACCGTAGCAGTCTTTTCTGAAGCAGACCGCGACTCTCTTCACGTCCGCTTCGCCGATGAAGCTATCTGCATCGGCCCTCCGCCTTCGACCCGAAGTTATCTCAACATCCCCATGGTCATCTCAGCCGCCGAGATCGCCAACGTCGATGCCATACATCCCGGCTATGGGTTTCTGGCCGAAAACGCCTACTTCGCCGAGGTCTGCGAAAAGTGTAATATCAAATTCATAGGCCCGACCCCCGACGCGATCCGATTGATGGGCGACAAGGCTCAGGCCCGCGCCGCTATGAAAGAAGCAGGAGTGCCGATAACTCCGGGGTTCGACGGCATTATCGAAAACGAGGACGAAGCCACAGGCATCGCCGAAGAGATAGGCTACCCGGTCATCATCAAGGCATCCGCCGGAGGCGGAGGCCGGGGGATGCGCATCGTGGGCGACCGCAAAGAACTGCTGACCGCGCTCCCTTCGGCGCAGCACGAAGCGCAGATGGCTTTCAACAACCCTGCAGTGTACATCGAAAAATACATCGAGAAAGCTCGCCACATCGAGATTCAGGTGCTCGGCGATCAACAGGGCAACGTGGTGCATCTGGGCGAGCGCGAGTGCTCCATTCAACGACGACATCAGAAACTCATCGAGGAATCTCCATCGCCGGCCATCACGCCGGAACTCAGATTGAAGATGGGCGAAGCGGCAGTGCGAGCCTGCCGCGAGATGGGATACACCAGCGCGGGGACGATGGAATTCCTGCTCGATGAAAACAGAAACTTTTACTTTATGGAGATGAACACGCGCATACAGGTCGAGCATCCTGTGACCGAAATGGTCACCAACACCGATCTGGTGCGCGAACAGATTCTGATAGCCGCAGGCGAAGAGCTTGAGTTCGGCCAGAGCGACATCGTATTCAGCGGGCATGCCATCGAGTGCCGCATCAACGCCGAATCGCCTGTGACATTCACTCCTTCCCCTGGACTCATTACCGCCTTCAACATTCCGGGCGGGCCGGGCGTCCGCGTCGACACCGCCGCTTATCCCGGCTGGTTCGTCCCCCCTCACTACGATTCGCTGGTTGCCAAACTGATCGTGCATCATCGCACGCGGGATATGGCGCGCGCGCGCATGCAGCGCGCGCTCGAAGCGATGATAGTCGAAGGCATAGACACCACCGTTTCGCTTCATCAGCGGATACTCGAAGACGAGGAGTTCATCGCGGGCAATCTCTCGACCCGTTTCATGGAACGATTCCTCGACCGCAAGCCGGTCAAGATCGCTGTCTGATCCGATTTATGCTTCCCCGCATCTATCCGATCACCGATGTGAAACTGAGCGGGCTGTCGCACGCCGAGCAGGTGCGCCGTCTGGCAGAAGGAGGCGCGCGGCTGATTCAGTTGCGCGATAAACTGTCCTCTCCGCGCGAGTTTTACGAAGCTGCGCTTGAAGCAATGAAGCTGGCCCGGTCTCTTGGAGTGAAAATAATCATCAACGACCGAATCGATATCGCGCTGGCCGTCGAGGCCGACGGCGCGCACGTCGGTCAGGACGATCTGCCGGTGGAAGAAGCCCGACTCCTGCTGGGAAGAGATCGAATGCTCGGCTTCTCGACTCACACCCTGAAACAGGCTCTCGCAGCCGATTCTATGGCTGTAGACTACATCGCCATCGGCCCCGTCTTTCAGACGACCACGAAAGAAAATCCCGATCCGACCATCGGACTCGAACTCCTCAGAGAGGCGAAGCGACAGGTCTCAAAGCCGCTAGTGGCAATCGGCGGGATAAGGCTCGAAAGCGCGCCAAAGGTGATCGAAGCCGGAGCCGACAGCCTGGCCATCATCTCCGATCTTTACTCGACGGATGACATTGCGGGGCGTATGCGCGAACTGAGCCTCTCGATTAGCTGACCTCTACTTCCTGACGTTTCTCTGAAAAAAACTCACGACCATCGGCAGAGCCTCTTCGGGGAACTGATGCCCGCCGGGATGGATATAAGTGACGACCTCCGTGCCGTCGATTGCGGGCTCGAAACGAGCATAGCCTTCCGTTCTGGCTTTTGACGAATCGGCCTGCATCCGTCGGCGGATGAAATCGATGCTCAACCGCTGAGTCTGAAACGGGACGAGATGATCTTTCTCTCCTGCGATCATGAAGATCGATTTCGGAGCGACATCGCGGAGCAGATAGCCGCCCTGAGCCGAAGCCGAACACAAAGCCGCCAGCGAGTCTCCTCTCATATTCCATAGCAGGTTGGCGAATCGCGCGCCGTTCGAATGCCCGAGAGCATAGACCCGGCTGGGGTCTGTTTTGAATTCTTTCTGGATTTCCTTCAGAGCGATGTCGAAGAACCTCACATCGCGGTCGCCGAGAGTGGAGGGAGATTTCTGCCAGCCGGATTTCCTGCCTTCAGGATCGGTTATGCCTTCGACCCCCGGAAGACCCTGCATATAGACCACTACGGCTTCGGTCCAGAGGCGATGAATATCGAACCTGCGGGCCGCGCCTTCAGCCCTGCCGCCGTGACCATGAAAGACGAAGACCAGAGGAGCGCCGGTTTTCGGCGCGGGCGCGGAGTTGGGATAGATTATCGCCGAGCGTTGCTCTCCATCGACCAGAAAAGTCCTGCGTGAGGAATCGAGGCGAGGCGACAGGCCATAGACGAGCATGGGAAAAATGATGAGCGCGAGCAGCGAACTTCTCAGATGTCGAATATTCATAAGCCGTCTCCAAAATGAATTGTCGCCATAAAAGACAGAAAGTGGGTTGTCGAAGTCTGAAAATGTTTTCGCTTCCTGCATGGGCTGCGAGAATCGGCGGAGCCATCGCACTGATTGCATAACACAAAAATGAAAAATGTGGCACAATAGCCATCCGATCATCAAAGCGCCTCCGTATTTTGAGAGGCGATCAGGAGGATGGGTGGGTAGAAAACAGAAAAACGAAAGCGATGAACTGGTCAGATTCGGGGTTTCGATGGAGACCGAACTTCTAACGAGATTCGACCGTTTGATCAAGCGCAAGGGCTATGAAACCCGCTCGGAAGCCATCCGCGACATGGCGCGCAACGCTCTGGCCGAAGATATGCTCGCCGATGACGGGGCTGAAGCGGCGGCGACCATTTCGCTCGTCTACAACCATCACGTGCGCGACCTGACGGCCCGCCTCACTGATATTCAGCATCACGCGCTCGACCTCATAGCCTCGACTCTTCATATTCATCTCGACGAGCATAACTGCCTCGAAGTGCTCGTCGCTCGCGGCCCCTACGGGCGCGTCCGCGAACTTGCCGATCAACTCATCAGTGTCAAGGGCGTTCGTCACGGCAAGTTCGTCACCACTGCCGGAGAGTCGAAAAAAAGCAACCGCATCTCTGGTCGCCCCCATCGGCATCACCACTGAATCGGAAGGACAAGTTATGAAGTTCACGCTGCATTCATTCACATCGAAACCCTGCGCGTCTTTTCTTATTTCATTGCTCGTCGCGCAGGCGAGTTTCGCTCACACGAAGCAGGATCGGACCATATCAGGCATCATAATCACTGACAAACGCGAGTCTGTAGAAGGCGCGACCATCACCGCCCGCTACTCGTCAGGAGAAAAGACGACCACCAGCGACGCGGAAGGGCGATTTAAGATTGCCGTCCCTGATGAACCGACGCTTCTGAGGATCGAAGGCAAACACATAGTCGCACGCCAGCGCGCAATCGCAGCGGGCGATTGCGCGGAAAATCTCGAAATCGAAATCCAGTACATCGTCCCCCCGGTTCACGAGAGCGTGGTGATAGTCGCCGCGCCGCGCGACCCAATAATCGACCGACGCAATGAAGCCGTTTATTCGAACACTCTGTTTTCGCGCGACGATCAGGTTTTTCACACGCTCGACGCGGGCATAAACGCGGGCCAGCACGAAGGGGGCGGAAAATCGCTTGAGATCAGGCGATTCGGCTTCAACCTCGATCACGGGGGAGTGAACGGAGGATTGAAAGTCCTGGTCGATAACTTCCAGCAAAACCAGAGCACGCAGGGACACGGGCAGGGATACCTCGGACAACTCAAGAGCCTCACGCCTGAGCTTGTCCAGGGAGTCGAAGTTCTCAACGGCCCGTTCAGCGCCGAGTATGGCGATTTCTCAGGGCTGGGCGTGGTGCATATACGCCTGAAAGAATCCTTGCCCGATCAACTCACCCTCCGTCTTCAGGGCGGCTCGTTCGACACCTTCAGAGGCTTCATCGCCTACAGCCCCGATCTGAAAAACGCCCGCGCGCTCGTCGCCTACGAGACTTCACGAACCGACGGGCCTTTTGCGAACACGCTCGGCTACAAGCGCGACAACGTGACTGCAAACTACACTCGAAGGCTCGATGAAAAACAATCGCTCGGATTGAAGCTCAATCTCGGAAGAAACGATTTCACTTCATCGGGTCAGATTCCTCTCGACCTCGTTGCATCGCGCGAGCTTGACCGCTTCGGATTCATCGACCCCGAAGGCGGAGGAAGAGTCAGAAGCGGAACAGGCGGCATTTATTACCGAAAAGAAAACGAGTCAGGAAGCCTGTTCAAACTCGACGGGTTCGTCTCCCGCTCGCTGTTCGATCTCTATTCGAACTTCACTTTCTTCCTCAACGACCGAGCCAACGGCGACGAGATAGGCCAGCATGATTCGCGCCTTCAGGAAGGGGTCAACCTTCAATACCTGCAACCCTACACGCTGTTGGGCAAAAGGCTGTTGCTTACGGCAGGCGCAAACCTTCACGCCAATCAGATAAACGTGGGGCTGGACAACACGGTCGCTCGAAACCCCATAAGCGTTGCGACTCGCGCTCACGCCCGCGTCACCAACGCCGCCGGGTATTTTCAACAGGGCATCGATCTGCTCGGCGGCAGGCTTCACTTCGACGGAGGACTGCGCTACGACTATTTCCATTTCGATGTCAAGGACAAGGTTGTGCCGTCGTTTTCAGGCTCTCAGGGCGCGTCGCGCTTTCAACCTAAGGCCAACATTTCCTACACGCCTTCGCAGCGTTTTCCGGCGACGGTTTATTTCAACTACGGTCGAGGCATCGCCAGCCAGGACGCGCGCGGAGTCGCGCAGAATCCTTCGGGCGTGAGAGTTTCGACTACGGATTTCTATCAACTCGGCGCATCGCACAATCTCAATCGCTTTTCCATCGTGGCCGATTTGTTTCTGATCGACCGCTCGAATGAGCAGGTCTACATCCCCGACGACGGCAGCTTCGAATTCCTTGGGCCGAGCCGCGCTTACGGATTCGAGGTGAAGACCTCGACGAAGATAACCCGGCATCTCTCTTTCAACGGAGGACTGACTCGCGTGGGCAATGCTTTTTTCCGAGGCACTGAGCCGCGAGTTTACATCGACAGCGCGCCGCATTTCGTATCCAACGCCGCGCTGACGCTCAACGAATGGAGAGGGTTCAGCACATCGATTCGCTATCGCCATACGAGCAGCTATCGGCTCGACGGCCAGGATGCAGGCATTCGCGCGTCAGGTCTTGACGTGATCGATTTCAGCCTTAGCAAGCGAATCCGGTCGTGGGTCGATTTCAACTTTTCGGTAGACAATCTCGCCGACAAGCGATTCTACGAGACGCAGAACTTTTTCGAATCCCGCATCCGCCCCGCCGATCCTGCCATCGCGCGAATTCACGGCACGCCGGGCTATCCGGTGAGCGTTTCGGTCGGGCTGACGTTTCGTTTGCCTGGGAAATAGAAGCTGAAGAAATAAATCAAACCTGCAAGAGTTCTGCTGCCGGAAGTTCCATGTTGATAAAGCAAAGAAAGGAACTTCTATGAGCGCAGAATCCGAAGCGGTTTCACTCGAAGAGCCGAAAGCCTGGAAGTCGATTCTCTGGGGCGGGTTGACAGCCGGGGCGCTGGACATTTCGGCTGCCTTCATCGATAACGGTTTTCGCGGGCGGAGTCCCGCCTGGGTGCTGCAATCAGTAGCCAGCGGGCTGCTTGGAGCGAGTTCCTACACGGGCGGTTTCAAGACCGCTGCTCTCGGCGGAGTGTTGCACTTCTTTATCGCGTTTGTGGCAACTGCCATCTACTATGCAGCAAGCCGCAGACTCAATTTCCTTGTGAGGCGGGCTGTCACGAGCGGCGCACTCTACGGCGTCGCGGTTTACCTGTTTATGTATTTCCTTGTGTTGCCCGTGACTTTTTCCCGCAAGCCCTCTTATCCGATGGTCGCAGTCATCACCGGCCTGATTATACACATGCTTTGCGTCGGGCTTCCCATCGCGCTCGTTGTCCGACGCTGCTCGAAATAAAAAGTTCGCAGTCCCGACTTTGAAATTGTACAGCCGTCGGGCAGCCTGCTGTACCCTGAAATTTCGTGCTTTCGCAGTATCAACAGGCTGGCCGACGGCTGTAGCTCTCAGTCTCCGGCGCGGCGACCCTTGCGCTCGCGATAGAAGACCGGGAAAGTGTGAATGGTCTGAAAGCCGCAACTCTCATAGAGATGAACGGCCCGCGTGTTTGAGGCAGTCACGGCAAGCGAGACTGCCTCGAACCCGCGATGGGAAAACGCTTCGAGGGAAGACAGGATCATTCTTCTTCCGATCCCTAGCTCCTGAAACGCCGGGCGGACGGAAATCTGGCTGAGGTGGCCAGACCGCGCGGCTATGCGCGATGCTATCAACACGGCGATTCTGTTGCCGGTGTCGGCATTGACGGCTACACGGCTCACCTCGGGTAAAAAATCTCCGCACCAGACATGGCCCGTCAGTATCGAAAGCAACTCGGCGCATCCTTCATCGCTTGCGTACTGACAGTTGATGCGACGGTCGGGGCTGCCCCGGTATGAATCCTTAATGACGCGCGCGGCGTCGTCAAAATCGTCTTCTTCCCACGAGCGGATTAGGACGCCGGTCATCGCGCTCGACGCTTTTGTGTTCGTTGAATCGGGGCGAATCGCCATGTAGTAGCGGTCGTAGTGAGCGAATCCTTCGGATTTGAACAGAGCATCCGCGCCATCGTTGTGAAGGCTGACGCACTGGCTTTCGATACGACGCACTTTCGATAATTGATCGATTTCTTCGAGCAGGGCCGCTGCCATCTGGCGGTCTGCGCCCAGGCCGCGAAACGATTTTGAAACGTAAATGTCGCCTATCGAAACGCGGCTTCCTTCGATGACATAGAAACAGAACCCCGCCGCCTGGCCGCCGATGAAAACGACATACCCCGAAAGGTCGCCGTCTGTGAGCACATCCCGAATCGAGCGACTCGGCGCAGTGTAGTCCCAGTTGAGCATGCGCCGCCATTCGTCGCACTGCTCTTTGAAGAGAGGATCGAGGCTTGATGGATCGGTCTCAGCAAGCGGGACGATGCGGGGCTCCGGATTTGTGAATGCGACGGTTGCCATATTGGTGAAAAAACGATCCTCAATCAGGGAGCCAGCGCGCTTCGCCGGGGAAGCAGGACTGATCGCTCGATCTCGAAGACCTTCTGCGCGAACTTCCCGCCGAATAAATCCACCCCCTCCGCAATCAGAGCGGCAGGCTTTTCGTTTTTGACCGCTATGAGATGAAACTTCACAACTCCCGCGCCATCGTTGTAGTCGCTCTTTTCGATCACCCGCGACGCGGCATAAAGAGTGTCGCCCGTAAGCACTGGCGCGGGATGTGAGCCGCGATCGAATCCCATTTCCCATATTGCGTTGGCGGTGGTGTCGCGGCTGGCAAGCGAACAAGCCCAGGCGAAGACAAGCCCTCCTTCGACCACTCGCTCGCGCGCGAAGCTGCGCTCGCGGCAATAAACTTCGTCGAAGTGAAGCGGATGAGAGTTGCGCGTTAGCATCGCCATCTGCATGTGCTCGCTGCCTCCGACCGTTCGCCCCCAGTCGTGAAGCATCACCTCGCCCGGCTCGAAATCCTCGAAGACGCCTCGCGGCCTGCCGTGCCAGATGGGCTGACCTATCTCAAGAGCTATCTCTCGCGGAAGCCTGCCTTCGTGCGGGGGCGTTTTGGCCGATTCAATCGCATCGGGATGCGCGCGGCCTTCGAGTCGGCCTGCCGGGATGAGCGCCTTGCGCTCGAATGTAACGACAGGCACGCCGTAGCGGTTGACTCCGGTGGTGCGCAGATGAACGACTCCGCGATCAGGCTTCGAATCGGACAACCGCGCGCCGAGGATTTCCGAACAAACGCTGATCGTATCGCCCGAATACGCGACGTTGGGAAAGCGCAGATCGATATAGGCGAGATGGGCGATTGCCTGCTCTGAAATGTCGTGGACAGAAAAGCTCAAAGCGAGGTTCATCAGCACTAGAGGATGAACCACGCGATCTCTGAATCCGCAATCGCGGGCGAAGCGTCGGCTCGAATAAAGCGGGTTGGGATCGATGAAAGAGGCGGCGAACATCGCCAGCATCCCGTCATCGATAGTGACTTCCCAGGGATGATGGTAGATGTCGCCGACGCGGAAGTCGTCGAGCAGTCGCCCGTATTTCGGCTCTCTGACTTTGGGCTTAGGCGCGGTGCTGGTCATGTTTCCCCTCGTCTGCAAGCCGGGCTGGCGGATCGCCCGGTGATATTTAACTGCGAAATTTCAAGTCCCGCTCTGTGGGTTCAAGCTTAATTCTTCGGCCAGTCGTTCATCAAGTCTGCCGAGCGCAAAAGCGGTTTTCAGAGTGTTGCGATTGACCCGGTCGGTGGCGCGATCAGCCATCTTCCCTTCGATCATCAACGCCCCCTTTCCCTGAGCTTCGGCTTCGAGGAAGATCCGGGCCTCTCTTATGGCGCGGTCGATTTCGTCGTCCGGGATTTGAAATATCTCGACCGCGAGAGCGGTCTGATCGGGGATGCCTGTCCACTTGCCCGCAAAGCCGAAGTCTCGCGCAAGCAGAGCATCACGCCGGAACTCTTCTATCGCGGCGCGGCGCTCCTCCTGGCTCTTGTCGCGTGTAGGGTAGTTGGTGGTCATCTCGGCAATAGCGGGGATGCCTACTGAAGCGGCAGCTTTGACGACTGCGCATCGAATGTGGCTGATTGCCGGATGATCGGCGCGATAAGTCGATGCGCGCATGCCGAGCGAAGCCCAGTAATCGTAAGTGCCTAGAACCAGCCCTGCGAGCCTCTTTGAAGAGCAGGCGATTTCGAAGACGCGCTCTTCTGCGGCGACCGATTCGATGAGAGGCTCGATTTTTATTTTCCCCGCAGGAAGCCCGAATCTGTTTTCGAGCGCGGTGAGAGTTTCATCTATCGAGCGAACTTCGTCTGCGCTTTCGATCTTGGGATAAATCAATCCGTCGAGGTTTGCGCCCGCATGCTCTACGATGACGGCTATGTCTTCGTGCGCAGGGTCGAGTTCGATCCCGCGCGGGCGGAAGAATCGCAGTTTCGATCCCCAGTCGAGTTCTCTGAAAGCGCGGATGACGTTTGCGCGACCCTCAAGAAGAAGCTGCTGGTTGTTTCGCGGGATGGAGTCTTCGAGGTCGAGCATGACGAGGTTGGCTGCGGATTTAGTCACCGCGCCTTCGACATATTTCCAGACCGTAGCCGGCACGGTGAGGTGCGCCATCTGAACGAGGTATTTCGGCTCAAGCTCGATCAGTTGATTTCTATAACGATCGAGCAGCGACTGGCTGCGTCGCCTTGCGGCAGCGATTATTTCCGGGTCAGGGTTTTGATTTTCGATTGCGTCAGCGGTCATTTCAGAATTCCCTCTTTCATCTCAAGCAAACTTCGATTATCAGCCTGCTGACAGTCGTGCCAAAAAGTCTGTCGGAGAGAGTGCAGGCAAGGTGGAGTTTTTATAGTCCGAAAGATTGCGAGTCACGTTGAACAGCGTCTTCATAATCGGTCATCGGCAGAGACATCGCCAGTTGCAGCGACGCCTGGTCAATCGGACAGATTCGAAAAGCCGCCAGGAGTTCAGCGACTGCTTGCCAGGCTGTTTCTGTGCCTTTCAGCTTGCGAGCTATGTAAAAGACATTGACCGGAGTGATCGCCGAGATATAAGCCTCTACACGGCCTTGTTCGTTCGCTTCCAATATCGCAGCCGCATCTTCGACAAAACCAGGCCGATCTAGCAGTAGATCGAGCACCACATCCGTGTCGAGCAATACGCGCATCAGGTATGCTTCTCCAACAGATGATCGATGTATGCGTCAGCGAGTTCAGCGTCGGTCGGGAGCGGCCCGTCAGGTTTGAGCAGACCGCGAATCCGATTGATCGAAGACTTTTTGGGCGTAACCTGTCGGCTTTGCTCGCGCAGATCGCGCGCAAGCGATTCAAGCAACAGAAGACGCTCCTCGAATGACAGATCCTTTATCCCTGCCAACATTTCCTGAACAGTTATCGTGACACCCCGAAGTCCATTCGTAATTCTATTCGCCGAAGCAAATGAATGCGAATGGGATTCATTTGCTATGCTCGGCGAGCATATTGCAAAACAGCGCGCCCTGCTCTATGGCGTCGTCCAATGCCTGATGAGTGTGCGGAAGAGGGTCGAACCAGCGTCGCGGCATTCGGCGCGTGGTCGTGTCGCGGTAATCCGTTTTCATCATCGCCATGGCGAAAGTTTTTATGTCGAGCGCGGAATGCGAAAACGGGTTTTCTCCCGTAAATCGGATCAAATACCATCCGACGAACATAAAGTCGAAAGCCGCGGGATAAGCCGTAAAGACGGGCTTGCCGGGCAACTGTTTGAGCCACGCCAGGTATTCCTTCATCGCTTTTTCAGGCGGCTGCGTGTTCTCGCGGCATGCTCGCCACGCCTCCGGCTGAGTCTGCCACCACTCCATAGTTCGCGGATCAGGCGCGGCATCGGGCAGAGTTTCCAGATTGGCGGAGAAGGTGGAGATCAAAGTCTTGTCTGCCAGATAAGCCGCCGACGCGAAGCTCAACATCGAATGCGGCCCCGGAATCGGGCCGTCTGCCTCCACATCCGTGCTTACGTAGATTTCAGTCATATCTCTTACTGTTTCTCCAGCATTGGGCGAAGATGTTTGTACACATTCTCAACCACTATCTTCGTGCCTTCCTCGTTCGGATGAATGCCGTCCGGTTGATTGAGCCGCTCCACTCCGCCTACGCCTTCCAGAAAGAACGGGATGAGCGCGACGGCGTGCTCTCGCGCAAGATCGATGAATGCCTGACGGGCTTCCCTTCGATAATCAGGCCCCGCATTTGTCGGAGCTTCCATCCCCGCAAGCAAAACACGCGCGCCCTTCGACTTCGCCCGCTCGATTATCTGCGAAAGGTTCTTCTTCATCTCCGCGACTGGCTGAAAGCGCAAAATATCATTCGCGCCGAGTTCGAGTATCACCAATTTCACATCGCCTTCCATCGCCCAGCCTATCCGCCTCACCCCGCCTGCCGAGGTGTCGCCTGAAACCCCCGCGTTTACCACTTCGTAATGGTATCCGTCGGCATCGAGCCGCTTCTGCAACACGGACGGGTAGCTTTGAGAAATATCGAGACCGTATCCGGCTGTGAGGCTGTCGCCGAATGCGATTATCTTAGGTAAACTCTTACGGGGAGCAGCCGAGGTTGTCGCAGCAGAAGTCGGCTCAGTGGGCGCAGTGGAGCGGCACGAAGCCAGTGCGCAGGCTCCCGATAAAATCACGCAGAGCAGAAATTTTTTCATGATCGAACTCAGCAAGGTATCGAAAACCGTCCCTTCCGGCTCGGAGATGTTGACCATTCTTCACTCGCTCGACCTGATAATACCCGATGGCCAGTTCGTAGCGGTAGTCGGCGCGTCGGGCAGCGGCAAATCGACGCTGCTCGGTTTGATTGCCGGACTCGACGCGCCCACCTCGGGAGCAATCCGCATCGATGGCCATTCGATCACCGATATGAGCG
>CAZPQE010000115.1:0-14970 GCA_964588615.1 uncultured Clostridia bacterium | reverse complement strand
AATTGTCTCGACAATGTTGAGACGATTTCGGCGTCAGGAAACGCTTCAGCAAATTTGATCATTCGAGACAGATTCCGCGCGCTGAATCCTTCACCGAATTCCGGGATCAATTTTGCACTCAGTGCGTGCAAAATCTCTTCGCCGTATTCCGCTCGCTTCCCCTTGAGTATGTCCTGACGGATTCTTCGCCCCATGCTCCAGTACAAAATCACAAGCCGCGAGTTGACTGCCTGCGCCGCTTCCTCGCGCGCTCCTGCGATCAGTTCGCGCAAATCCCGCAAAAGAGAATCCACAGGAGAAATCTTCTTCAGGCTCTTCGACTCTTTCTTCATCATCGACCTTCGCGCTAAATTCCTTCGCCCGCTTCCGTCGCTTTTCTGCCGGCGCGCGCCGCTATCTCAAGCCCCGCTGACATCCCTGCTCCGAACAACAACCCCTCGAAGGCTCCCAGCACTATCTGCGTCGTCCCTCCGAAATGCGGCTCGCCGAAATAGGTCGCCAGAGCTTCCATCCTCATCTGCGAGTTGGCAAACAAACGCGCCACTATCTCAAGGCTGCCGCTGAAGAGGTTTCCTCCAACCACCGTCAACAACACTCCGGCCCCGACCGCCCCCAGGCACGCCCCCGCCACCCTCTGCCACGCCCTCGAATGCGCGATCAACTTCTCGACCATCACTATGCCGAGTGAAACCCCCGCGCCGATGATCGCTCCTTCGAGCGCGCCGGTCAGCCCCGTCGGACTCTGGCCGAACAAAACCCTCAGCGTGTCTACACCGAACAGATTCGAACTGCCTCCGACAAGCGCGCCGCCCGCTGCCCCTCCTGCCACCGACCACCAGCGCGAATGTCGATACGCGACCCTCCACGCCGCCGTCATTCCGAGAGTCACGCCCAGGCCCCCAAGCCCTCCGATGAATCCGCCCATGCTGATGAGCGCCATTATCAACTGAGTCGCTTCGAGCGTGCCCGCGCGCCGGATAGTCGCAAGGCTTGCGCCGAGTATGAGCCCGCCGACGAGTCCCGACATCGCTCCGCCCGCCGTGCCGCCTATCGCTTCTCGGAAAATGTCGTGCCCTCCGCGAAGAAGCCTCACCCACATCAATCCGAAAAAGACCAGCAGAGCCACCATCACCGGCAGATGCGAAAACCTCACCAGCCGCTTGTCGTAATCCCGGATCATCGCAAGACTGATAGCCCGGCGAATCGCTCCCGTCTGCTCGCCTTCAACCTCGATGGAAAGAACTTCTTCTGATCCCGCTCCGAGCCAGTCGGCAAGCGCGATGCTCGCCGACTTTCTCACCATCAGGTCGGCGTCCCACAGCGAGGTCTTTCTCAGAAGCTCTTTCATTTCATCAGAGCGCAGTTGCAGGGCTGCTTCCACTGCCCGCAGGCGAACTTCACGGTCTGCGCTTTTTATCGCTTCTCCTGTCAGCCCGCTCATCGAAGGCGCGCAGCAGGCCAGCCACTGAGGCGCTGCGCGCGAGCGGTTGAGCGCGCTTGCGGCAAGCAGGTCAGCTTCTTCGCCTGTCAGCCCCAGTTGCTTTCCGAAAGGCAAAATAAGATCGACCGCCTCCGTATCGATCAGCAGCGAGTGAGCGCGATAGTTTTCCATCGCCCGCTCTATGACCGCGCGCGCGCGCTTGATCTCCAGGTCTCCGGCTGAGAGCCAGCGCGAGACCTCTTCAGTCAACACGTCATGCGCAAGCTCGATCCACGCCTCTCCATCCTGACTGCGACGACGGACGATGCGGGCGGCTACGAGCTCTTCGATTATGCGGCTTATGACTTCCGCCTCATCGCTTATGCGACCGCGCGCGCGAGCCACGAGATCGGAGTCGCGCAGCACCAGTCGCCCGCCTTCATGCGAGATGAGAGCCGTGAGAATTTCTTTGGCGGCCTGAAGGTCCGAAGAGTTGAAACGACGAAGCACGCGCTCAAGGTATCCGGCCAGAATCTGCGACGCCCCGCCCAGCCGTTCATAGATTTCCAACGTGAGCGCGCCCTGGGGTTCGCGCCAGTCGTAGAGGTTGTCGCAGACGATCTGCAACTGCGGCGGATCGATGCTGCCGTTTTCATCCAGATCGTCGAGCAATCGAGAGACCAGACGGGATTCGATGTTACAGTCGGCTTTCAGGGCAGGCTCAGTGATAGCTTGCGCCGCCTGTTGGCGGCTGAGTCGCTTGAGGCGATATTCGTGATGAAAGATTTCGGGGATGGCCGATTTGAAGCGGCTCATCTCTGCAAGCAGGTCTTCGCGCAGAGCGAACACCACTTTGAGCGGAAGCGGATCGTCTCTGACAAGGTTGCCGATGGAATCGATGAACCGCTGCTGCGTCTGATCGTCGAGCGCGGTGAAGAACTCTTCGAACTGATCGAAGAAAAAAATCACAAGTCTTTCCTGCCCCGCCTGCCGGAGCAGTTCCGCAATGTCTGTGCTTTCTTCATCGGTCTGCTCTGCAAGCGCGACGGTCATCTGATGAAGCGGATCGGTGAAGCTGCGTATGACGAATACCAGGTGTCCTGATGATTTCAATCGCGGCATAAGCCCGGCTCTGAGTATCGAGCTTTTGCCAACGCCCGACCGCCCGTGCAGTATAAGCGAGCGGCGCGAGAGAATCTGCGAACAGATTATCGCCTCCTCCTGCTCGCGCCCGAAGAAGAACGCGGCGTCTGCTTCAGTAAAATAATCCAGAAACTTGTAAGGCCGCGCCAGCGTCTCGGCGACAGCCTTCTCTGCGCCGTTGGTCTCTTCTGAGGCAGCGTGGACATCGCCGATGAAGATGTAGCCGTGCTTGGGAACGGTCTTGATGTAGCGCGGGTTCGAAGCGTCGTCGCCCAGTTGTCGTCGTATGTCCTTGATGCATTGAGTGAGCGCGGCGTCGGTGACGAACACTCCCTCCCAGACCTGATCGAAGATGTTCTGCTTTTCGACCAGCCGCCCGCTGCGGCTCACGAGCAGCAACAGCACGTCGAAGTATTTCGAATTGAGCGCAAGCGGTTTTCCCGCGCGCTTGAGTTCGCGGTTCCCGGCATCGATATAGAAATCGTCGAAGCGATAGCCTGAAGCGTGATCTTCTGCCTGATTCATCGCGTTGATTTTCTCTCAACTCTTATTTGGCGTCCAATGGCAGCCTGCTGAGATGAGGCCGATGGCGCTTCGGTTGGAAACGCGGTGAGAATAACCTGCTGCTCTCGTCTGAGAAGATTGACCGCAGCAGTCGAGTCGAAGTATCGACAAGATGGCAGCTTGTCGGACTTTTTCTGAGCAGGAAAAGCGCGGGATCGAATAATTCGGTCCCGCGCTTTTCTCATGACTTTCTCACCCCACGCTCATTTATCTCAGTCGACATTCGCATATTCTCTCTCCTGCGCCTGAAGCAACTGCCCGAATCGGCGCGATGAAAAAATCATCAGGGGGACACATGCTCGAACCGCTTCTGATTGTCGAGCGGGCATATACGCCTGCGGCAGTCGTTCACCGACAAATTCATCTGCTCACTTCCGAAACTCTGGAGTTCATCGATCTGACAGACCGCATAGCCGAAATGGTCGAAGACTCCGCCGTGCGAAACGGCCTCGTCAACATTCAGACTCTTCACACCACGACAGCCATCATCGTCAACGAAGGCGAGCCGCTGCTGATCGATGATATGAAAACGCTGCTCGAACGCATGGCTCCACAAAACGACAGCTATCATCATGACTACTTCAGCCGACGCACGGTCAATATGCTGCCCGACGAAAAGGCGAACGGACATGCGCACTGCAAGGCCCTTTTCCTTCGCACATCGGAAACCATCAACGTAATCGATGGCCAGTTGATGCTCGGACGATGGCAGAGAATCTTTTTCATCGAACTCGACCGTCCGCGTCATCGCAGCGTGTCGGTGATGATTATCGGAAGATGACAGATGCCGGATGTCGGCGGCTGTTGACACAACCCCTTAAACTTCGTAACTCAGTCGCGTTAGCGACGACCTGAATGTAGCCGTGTGCTTCAGCGCACGGGCCAGACGCAGGCATTTTTTCTCGTCGCGTCAGCGACGGTTGATCAGTGCGCAAACCCAATCGTCGCTGACGCGACGAGATTAGCGTGGTTTCGATCCACCGCGCACTGAAGTACGCGGCTAAACTCAAATGCCGCTACGCGGCTGAACAGTTACGAAACTTCAGAGACAGATGTCATGAAAGTAAAAATGATCCTGCCTGCTCTGACCGAAGCCAAAAGCCCGTTCTGGCGGCCAATCAAATACTCGCTCTTTCCCCCGCTCGGCCTCGCGACGCTTGCCGCTTATCTGCCCGACAACGCCGAAATCATCTTGCAGGACGAGCACGTCGAATCGCTCGATCTGACGGACGAGCCTGACCTCGTGGTGATTCAGGTCTACATCACTTCTGCAAAACGCGCCTACGCCCTTGCCGATCATTATCGCAGCCGGGGCGCTTATGTCGCGCTCGGAGGGCTTCACGTGACTTCCCTTCCCCAGGAAGCTCTCCTTCACGCCGACACCGTTTTCATCGGCCCCGGCGAAGACACCTGGCCTGAGTTCATCAGGGATTTCCGCGAGGGGCGCGCAGACAGGATTTATCGCTCGCGCTCGCGCACGCTCGAAGGGCTTCCGCCTGTGCGACGCGATCTCATCAAACGCCATCTCTATCTCGTACCCAACTCGATAGTCGTATCGCGCGGCTGCCCTCACCGGTGCGACTTCTGCTACAAGGAATCCTTCTTCGAAGGGGGCCGCTCGTTTTACACTCAGCGGGTAGACGATGCGCTTGCTGAAATCGAACGCCTTCCCGGACGACATCTCTACTTTCTCGACGATCACTTGTTGGGCGATCCTCATTTCGCATCCGCGCTGTTTGACGGAATGCGCGGAATGGGTCGATTGTTTCAGGGAGCAGGGACGATAAATTCCGTGCTCGCTCCCCATCTTGTCGAGAAGGCCGCCCGCGCAGGGCTTCGCTCTCTGTTCGTCGGATTCGAGACGCTCAATCCCAAAAATCTGCTTGAGCAAAACAAGTATCAGAACCTCAACCGCGATTATCGAACCGCTATCCACCGTCTTCACGACGCGGGAGTGATGATAAACGGCAGCTTCGTTTTCGGCATGGACGATGATGATGAAAGCGTTTTCGAGCGCACGGTCGAGTGGGCAATAGAGCAGGGGATAGAGACCGCTACTTTTCACATAATGACTCCTTATCCGGGCACGGCGCTTCATCAGAGGATGGCGGCGCAAAATCGCATCACGACCGAGGACTGGGACCTCTACGACACGCGCCACGTCGTTTTCCGCCCGGCGCGCATGTCGGCTGAAACTCTCGAAGCGGGATACTGGCGGGCTTACAGAGATTTTTATCGGTGGGGCGCGATTGCGCGCGGGGCGTGGGCCAAAGATACGATGGCCGAGAGGCTCCGTCACGCGGCTTATGCCGCCGGGTGGAAGAAGTTCGAGCCTCTTTGGGACTGGGTGATCCGCGCCCGGAGAGTCGCCTTCATGCTGCCGGTGCTCGAAACCATATTGACAGGATTCGGCAGACGGCAATCGGTCGAGGCTGCTCCGCAAGTGAGCGCGCATGGCGATGAGATGGAAAGACCGGGCCGGAAACTCCCGGTAATCGAGACTTTGTGAGAGCTTCTCACAGCTTTCTCACAGGAGTCTCATTGTTTCGAAGCCCGGCTGGGCTAATATGAGCGCCGATTCGATGTTCATACTGTTGATAGAAATCAGGGAGGCGACGACCGCAGGCGGCAGAAGATGGCGACTGGCGATCCGATTGAAGTTTCGCGCCGGAAAAAGATGGCCTCAGCTTTATCGCCCGCCCATAGACGACAGCCTGCGGATTTCATCGGAGTAATACGACTATGGTGATGCGACGAGCGAGCAAAGCAGGAGATGTATCGAGAGAAGAATTTCTGATGGCCCAAATCGACCGTGCGCGGCTTCCCCGTCACGTGGCGATCATAATGGACGGCAACGGTCGCTGGGCCGCGCGAAGAAGCCTGCCCCGCGTGGCCGGGCATCGAGCGGGCGCGACCGCCGTAAGAAAAACTGTCGAGGCGGCGGCCCGACTCGGACTCGATCACCTCACGCTTTACGCTTTTTCGACCGAGAACTGGAAGCGCCCTCCTGCGGAAGTCGGCGCGCTGATGGAACTGTTGAAAAAATTCCTGCGAAAAGAGCTTGCCACTTTGCAGAAAAACAACATTCGATTTCGAATGATCGGTCGAAGAGAAGGACTCGACTCCAGTGTGCTAGAAGAGATTCGCCGGGCCGAGCAAGCTACGTCGAAAAACACCGGACTCAGCCTTAACATAGCTCTCAACTATGGCGGGCGGAGCGAAATCACCGACGCATTCCGGCAGATAGCCGCAGATGTCGTCAGCGGTCGCCTCAGTGCCGAAAGCATAGATGAAAAACTCATCGCTCAAAAACTCTACACCTCCTCTATCCCTGATCCTGATCTCATGATCCGAACCAGCGGCGAAATGCGCGTGAGCAATTTCCTGATATGGCAGATCGCCTATTCGGAAATCTACGTGACCGAAACCCTCTGGCCCGATTTCGACCGCGAAGCGCTGCTCACAGCCGTCGTCGAGTATCAAAAACGCGACCGCAGGTTCGGCGGCATCCCTCAGCTTCAACTCGTCTGATCTCTTCTCTTTAATCCTTTTAGAACTGTTTTAGAAATATTTTAGAAGCCTCTAAAGACTTCCTGCCGAGCCGGGCGGTAATATCGCGCCGTGTTGAGTTGATCGACCTCGGCAATCCCCAGAGCCGGGAAGATTGCCCGAACCAGTTCAAGGGAGATGCAAACTATGCATGTTATCAGGAAGGTCGTTCTTTTAGTCGTGTTAGTGACTGTGGCGGCAGCCCAATCGATTGAGCCGCCTCTTTCAGACACTCGACTCACCGTTCACACGCTGGTCAGAGAAGATATTTTTGCAGGCTTCCTGGCCGATGATATGGAGCGGTTCTCCAGAGGCGAAAAGAATATCGATCTGCTGCTCGAAAAACGCCCCGAAGCAAAAGCCGATCTGCTGGCCTGGAAAGGCGGAGCGACTCTTTATCGCGCAGTCAGGGCTTACGAAAGCAATAGCCGCGATGAGTTCCAGAAAAAGTATCAACAGGCGCTCGATCTCTTCACACAGGCAGGTCAACTCGACCCCGATGGCAACGGAGTCTCAGTCATCACTGGAGGCAGCTACGTGATAATGGGCGACCGGTTGCCGAAAGAAAATCAGGCTGCGGCCTGGTCTCAAGCCTACACCTCATTCCGCGCGGTGTGGAAACAGCAGGCTCCGATAGTCGATAAGCTGCCGGTTCACATTCGAGGCGAGCTTCTGGGCGGTTTGGCTCAATCGGCCCGGCGCACCGGGCGCACTGGAGAGATGAATGAGTACCTGGACAAAATACTCGAAGTGCTGCGCGACACCCCTTACGAATCTGCCGCCAGAGAATTGAAAAAGAATCCTGCCGCCGATGCCGCCATCACCTGTCTGACCTGTCACGAGTCAGGACGCCTCTCGGCTCGCGTGTCGGCGCTCAACAATAAATGAAGGAGGGTTGCTCTATGGTCAGGCGAAAAGCGATTTCTCTCGACAGGCCCCTTTCCTGTGTTACTTCTTTGATTCTGGTCTGCGCTCTGTTTTCTCCAACTCTTGCGCGCATCTCGCCTCAGAGCGCGGCGGACGATCTCAAACCCGGACAGACCGTCGAGCGCGAAATCAAAGGCGGCGAATCGCATATTTATCCAATCGCTCTCGACTCGAATCAATACCTCAGAGTCCGTCTCGAACAGCGCGGCTCAAATCTTTCGCTCTCTCTGCTCGCCCCCGATGGAAACAAAGTGGCCGAAGCCGACGCTCCGCTCGTGACCTTCGGAATGGAGACCGTGCTGTTTGTGGCCGACTCTCCGGGCATCTACAAAATCGATGTCCGCCCCACGAAAAAGACTGCCCCCGCCAGAAGCTATGAGATCAGGATCGAAGAGTTGAGAGCCTCGACGCCCGCAGACAAAGACCGCATCAGCGCGTATAGCGCGTTCGTGGAAGCCGAGCGACTCTTCAAGCAATGGAACAACGAATCGCAAAGAAAAGCGGTCGAAAAATACGAGGCGGCTTCGCGGCTCTACAAAGCGACGGGCGAGCCGTTTTTGCAGGCATTTGCGCTCAAGCAGAAGGGGTTCGCTCTGGAATTTCTCAACGAGCATCAGAAAGCCATCGAGGCATATCATCAGGCTTTGCCGCTTTTCGAAAATGCCGGCTACAAACAGGAGCCTGCGCTGACGCTCGCTGATATGGCGAGAGCCTGCAGGTCGGCCAGCAGGCATCGGGACGCGCTCGGATACTATCAGCAGGCTCTGGAGCGATTCCGCGCCAATGCGAATCGCAGGAAGGAAGCTGACGCCCTGCTGGAGATAGCAACCGTTTACGACTACCTGGGAGATGCGCAGAAAGCGATCAACTTCTGTCACGAATCGGTGATGATCGCTCACTCCGAAGGCGACGGAGACAGGGAAGCTCAGGCGCTCAATTACTTGGGCAAGTCGTATTATTCGCTCCGCGACTATCAGTCTGCCTTGCATTATTACAACCAGGCACTGCCGCTATTGGAGGGCAAGGGAAAATATGAAGAGTGCTTCGCCCTCCATAACGCGGGCAATGTCCATCTTGAGGTCGGCGAGTTTGAAAAAGCTCTTGAGTTCTTCGACAAGGCCCTCGCCATCATGCGCAGGTTTGGGGACAAGGGGGCCGAGGCGTCCGTGCTGCACAGCACAGGCAAGGTGCATCTTCAGCGCAGCGAGATCGAAAAGGCATTAGGCTTCTACAATCAATCTCTGAAACTCTTTCGGGAAAGCGCCCTTCTCTCAGGCGAAGCCATAGTCCTCAACCAGATTGGAAAGTGCTATGAGTCGGCAGGCGATACGGAAAAAGCTCTCGATCATTTCAATCAGGCTCTCCGCGTTCAACAGTCTACGGAAGACAGGGTCAACGAGGCGATCACACTGTCCAACATTTCAAACATCGAGCGCAGGAGAGGGAATATCGCTGAGGCAATCGCCCGCATCAAGTCCGCAATCGAGATCATCGAATCCCGCCGGGCGCGCGTGAGCATAGAGCAGTCGCGCGCTTCCCTGCTCGCTTCATTTCAAAACTTCTATGAGCTTTACATCTCCCTGCTGATGCAGTCGTGCAAAGGAAACAAGCAAAACCTGGTCGCCGCTTTCGAGGCGAGCGAGCGCGCCCGCGCCCGAACCCTGCTCGACCTGCTGGGCGAAGCCCGCATCAATATCACCGAGGGAGTTGACCTCGCGCTTCTCAACCGCGAGCGTGAACTGACGCAAAAGCTCAACGAAAAGGCCAGATCGCTTATGCAGTTGCTGGGCAGCAAGCACACGGAAGAAGGCGTCGCAGGCGCGAGAAGAGAGTTGGAAGCAGCCACCATCGAGCTTCAGGAAATCAAAGCCAGCATCCGTCAGGCAAGCCCGCGTTATGCCGCTCTGACTCAGCCCCAGCCTCTCACCCTTGCCGAAATCCAGAGCCAGATTCTCGATCCTGATTCTCTCCTTCTGTCCTACTCCCTCGGTCACGAACGCAGCTTTCTCTGGGCTGTCTCCACCGACTCGATCACTGCATTCGAGATCGCCCCGCGCGGTGAAATCGAATCTGTCGCAAAGCGATTCTACGAACTGCTCACTTCGCGCAACCGCCAGGTGAAATTCGAAACCGTCGAAGAGCAGCGTGAGCGCATCGCTAAAAATGACGCCGAGTTGACTGAGGCTGGCTCCGCCCTCAGCCGCCTCATTCTTTCTCCGGTCTCTTCTCTCCTCAATCGCAAACGGCTGCTCATCGTCAGCGACGGCGCTCTCAATTACATTCCCTTCGCCGCCCTGCCGGTGGTCAGTGGTCAGTGGTCAGTGGTCAGCGGAAAGACAGAAAGCGAAAAGAACCGACCACCGACCACCGGCTACCGACCACTGATAGCCGATCACGAAATCGTCAACGTCCCCTCGGCTTCCGCTCTCGGCGTTCTGCGCCGCGAGATTACCGGTCGCAAGCCTGCTCCGAGAACTGTAGCCGTCATCGCCGACCCGGTGTTTGACAAAAACGATGAGCGGTTTCAGCGAGCAGCCAGCAGAAGGCCCGGCAAATCGCCCGCCATCGCCCTTCAACGACGCGGAGTCGCCGAGACAAACGAATTGCTCAGAGGAGCCACTGATGTCGGACTCGTGGAATCCGAGTTGAACCTGCCCCGGCTTCCGGCAACCAGGCTGGAAGCCGAGGCCATCGCTTCGCTCGTTTCCCGGTCGAGCCGGTTTCAGGCATTGGGTTTTGCGGCGAGCCGGGCGACGGCCAAAGACCCCGCGCTCGGCCAGTATCGCTATGTGCATTTTGCGACTCACGGCATCATCAACAGCCGACACCCTGAGCTATCAGGCATCGTGCTGTCGCAGGTAGATGAAGAAGGCCGCGAGCAGGACGGTTTTCTGCGCGCCCATGAAGTCTTCAACCTCAGACTGCCCGCAGAGCTTGTCGTCCTGAGCGGATGCCGAACGGGGCTGGGCAAAGACGTGAGAGGCGAAGGAATCGTCGGATTGACGCGAGCCTTTATGTACGCAGGAGCCTCCCGCGTGATGGTCTCACTGTGGGGAGTGAGCGACGAGGGAACGGCTGAGTTGATGAAGAGATTCTATCAGGGATTGTTGACCAGGAAGCTCACCCCGGCAGCCGCGCTCAGAGAAGCGCAGGTTTCTATGATGAAGGACAAGCGATGGCAACAGCCTTACTACTGGGCTGCCTTCGTCCTTCAGGGCGAGCCTCGGTAAGGAAAAAGGTAAAAGGCAAAAGGAAAAAGTGAGAGAGGCTCGACAAGCGGAGGTTCTTCCGCCTTTGCTTTTTTGCCTTTTGCCTTTTTACTTTTTACTTTTCCTGATGTCTTCAGAAAGACGATTGATGATCGCGTCGGCGACTTCTTCCGAAGAGCCCGCGAAGACGCTGCCTGATCCCTCTTTGATTGCGGGCCAGATCACAAAACCTGTGGCGTTGATGAGCCGCACCGTCGCTGAAATCTTTTGCGGCGATTCCGCGCTTTCGCTCTTGACGAAGACCTTGAGCAGAGCGTCCGCTTCGTCGCGGTTTTCAGTCACGGAAAGACGACTGTCCGTATCCATCAGCAAAGTGAGAAGGCTCTTGAGCCGCGCGCTCAATGTCCCATCGCCCGTCGTCTCGATGCAGATTCGTTTCACTTCTGTGAGTGACGCCCCTGTCGCTGTGCGAGGCCCGCGAGTCGTGCCTGTAAGCGGGTCTTCTTCCGTCGGCTTTTGATTCTGCGCAATCAGTGTCCGCTCTTTTTCCTTGCCGTCGGGAGCGGGCTTTTTATCATCGGGCTGGTCAGGCGACGGATTCGTCGATTCATCATTGTGTGCCTGTTGAGGCTGATCCTCTCTTATCTCAGGCGCGGGCTGATCCTGCGCGCGGCTTTCTTTGCCCGCATCGTTCGTCCGCAGATAAAACAGCAATCCTGCGATGATTAAAATCACCACGCCGAAAGCCAGCGCGGGTTTGAGCGCAGGCATTCGGGTCAGCCCGCTCGCTGAGGCCATCTTCTGTCGGAAAAACAGCGCGGCGGCTCTGAAAGGATTCGTCTCTTTGCAGGCGACATCGACGATAGATTCGACTACCTGCCCCATCGAATCCTTATGAATTGAAACATCGAAGCTGATGCGCTGTCCGCTTTCGAGCGTGATGCGGGTCGAAGTCGAGGTCTCATCAAACAGATGAGCAGCAAGCAGCAATTCGCCGCGCTCATCGTCGGTGACGACTTCTATCAACTCTGCGCTCGGATCAAGATCGATCCGAGCGCGGCTCGTCCGTTCGAGATCGATTGCGGCGCGCTCCTCTCCATCGATTTTGATCCGCAGCAGAGCAGCCGTCGCAGCCCTTCGGCGCGAGGACTGTTCGGCCAGAGTCGCTTTAATAAAATACATTTCTTCATCGCGCAGCGGGCCTGATCGACGACGAGGGGGCGCAGGGGGGTCTTCTCGTTTCGAATTCATAAATCGCGGTATCTCCAGACGCGAAGCAGGCGCGTCATAATTCAAGGCTCTGGCCAGCCGCTCGAAGCAATCCGGGTGCATGACAGCGTGAATGCGGTTGACCTCCGTTTGATGTTCGTGGTCAGGATCATCTCCTGAAAAAGACAATGCCTTGATTTCATCGCTCAACGGGTCGAAGTTGCCCGGAACGACGCAGGGCGTAAGCCAGGGCGTGAATCGGTCGAGGCACTCTCGCGCCAGTCCCGCAAACGGAGAAGAATGTTGCCTGACCTCGAAACGCTCTTCGCCCCGGTTGACTCTGGCAATTTGCAGCAGGCCATCGAAGCGGTCTTTCATTTCCTGCATAAGACGGCCCTTGCAGGCGCGGTAATAACTTTCATCCCTGACGCGCTCCGGGTCCTGCGCGACCAGATTGTGAATCTCCATGGTTTCCGGGGTCGAGTAGTTGTGAAGCACGCGGCCCAGACCGAGAGTGACATAAAAGGAATTCCGCTTCAGCGTTATTCGCGCAAGGTGTTTTATGAAATGAACGATCATATCTTCCTCGCCGGGCGATCCGTTTCGCTCTTTCTCTTTTTCGAAAGGTTCGGACTCGACGTAGACGAGCCGCTGGAGAAGGTGCGGTTCGCTGAGAGAGACGCGGGTTCTGGACTTTCGGTTTTCGGCTCTTCCGGCAGGCGTGTAGTAAAGACGCTTGTCCTGCGCGGCGGCGGCGACTTCGAGTTTGGAGGCAGCCGCCAGAGTCACCCGCATCGCGGATGCCTCATCGCCGTGAATGAAACAGGCCAGATCGTAGGCCCTGTTGAGCAGTTCATCCATAACCTTCAGCCCTGTTTGTCCTGCTTACCCCATAGACAGGTCGTGACGATACAAACCGCATTATATCCGGCTTCGACGCGGCCAGCGTGAGATTTTCGGAATTCGGGCAGGAGAGTGAAAAATGGTCTGTCTGAATCTGATCGCAGGAGGGTTGAAATCTCGCAGTCTGCTCAATGGCTGCGCAATCACTCTCGCCTGACCGGCCCAAGCGTTTTATCCAGCCAGCCGTTTATGATCGGCACGGAAACATCGAGCGCAGGAACGTGTCCCTGATCGAAGAGAAATAGTTCTTTCGGCTCGCGCAGAAGTTTGTAGAGCGGCTCGGCTTCAGTCTTAAATGAGATGGCCTCATCGTAGCGACCTTGTATCATCAGCTTGGGCGCGCGTATGTGCGGAGCGAAGTTCGCCCCGTTGGCTTCAGCGATCATATTGGCCCAGGCTTTCATCAGCCCTGCGCCCATCAGGATCACCGAAGCGTAGCGAGTTTCGACGGCAATGAGCGTGAGTTTGCGCGGGTTGACGCTCACCCCCAGGCACGCAATCCTGCCGGGATCAATCTCACTTCTCGTAGCGAGATAATCCAAACCGCGCCGATGATCAGTGGCCCAGTTGACCACTTGCTCGCGGTACTTAACCGAGGCTATTTTTACGGGCGCGCGATCCTGCGGCCAGGGCCGCTCCTTGTACCCCCTCAGCGCGACAGCAAAAACAGCACGGCCCGCTTTGATGTATGGCGCGGCGTGTCCTTCCACCTCTTCCGACACCGTCAGGCCATAGTAGGCAGCATCAGTAGGCACATAATGAATCACCTGCACCGGAGGCCGTGTGTTTTTCGGCAGGTACAAATACGCGAATGCCCGCTCGCCGCGTGCGC
Source organism: uncultured Clostridia bacterium (assembly GCA_964588615.1). Lineage (GTDB taxonomy): Bacteria > Acidobacteriota > Blastocatellia > UBA7656 > UBA7656 > UBA7656. The sequence goes on along the minus strand of CAZPQE010000115.1, from coordinate 1,214 downwards.
CTGCGTAGGTGATCTTCTCCCTGCGCCACGCATCGGTCTCCTGCACTTCCTCAATCCGCGCGTCGAGCGGCGTCTGGTCATACTTGTAATGACTCATCATCGCCTCAATCTGGGCTTCGCTCGTCGGCGTGTAAGAGGGAATCTCCTTTGCGGGGTTGAGAGGCATCGCGCCCTGATCGCTCTGCGATAAATTGCGAACGCAGCGGAAGCCCAGCGTGCCTGCGCTGTAGAAACCCGGATAGTCGCCGAACCATGCAAACAGATAATGCGGGTCTTTCCAACTGCCTCCGGTGGTCGTAAAGCCCTCGACCTGCGGGTTGACGCACCACTCGGCGACGTTGCCTGCCATCTGGTAGCAGCCATACTCACTCATCCCGAACTCAAGGCTATCGACCGGCGCTGTCCCGGTTCCGAGGAAATTGGCGCGATCCTCTATCCGCTCTCTGCTGCTGCTCAATCCCCACGGCATGACGAACCAGTGAGTGTGCGTGAAATCTCCATCGCGCGCAGCCTTCTCCCACTGAAATACGGTCGGGAGTTGCTTGCCTCGAAACTCCGCATAAGCCGATGCCTCATACCAGGTGACATCCGTTACCGGATGATTATCCCTGCCCTCCGGGAAATCCTGATTCGACCAGTTGCGCGGCCCCGCAAGCCCTGTGCGATCCTTGAAATGCTCCATCGCCTCTTCCCACGAAAGTTCCCTTCCGTCTTTGCGAAAGGGATGCTTCCAGAACTGTCGCTTCACATATCCGCCAGCGTTGATGAACTCTTTGTATTCGCGATTGGTCACCTCGAACCGGTCGATGAAATAATCATCGAGTCGTAGGGCCGCGTCAGTCGGTTTTCCGTAACTGACAAGTCCGTACTGGCCGCCCGGAACGAAGACCATTCGCTCCGGCGCATCGGCGGCGGGGATCAGTTTCGCTTTTATCTCAATCGGAGCGTCGGCATCAAACAGGATCGCCAACTGGCCCGATTCGGATTCGATCATCTTCGCTTCGCGCCGCAATCCAGCAGGACCGAGTATCGCCCTCTGCACGCGGTCGAGCGCGGTCGAGACGCTGCGCTGTATGGTCACATAGCCTTCTTTTTCGATCTCGATGATGTACTGGTCGCGCGCTATCTTCAGACTGATGATCGGGGTCGTGCCTATGAGTTCTCGCGGCGGCGGCTGGCCTCGTTCATCGCGGCTGAAACGCTTCAAATAAACA
>CAZPQE010000114.1:0-15000 GCA_964588615.1 uncultured Clostridia bacterium | reverse complement strand
TCCATATCGCGCGCGCATTCGAGAGCGCAGGTTTCCGGACGGAGTCCGAACGGGCAGCGATAGCAGTAAGGCGCTGCGGCGTGTACGACTCCTGCGGCAAGCGAAGGCCCATGCTTCCAGGGCGCGTGACCTGTCGCGGTCATATTCATGATAGAGCGTCCGTGATAAGCGTGGCGCAGGGCTATGATTTCGGTGTTGCCGGTGTAGATGCGCGCAAGCACCATAGCGGTTTCGTCGGCTTCGGTTCCGCTGTTGGTGAAAAAACTTTTCTTCAAACGGCCCGGTGTTATCTGAGCGACCTTTTCAGCGAGTTCGATCTGCGGCTCATTGATATAAAGCGTCGAAGTGTGAGCTATGCGCGCGACCTGAGAACTGATGGCATCGACGACTTCCCGGCGAGCGTGGCCAACGGAAGTAGTCAGCACGCCGCGGAAGCAATCGAGGTAGCGGTTATTGTCCGTGTCCCATACATACATGCCTTCGCCGTGAGAGAGTACCAGCGGGTGTTCATAATAAGTAGCGGCGCAGGGCCAGGAGTATTCTTTATGTCTGGCTATGAGAGCGGCTGTAGAAGACGGTTGAGCTTCATGAGCAGTCATGCGGGCCTCCGAATATTGATGATTGACGCCGATTGCGCCTTCATTTAACAATACCAGTGAGAGAGCGTCAATGGTGCTGGGTCGAGCCAAAAATCAATCGAAACAGTATTTCAAAGTTGGCTCATGTATCCTAAGACTGCGAAGCGAGTTGAAGTCACCTGACCGCGTAGAAGCCAGGTGACTTTAGCTGGGTTTTTCAAATGCCTGTTGACAAAAGGTCGCAGCGGACTCTGAGTCGAAGCGATTCATCGAAGAGCGTCATTTGCCTGCGTTGCCCGAACACCGGAGGATAGACCGTCGCAAAGCAAGGGCATCAGTATCGAATCGGCGCGCGATGGTTTCGCTCACGATGCGATTGCTGAATGACGATGAGTATGGCGCGCGAAAGCTGATTCATCTGGCGCAGGAAATATTTCTGGTGTTTCTTCAAGACGGGCGATATTACGACTACATGGTTGAGAACTTCGACCTCGATCCGAATCGTTTCTGACCAGAGTCGAGGAGCTACTCTCTTTCGCCAATCTGCCTGGGCGGCGCGTATTCTGCGAGCCTTTCGGTCGTGTGCTCGCTGATGCTGGGCATAGATTCGGGCAGCCATCTTTCGGGCGGTGGAGCGGGCGGCGCGATTTCTCTTCGAGGCTCGATGCCTGCTGTCGCGCTCTTCTGCTGATGCCCGCGCCGTGAAAGCAGACGGAACGGAGTCGAGATCAGAAGCATGAAAAATCTCAGCGGCAGTATGTTCCACATCAGCGAAAACAGAAGGATGTCGACGAAGGAAGTCACAACGCCCTGGCCGAGCACTTTCCACGACGCGCTCACTTTTGTCTTATTGGCGTTCGAGGGCGCATCCTTGAACACTCGCTCGGAATATCTGGCAATCAATTGATCCAGGCCCGCGTCAATCTTCGTGAAAAAGTCATCGCGCGTTCCCGACAACGCCTGCGAGACTATTTCCAGATTCGTGCCGCAGGAGATGCAGAACCTCGTTCCCTGCGCGTGGTCTCTGCCACAAGACGGACAAAACATTTTTTACCCTTTCGCTGTTTTTATTGTCTGCTCTTCATCTGCGGATATCTGACGCAGGCAATCGCAGCGTCTCTGCCGTGCGTCGCCTGCGCCATGCGAATCGCCTCTTCAACCGTGTCGGCGGATTTGAAGCCGAGATGATGAGCCACCTTCGGATCATCCGCGCCCGCTATTATCACCTCGCCTGCGTGACGGAGTCGCTTGAGCGGATAAGTCGCCATCAGCGCATGCACGGGATGAAAGCCATGACAGAAGCGGTACTTGTAGATGTACTCCGGTCGATTGGCGAAATCATCTTCAGCGCGATCTTTTATCAAATACGGATCGCGGGTTTCGCCCAGCAACGTCTCCCACACTTCTCGATACGACGGATGATGCGTGTCGTTCCACTCATTGCGGCACGGAGTCGACATAATCACTGTGCCACCCGGCTTGCCCACAGCTTCGATCATCCCTCCAAGATAACCCAGCCCCGTAGAGATCAAAGTGAGTATCGGGTTCATGCTCGAATAGGCCGCGTAAGGACTCCAGTTCGGGACGCCATACAAAATGACATCGGCTTTTTCTTCCAGCGCGGCCCGACGCGGCGGCGAGATTGATTTCAAAACTTCGAGCGCAGCCCTTCGAGTAGCTGCGACGCTTCCGGCCCACATCCGCGCGACATTGTATGGATCAGCGGGAACGGTCTCGACCTTGAAAATCTTCCGCTTCATCCGGGATTCGAGAAGCGCGCCCATCTCGTCGAGCATTTCGTGCATGGGATTTCTTACGAGCGACGTCGACATATCGTCGGGGTTGTGATGCCAGCGGATCGAGCGGTAAGACGACAGTCCCACGCAGACCGATTTCCACCCGCCGCTGAAACCTCGATGGCAATTCGCATTCAGATAGATCGTCAAATCCGATTCGACGACCAGCCGGTTGACTTCGACATCGTAACCCGATTCGGTCACGCCCAGATGCGCGAGGTTTTCGCGGTCTTCCGCATCGTGACACATCACACGATAGCCGAACTCTTTGACCAGTCGGTCGCCGACGAGTCGAGCAAGTTCCATCCTTGTGAACTTGCGATGAAGCGCGTTTGCGCAAAGCAAGGTCACATCGCGGCGACGCACTCCGGCGCGGTCGAGTTCTTCGAGCATCAGAGTGATGGCTGTTTCCCAGACGGGCGCGTAACACGAAACCGTAGGATCATCGAAGGCCAGGGTCACGCGGTCGCCCGCTTTGGCCATCTCGCGTAGCGGCGGAAGGTCGAGCGGAGATTGGAGAGCATCGCGGACGGTTTGTTCGAGGCTTTCGACCGGAGCGAGCGGAAGATCGAATCCGGCAGGTATGACTTTCGCGTGATCTGGCAAATCGACGGCTACGGTCTGATCGCCTGAGACTAGATTTTCGCGCACGCTGAACCTCCGCAAGTCTTGAAGCGGTGTGAATCTTAGTCCCATTTCGCAGCGCGAAGCAACTCTTGACCTGCTCGATCGCCCGTCTCTACCTGCGCGAAGTCGAAGCCGAAAACAGGCGCAGGTGACTGCTTACAAGTTGATACATCTCCCGCCGGAGATTATTCTATTGGGCGACAAGAGGAGCACTTCATCCGTTTGGAATTCAAACACACACAGCAATCGAAGGAGTTATGACGATGACCGGAAAGGTTCAGGAAATAATCGATCTCATTTCAAATCACCGCGAGGCGCTGCTCGCCTCCATCGCCGGTCTGAACGAAGACCAACTCAACTACAAACCTGCCGAAGATCAGTGGTCTATCGCCGACCTGCTTCATCACCTCGCGCTTGCCGATGAAGCCAACCTGAGGCTCTCAGGGTTGTTCATCAGAACCGCCCGCGAGCAGAATCTCCCTGCCGATTCGTCGCCCGACGCTTCGATGCTCGACTGCCTCGATAAATTCAAAGGCGGCCTGGGCGGGAAAGCCAAAGCCCCTGAGCGCGTCACGCCCCTTTCTTATGTGCCGGTCGAAGAATCCCTCTCTCGCTTAAAGGCATCGCGCGCGGGCCTGCTCGAAGCTATGGACAAGCTTGCCGCTTACGACCTCTCGCAGGCCAGTTTTCCTCATCCGCTGCTCGGGCCGCTCAATGCTTATCAGTGGTTCATGATGGCCGGGTTTCACGAGATGCGACACACCGCGCAGATCGATAGAGTGAAAGCGGGCGAAGGATTTCCTCGGCGCGATTAAGCGAAGGGAATCGGCTTTCGGTGTGAACAATCACAAGGTCAGGGTTTCCTTTCAGCCGCTTTTTTCAACGGCTCAAGCCGTTTGCGCATTGCTTCCGCTTCCGGATCGGGCGGCGGCGGGTTGAGCATGCGGGCGAGGAATGCGAGCGCTTCCATCGCGCGGGGCCGAATGGTGCGCCCGACATGATCGGCTCCGCGCACCAGATGATATTCGTGCGGAATCTTATGATCCCAGAGCAGGCGATGCAGAAACTCTGTCGCTTCGTGCAGGTAGAATGCGTCTTCATCTCCGGCTTCGACGTAGATGCCCAGCCCTGACGCGCGCAGGCGGTCGGCTCTCGTGATGGCGATCGAAGCGACATTGTTAGCTTCCCAGTAGGTTTCATCAAAAGGCTTGCCGAATATTGTCTCCATCAGATCCTGCCCGCGATAGAACTTGTAACGCGACGACAGGTCTTTCCATTTCAGCGCAGGGTCAATGCCCGGCTCCATCGCAGCGAGCGCGCCGAACTTTTCCGTGTGCTTGAAGCCCAGGCGCAGCGCGCCCATCCCGCCCATGGAGATGCCGAAGAGCAGAGTGCCTCGGCGTTCGCGCGTGACTTTGAACTTCGCGCGCAGATGATCGAGGAACTCGGTGACGATGAATGTCTCCCATTTTTGCGAGCCGTCTTTGTAGTCCATGTAAAACGACCGCGCGGCGCTCGGTGTGACGACGACCATCTCAGGCAGCGTGCCTGCTTTCCACATCTCATCAAAAACCGAACGCATTCGCACAAGGAAGCCCTTGTCGCCGCCTCCCCCGTGCAGGAAGAAGAGCAGAGGCAAATCCTTCGCCTGCTCGTACCCGTCAGGCAACAGCGCGGCGTATTCGACCGGAGCAGGCACGAGTCGGGTTTCGACCTTGCCGTCAACAAGCTGGCTGGCTGAAACATTCTCAGTCAGGCAACAGATGAAGAGAAATGAAAGCGTCAGACCTGCTTTTTTCATCATCGTAATTCTCCTTGAGCTTTCGCTCACTCGCCGCGCTTGCGCTTGAGAAACCTGCTCATCATCACGCGCGGCTCATCCGTGCAGTAGGCGTGGGCGAAAGACTCGATGCCGCGCTCGATGGCCTCGTCGAGTGAAAGCCTCTGCCACTCGCCAAGCAACGCTTTCTGCAAACGGATGGCGCGCGGCCCCGCTTCGAGAATAGCTTCGACCCAGCGGTTGACGGCCTGATCAAGTTGCTCTTTGGGAACCACCCGATCAATCAGTCCGCAATCAAAAGCTTCCTTCGCGGTGATCGTCTCGCCTGTGTAGATCAACCGAGCCGCATTCCCCCATCCCACGAGTCTCGGCAGCAAGGCGGCCTCTATCACCGAAGGGATGCCGACGCGGACTTCGGGCATGCCAAAGCTGGAGCGATCAGATGCGACGCGCAGATCGCACGAGGCTGCAACTTCCAGACCCGCGCCGAGGCAATAACCCGATATACGGGCGATGACCGGAACCGGCAGAGTTCGCAATGACTCGCAGGCCAGGTGCAGGCGCGTGATGAAAGCGCGAGCAGAATCTTCATCAAGCTCGATCATCTCGTTGATATCCGCTCCGCCGATGAAAGCGCGTTCTCCTGCGCCGGTCAGTATGAGCGCGCGCAGACTCTCATCATCGCGCAGATTGTTGATGGCTGAAGTCAGTTGCGCGATCAGCGGGCTGTTGAGAATGTTTAGCCGCGAAGGATGATCGACGACGATGCGAGCGACGCGCCCGCGCTCGCCGTGATCTTCCAGCGACAGTATTATCGATGGCTCAGTCGCCATGCTCCTCACCAGCGGTCAAATACAAATCTTCGGCCTGACTCCTTCGAACTCCCAATCGCCAGCCGCCTCGCTGCATGGCCATAGCGGTTATTTGAGTTGCGCCTCCCATTTGGCCAACTCCTTCTTCAACTGCTCGACGATTACGGGATGATCGCGGCATAGACCTGACGATGCTTGTCTTTGATGTGCGCAAATCGGTCGATGTATTTCCGTGTTGCCTGCAACGGCAGGTGAGGCGCGTCGAATGGCGCGTAGGGAAAGAAAGGCTCCTGCTTGTGCCGTTCGGTGAAAGAGACAGTCTCGCGCGCGATAGCACGCGACGCAGTTCTTGAAAAAAATCGGAGCCACGTCTTTATTGAATGTCACCTGCGGCGCGGTGTCTGCGCCACTTGACGATAACCCGAATGATGCAAGAAGCAACGCTCCCAGCGCGATCAACCTCATTGATTTCATAAAGCCTCCCTTGCCGAACAGAACCCGTTGGCATTATAGACTCAACGACCGCGCGCGCGGTCTTAAAAATATTGAGGAGTCTTTGAGGTGAAGAGATAATGAGGTGATTATCGATATACCGACCACCGACCACTGACAACTGACCCCCGACCACTACTTCAGGCGACGGACTCCAGACTCCAGACTCTCGACTCCAGACTGACAAGCAGTCTTGTTGCTTTCCTTTGTCTTGTGATACAACCCCGCTCGACGCGGCTGTCCGATTTTTCAATCACAGAGATGTCAACGATGATGAAAGCTGTAGCTGTCATTCTCTCGATGCTTTGCCTTGCGGCTGCCTCTTCGGCTCAGTCGCGCAAATGGGCGATCAGACTCGAAGAGCCTACCGGCATCGAACGGCGAGAGGCGGAAGTCGTCAGCCTCGACGCCTCTTTCGCGCAGGGACACGCGCGCGCCGAGTGGCTCCGCATAATCGATCCTCAAAACCGCGAAGTCCCCATTCAAACTGCGATAAAAGAAACTCACCCGGACGGCTCGATCAAATCCGCCGAAATTCTTTTTCCCGCTTCCCTGATTCCGGGCCAGCGCCCGCTCTACACGCTCGTTTCTTCGCCGCGCATGATCGATCAGAAAAAAACAGGCGGCGAGTATGAAACCGATATCTACGCGCGACCTGTCGGCGCGAGCCGCTTCGAACTCGGCAACAGCAGATTCGGCATCATCATCAATCTCGGAAAAGACCGAACCGTTCCCGCAATAGTCGAAGCCTACAATCGATTGTCGGGCGACCATCGCATGCTCAACCTCGTCGAGACCACGCCCGATCACGACGAGCCTCTCGCCTTAGGCGTCCGCAGCGCGGGTTGGGGAACCGCGATTGATGGACTCAAGCGCGAGTCAGGTTTCACGCGCGTCGAGGTGATCGAAGCCGGGCCGCTGCGCGCCCGTGTCAGGCTTACCGGGGCGAAGATCGGAGTGAGCCGTGAAGAGTGGGAGTTCGAATGGCAGGCAAACAGCCCGGTGATGGTGTGGCGAGCTCGCGCGGATGCGAGAGAAGGGAAATACGGCTTCTTCTTTTCCGCCGTCTCGGCTTCGCCATACGAGCCGTTCACTCACTGGATGGCAGGCGCGGAAACGGGATGGCCCGACGGATGGGAAACCGACAACCCGCCGCATAAAAAAATCTCATCGCAGGATTCCACCGATCAGGCTGATCTGCCAGGCGGTCACGTACTTTATTACAACCCGAAAGAAAACTACGGCGCGCTCGGAGTGATCAGTCTCGATCGCGCGCTTCGTTGGACGGGCATAGGCTCGCGCCAGTTCTACGGCATCAGAATGATCGGCGAGACTGCGCCCGCGCCTCGACAAACCGATACCTCGGCCATAACCCGACGTGATGTCGCGGGAGCGGCGCGGCAGTGGACTTCGCAGATTGCGATTTCATTTCCGCAGTGGAGAGGCACAGAGACCCTGATCGAAGCGCGGTCTGTTTACAGAAGATTCGCTCAACCTCTTCTTGCGCGACTCCTCGAAGAGCAGACGATTGCGAGAGCGCACGCATTCAAACCAGCGCGGCGCGAGGCGGTTTATCGAATCTCCGTCGAGCCAAAAAAAATTTCATCCGACAGCGTGATGGAGCAGTCGCTCGATGGCGAATGGAAACTTCAGCAGGCGGAAAAAGGCGAGGGCGAGGGCGCAGGGTTTTTCAAACCTGAAACCGACGATACGCGATGGCAGAGCGTCCGAGTGCCAGGGTCGGTTCATACGCAGATTCTCAAGTATCCCGATTACTTCACCCACAACGCCGAATGGATAAGCTTCAAAGAGTGGTGGTATCGAAAAACTTTTCGCGCGACAGAAGGGATGAAAGGCCGACGCGCGCGCTTGCGATTCGAAGCGACCGATTATTATGCTGACTTATGGCTGAACGGAAAATACCTGGGCCATCACGAAGGCTACATCGATGCTTACGAATTCGATGTCGCCGACAAACTGAATTTCAACGGCGATAATGTGATTGCCGTGCGGGTGTGGACGCCGGTTCATTACTACTGGCGGCATCGGCCCTACACCATCAAAGGCTCTTACGGCGGAGTCGATCAGAAGCCCGACAACATCACTCCGCTTGGAATAACCCGCTCCGTCCGACTTGTGGCAAGCGGGCAGGTGATAATCGATTCCGTCGCAACTCGCCCGACGATAAACCCTGACGGCTCGGCTGATCTGGATGTCGAAGTCGCGCTCGACGCCGCAAAACTCGAAGGGCGACTCGACCTCACTCTCGCGCCGCGCAATTTCGATGACGATCAACAACTCCGCGCGTTGGTCGATCTTGCGCGCGTGAAGAGCAAAACTGTCCGCGTCCGATTCCATATCGACAAGCCCCGGCTGTGGTGGACGTGGGATCACGGCAGGCCGAATCTCTACACGCTTGAGACGCGCGTCGTGATTGGAGGAAAACTTTCTGATCGAAGGGAGCAGGCCGCAGGCATCCGCGAGATAGAAAAAGTCGACTGGGCTTTCTACCTCAACGGCAAACGAATGTTCATTCGCGGGACAAACTCTTACTATCTCGAACTGTTTCTCTCAGAGATGACTCGCGCAAAGTATGAGCGCGACCTGAAACTCATCCGCGACATGAACATCAATATGATCCGGCTGCACTGTCATTTTCAGAACCGCGAATTTTACGACCTCTGCGATGAGATGGGATTGCTCGTCTGGCAGGATTTTCTCGAAGCCTGGTATCCGCGCGACGCGGAGTTTGCGCTCCGGGCAGCCGCGCTCTATGACCCGCTGATAAAGATGACGCGCAATCATCCGTCCGTAGCCGTCTGGGCGACGAGCGATGAAGAAGACCTCGAAAATTATCGAGTGCTGACCAAACATCTCGCGCCGCGACTTTACGCAAATGACCCTGAGCGTCGCGCCGTCGTGCGCTCGACAGGCCGCTACGGAGACGGGCATATCTACGAAGGCTGGTACGGCGGAACCATCTGGGCTTACACGCGGACGGAGGAGAAGTTCATCTCCGAGCTTGGCGCGACCGCCCTTCCCGATTACGAATCGCTCATCGAGTTTCTGCCCCGCCACTGGCCGATAGAAGATCACAAAGAAGAATGGATATTCCGCAAGCTTCAGATCATGGAAGCGATGAGGGCGTGGGGGAAGCCAGAGGGAAAGACTCTGCGCGAGTATATTCCGCAGACGCAGGCTTATGTGGCGCGGCTTCATCAACTGGCTATCGAGAGGATGCGCCGTCGCAAATACGACGCGGGCGGGATACTCCATTTTCATGCGATTGATTTCTGGCCGTCGGTGACGATGGCGGCGATGGATTATTTCAGAAGGCCGACTAAATCTTATTTCGCAGTGCAGCGCAGTTTTCAAATGACGCTGGCAAGCTGTGAGTACGACCGCGAAGTGTGGAAAGTGGGAGAAGAGATGCGCCTGCCGCTTTGGATCATCAACGATCACTGGTGGGCGATAGCGGGCGCTGAGGTGAGATGGAGAATAGTTGATTCGACGGGCGCGAATCTGGCGAGCGATGCTCAAACAATCGATATTGCCGAAGACTCTTCGGTGAAGATCGGCGAAGTTTTCTGGCGGGCTTCCGCGCCAGGGAAGATCGAACTGAGGACAGAGGTCTACAGCGAAGGCAGACGGTTGTCGGAAAATGTTTATGAGTTCGAAGTGAAGTGATGCTGCCCGATGATCAGGTCGCAGAGGTGGAGATGTCTTTTGACTCGATGCTTATGGAAACTATTGAATGTGCGGAATCAGCGGCTAGAATAGCTGATAGGCCCAGGGGATAGCCTGGCTCGATGGCAGCAAAGACGGTCTCTTCTTAGTAGAACAGTTCGCGCTTGCCAGCGACCAGTGAGTGGTGGCCCAGGATCAGGTGTGTGCTGACTTCGATCAATTATCTGAAGGAATGAACGCAATGTTGCCCTCGTTGTCGGATTTTCTCGCCTCGGCTTTTCAATCAGCGACCGGCGAACAGCCAGTCTTCTACCCGCTTTCTCTTCTGCCTCTGAGCGCGGCATTGCTGGCCCTCGTGATAATCCTGATCGTGCTCAGGCACAAAAACCTTCAGCCTGCCCATCGAGTATTTCTGCTGCTCAATGTGTCGTCTTTCTTATGGCCGTTTCTTCAGTTCCTGCGAATGAACCTCCCGCTGTGGATCGACGACAGGGGAGCTTCATATCACTCCATAAGCTGGGGCACTCACCTGGTGATGTTTGCGGGCATATCATCCATTTCGACGCACTGGTTTTTGTTCAGCGCCGCTTTTTTCCGAAAGCCGGAATGGACGCGGGGCTGGAAGCTGATAGCCGCTTACACTCCTTCGATGTGGTGCGCGGTCTTTATGGTGAGCGATCCGCTCCATCATCTATTCTTCGCCACCTACTATCCCGACGGCTGGACCTACGGCCCGGCTTTCTGGATATACAGCCTTGTGTCATACATTCTGGTCGTCTGTCCCATCTACTGGGCAGTCAGGGGAGCGCGGGAAGCCAGAGACCGCCTCTACCGTCGTCAGGCCATCGTGATGGCGCTGCTGAGTCTTCCGCCGATTCTGGGAAACGCTGTCTGGCTCACTCGCCATCAGACGGGGATCGATATAGGCATCGATCCGACGCCGCTGCTCTTTACTGTCACCAATATAGTAATGGCCTACGCGCTGCTGCGACTCGGATGGCTGAGGGTATTGCCCATAGCCATCAACGAGGTGTTCAACGCCATGTCAGATGCCGTAGTGGTGCTCGACCTCGGAGAGCGGGTGGTTTCGGGCAATCCGTCGGCGCTGCGGGTCTTTCCCTCCCTGCGCCGGGGCGTGCGACTCGATGCCTGCGTCCCCGATCTCGCTCTCAGCATCAGAAAATGCCCGGCCTCCGGGCAGGGAGCCAGAGAGTTCGAGTTCTATCTCGAAGAGTCGGTCTACTGGGGCCGGGTCATCGAGATGAGCGCAGGCGACGGAGCGGCGGGCGCGCTGGTGATTATGAGCGACATCACCGAACGCAAGCGGGCCGAAGAGGAATTGAAGAAAGCCAAAGAAGCAGCCGAGGCGGCCAATCGCGCCAAGTCGGATTTCGTCGCCAACATGAGCCACGAAATCCGAACTCCCATGAACGGCATAATCGGCATGACCGAACTCGTTCTGGACAGCGACCTGACCTCAGAGCAGCACGAATATCTCAGCATGGTCAAATCATCAGCGGACGCGCTGCTTACGATCATCAACGACGTGCTGGATTTCTCGAAGATCGAAGCCGGAAAACTCGAAATCACCCCCGCTCAGTTCCACCTGCGCAGTTTGCTTGACGAGACCGTCAGGGTGTTTTCCATCCGAGCGCGACAAAAAGGGATCAATCTCTCCTGCCAGATAGACCCGGACGCGCCTGACCTGGTTGTGGGCGACGCGGGCCGGTTGCGACAGGTGCTTGTAAACCTCCTGGGCAACGCCATCAAATTCACCGAGCGGGGCGAAGTGACCATCGGCGTCGCGCTCGACTCCGGAAGCCAGGACGCCGCAGACCTTCGCTTCACGGTCGCAGACACCGGCATAGGGATTCCCGAAGACAAGCGCGATCTGATATTCGAGGCATTCGCGCAGGTCGATGGCTCGGCCACCAGGAAATACGGCGGCACCGGGCTGGGCCTTGCTATATGCTCGCAGATAATCTCATTGATGGGCGGGCGAATATGGGTCGAAAGCCAGGAAGGGGGCGGAAGCCGGTTTCATTTCACCCTCCGTTTAGGCGTCAGTCATGAAGTTGCGCCCGCCGCCGAGCGGATCGAATCCGAAGCGATGGAAGCGCAAAGGATCGAGAAATGCAGCCATCCGCTGCGCGTGCTGGTGGTCGAAGACAATTCGATCAATCAACGGCTGGCTGCGCGTCTGCTCGAAAGGCGCGGCCACACGCCGGTCGTCGTCGCAAACGGACTCGAAGCCCTGACCGCTTACCAGCGCGAGCATTTCGACGCCGCGCTGATGGATGTGCAGATGCCGGAGATGAACGGATTCGAGACCACAGTCGCCATACGCCGGCAGGAGCGATCAAACGGCAGCCGGTTGCGCATCATCGCCATGACCGCGCACGCCGTTAAAGGAGACCGCGAGCGATGTCTTGCGGCAGGGATGGACGCTTACATTTCAAAACCTGTGTCGGCCAGGGAACTGTTTCTGGCCCTGGAAGGCGCTCCGGAGGCGTCTGTCGAAGAGAAGGAAGAGCGGCTCGATCGCTCGACGATACTCAGCCAAATGGGCGGCGACGCGGATTTGCTGCATGAAGTGGTCGAGTTGTTTCTCGAAGAGCAGGAAAAGTACCTCGAAGACATCCGCAGCGCCATAAAACGCGGCGACGGAAAAGGGCTTGAGCAATCGGCGCACACGCTCAAGGGCGCGCTGGGAAATTTTCAGGCCAGCCGCGCAGCCCGCGCGGCGCTGCAACTCGAAGAGATGGGACGCCGCAACGATCTGTCCTCGGCTGAAGACGCTCTTGAGGAACTGGAGCGTCAGATGAACCGCCTCGAACCATCCCTGATCTCGCTTTGCGCGTGACGGATTCTCAACTTGAGTTTGCCGCGCATATAAATTAGATTCTCACCGTGCTGATGCCTGAGCCGAAATCCCATAGTCAGGCTCGGACGCGCGCTTCAATCCCGATCAACAGGGCTGGTTTACGATTTGAGTATACGAGCAACGCTCATACAAGACAGGCTTGATGTCACAGCCAAATTCCGAGCCAATCTGTTCAATTGGCGAGGCCAGTTCACTCCGCAGTTTGTCGATTATGTACTCGACGCTTTCGCCCAGCCCGGCTGCACCGTCATCGATCCTTTTTCCGGCAGCGGCACAGTGCTTCAGGAATGTCTGATGAAACGAATGAACTGCTACGGGTTTGAAATAAATCCGGCGGCTTATGCGCAGTCATCATTTTTCACGCTGGCAAATCTTCCCGTCGCCGAGAGACAAAAACTCTTTTCAGGTTTCCAGAAAAAATTCCTTGATCTGATGCCGCAGGTCTGGGAGATACCGCTCCTTCGAGACTCGACCCAATTCCGCGAACGCTACTTCAACCTCCTGGAATTTGCGAAGAAGTTATGCGCCGCTGTTTCGACCAGACGGGAAAGAATCCTCGCTGTGAATCTGTTATTCGTGGCGGAAAACCGCGCAAGGAAGGAACTGGATTCCACGCTTCTGCAAGCTATCGATTATCTCCGAAAAGCGGCCTTGTCCCTGCCGTTGACCGAAGAGGCCATCGAAGCCGGTTTGAGCGACGCCAGGCTGACGCATCAGCGATGCCCTGAAAAAGCTGATCTCATCTTTACCAGCCCTCCATACATCAACGTCTTCAATTATCATCAAAACCATCGAGCTATTCTTGAAACCTTCGGCTGGAACATGTTGAAGGTTGCCCAAAGCGAGATCGGGTCGAACAGGAAAAACCGAGGCAACAGGTTTCGAACTGTGGCCCAGTATTGCCTCGATATGGAACAGTCGCTCATAAGTTTTTGGCAATGTCTCAAGCCCTGCGCGATGATGGTCATCGTGGTCGGGCGCGAGTCGAACGTGAGACGAGTGCCGTTCTATAACGGAGCGATCATTAAAGACATCATGATCGCAGCGGGCGGATTTGAGGAAATAACGAACCATGAAAGAAAGTTCATCAATCGATTCGGAGTCAGGATCAGGGAAGACATAATCGTGTGCCGGAAATCCGATGATCCGCCCGTTGCAAATCAGGCGAGGACAGTCGCGCTCAGGCATCTCGAACAGGGATTGGAGAGAGCGTCGGTAGAAACGCAAAACGACATTCGAGAGGTGATCGAGCGCCTTGATGAAATTCAGTCTTCACCCCTGATGACTGTGGAGGATTTATTCTGCGATGCCTCGAACGCCTCATAAGGACAAACTCCTTGCCGCGCCGTCAAACCCGAAATGCAAGGAAGACGTTCCCATCCTGAAAAAGGCTGAGAAGGCTTACCGCAAATGGATAGAATCTGCGCAGTCTTTGTCATCGACCGGCAAGAAGCGAGTCGAAGATTTGACTCGCTTGCTCAACGAATATAAAGACCAACTGGAAGCCGAACTGATTGCACGCAGAGGCTCGGCGTTCCTGAAGAGACAGAAAGGCCAGTTGAAGTTGGATAGCTCTGTTATGGAAGAATTCCTGATTCAACTCGTCGATGCTTCGATTCTTTCCGGCCTGCCGCCTTTCGAACTCGAAGTCGGACCTCAGACAGCGTTTATGTCTCTGGCATTTCTTCCTGCCGGGATATCCAGTCTCAACGAGAAGCCGGGAGTGGCTATCAAACTCAAGGATCAGGATTTCGCAATCGGAAAGACCCTACATTACAGGTTCTCGCCGGATGCGAACTTCGAGGCGTCTAAAACCGCGCAGGGAAGTTTATACCTGGCTGTGGTGGCAGCTGAATGCAAAGTCAACTTCGACAAAACCATGTTTCAGGAGTGCGCAGGAACCGCATCCCGGATCAAACAAGGATGCCCGTTGTCGAAATATTATGTTCTGGTCGAGTACCTCGACATGGAGCCGGAAGACTGCCGTCTGACCGACATCGATAATGTTTATCTCCTGCGCCGCGCCAAACGCCTTCCTTTCGAGAAGCGCGCCAACGTCGAAGAGGTAAAGGCGCAGCATCGAAACTTTCCCATCGACAGCGAAGTTGTCTGGCGATTCGTTCAGGAGATACAGACATTCATTTCCGCAGTCTGGTACGACCCTGATGAAGCATTGAAGCGAGGTTCGTTCGTGTGAGAAAAAAGTGAGCCGGACAGATGCCTGAAAACCCTGAATCCGTTCCTCAAAAAGAAGAACACCCGCACCTGCTGCGTCGCTTCAGTCTGTTGCAGGCGACCGCCCTCAATATGTCGAATATGATCGGCATCGGGCCGTTCATAACCA
>CAZPQE010000113.1:0-15008 GCA_964588615.1 uncultured Clostridia bacterium | reverse complement strand
TTATCGGCATGAGAAGCGTGAGGCATCACCGTGACATTGCCGTCGGGGTCGGAACGGACGACCGACAGCTTGCCGGTCTTTTTGTCTTCGACGATGTTGAATTTGCCTGAGAACATCTGATGAGTGCGAAGGCTGCCGTCGGCCCACGTATCGAGGTAGAGCAGGACTCTTTCGCCGGGCGAATATCGAGGTGTGCCGAAAACTACACTGCCGCCTTCCATCAGGATACCGCCTTCTTCCTTGAGCGTGATCTTGCGCCTCGTGATATGGCCCTTGATGACTTCCTGCACGCGGATGGTCGTGTAGGTGAATATGCGGTTTTGAGCCGCATCGAGCGCGGAGTCGACTGCAAGCACGCGGCCAGTGATGATGGCGCGCGCGCCGACGATCATTTCATCATCGGTCGGAAGTATGACGACCGTAGCCGCACCCGATTGGGTCAGTAAGAAGATGGAGACGAGCAGCAGAAAAGCTCTGTTCAAAGCGTGGTTCATAGAGTCGTTGAGTGATTATCCTGCCCAGCGTTGTGGAGGCTTGTGCGCCGACAGAAGGATTCTTTCGCAACGCGGGCCGTAAGTCAAAGGCAAAAATCAAGCAACGCCGCGCGCGAGTGATAGAATCGAACCTGGGCCGTCATGAAAAAAAGGTTTCTTTCACTGATACTATTGTTCTGCATTCTGTCGCCCTCGTCGCTTGCTGGCGGCAATGCAACGCCTGATCGCTTCACCGGGCATCGAGCGCCGACGCTTGGCGCTGATATGCTTTATTCCTCCTGGCCTCACCCGTTGATCGAAGCCTGGCAGGACTCGCGCAAAGGTAGGGCTATGACTCGCGGTTTCAAGTCTGCCGGAGTGCGCAGCTTTCGACTCTCATTCAGCGGAATCTACAGCCCGCGCGGAGAGCGCGCCACCGAAGATATCAAATCCGAAAACAAAACCACCAACCAATACCCCTGGTTCCCAATCGATGATTACTTCGATTATGTCGCTGACCACGACTTCACCACCGTGCTCGGCGTCAACGTCGAAGAAGGCCCTGACACAGCTATTGATGTCGTGGAGAATTTCATCCGTCGCGCGTCGAGAAAGAAGCTCGTCGCCGTCGAGCTTTCGAATGAACCTCACCTCAGCCGCCGCCCCTGGCAGCCCGAACAGTACGCCGAGCGCGCAGCCGATATCATCGAGTCTCTCGCCTCGCTTCGAGTCAGATTCGCTCTCCCGCTCACGGTCGGCAACGAAAACAAAACGCCGACCAGACTTTCAGACAATGAATGGAACAAGCGGATGCTCAGGGCATTGTCCAAACGAATCGACCTCAAGAATCGAAGCGACATCTACGGCGTGCTGCACCTCTACGCTCGCGGAGTGAGTTCGAACACAATCGATGCTTTCAACAAAGCCGTGAGAGAGTTCGCTCCGCGAATGCGATATCTCGTCACCGAGTTCAACATCCGTTCGAGCCTCAAGGAAAATCCGCACCTGACGACTGACTACGCGCTTGAGTTCGCGCGCAAACTGGCCGAACTTATGGCCCGTCCCGAAATCGAGGCGATGTATGTTCATGCCGTTCCGTATCATTCGGTGCTCTACTGGTCGGACGGAAGAAAAGTGGTGACGGTGAGCGGACACCGCGACGCGAGGCTCACTCAGGAAGACCGCTCGCAGGGATGGCATCTCACGCCCGCCGGGAGGGTCTATCATCTCTACTCGACGCTTGCCTGGAAGGGCGAAGTGATTTTCTTTCAGGGCGGCGATCAGAGTCACTGGGCGGTGCGAGGCGACGATGGCCGTCTCGTATTGACTCTGCTCAACGCCAAAGACGGCGCGGCGAAAAAGAAAGTGCGCATCCAGGGGCGCGAATATCAAATCAGCGCGCCGCCGCGATCAATCGCCTGCTTCGACGAGCGCGGAAGAGAAATCGAACGGCTCACCCTGAGCAAATAGCTGCGCCCCGTCTGCGAAAATCTCCGAACGGAATCTGCGAAATCTGCGGATAGGCTTGTCACCCGAACCCGGCTCTGTAAAAATAGGTTCACGGTCGCGCGGCTTGCAGTGACCTCCGTGTTGCGCGCTCTGATTTTTGATCCGATGATTTTTGGGGTAGATGGCCAACTCGAACGCAGTAAGAAGCATTGACCGGTCGCGCGCCGCCTGGATCATCCTGCTCTGTTTCTTCGCCTCCGGTTTCAGCGGCCTGGTCTATCAGGTCATCTGGGTTCGAGAACTCGTCCTCGTATTCGGCGCGACCACCTTCGCCGTCAGCACCGTGCTTACGGTCTTTATGGGCGGGCTGGCTGCGGGCAGTTTTTACATGGGCCGACGCGCGGAGAAAACGACCCGCCCGTTGCGCCTCTACGGACTCCTGGAAATCGGCATAGGATTATACGGTCTGGCCGTCCCTTTGATATTCGCTCTGTTGCCTGACATCTATCACGCGATGTGGGGCGCTCTGCAAATTTCCTTCATCGCTCTGAGCGCGGTTCGATTCCTGTTTGCCGCCCTGGCGCTGATCATTCCGACCGCGCTTATGGGCGCGACTCTTCCGGCGCTGTCGAATTATTACGCGCGCGAAACCGAGCACCTGGGCCTGCGGGTAGGCGCGCTCTACTCGCTCAACACCTTCGGCGCGGTGCTGGGGGCCGCTGCGACCGGATTCATTCTCATACCCGCGCTCGGCATGCAGGCTTCGACTATGACGGCAGCCGCGATCAACATCCTGCTCGGGCTGGCCACGCTTCATCTTTCGCGGAGGCATGAAGCGGGCAAAGAAAAGATCGCCCTGCCGTCGCGCGCGAGACGCGGATCGAAGCCGCTGTTTTCTTTCTTCGCCCGCAAGAGCTCGAAGAAGACCCTGCTGCCGCGCCCGGTTTCGAATTCGGAAGTCGTCGCCTCGCTTGCGGCATTCGCAGTGAGCGGATTCGTCGCGCTGTCTTACGAAGTTATCTGGAGCCGCGTGCTGGCTCTGGTCATCGGCTCGTCGGTTTACGCTTTCAGCATAATGCTGACGACGTTTTTGATCGGACTCGCTCTTGGGGCTTCGATCATATCGCGCTTCGTCGACCGCATACGCCATCCGGTCATCTTTTTCGCGCTGCTCGAACTCGGCGTCGGGATAACCTCGATAGCGGGCGCATACTGGTTCGACGATCTGCCTTACGCTTTCGTCCGGCTTTACGGAGTGTTTGAAAACTCCGCGCTGGGACTGCTGCTGTTTGCGCGATTGCTGGTTGCTTCGATGGTGATGATACTGCCGACGCTGCTGCTGGGAGCGATCTTTCCTCTGGTGGTGAGGATATGCGCGCGAGGGCTTTCGTCGGGGCGCACGGTCGGAGAGGCTTACGCCGCCAACACGCTGGGCGCGATAGCAGGCTCTTTCGCCAGCGGGTTCATACTCATTCCCTGGCTCGGCCTTCTGGGCAGTCTGCGCCTCGCCTCTGCGCTCAATTTCGTAGTCGCCGCCGCGCTTTTCGTCGCCGTCTTTCGCGCTCAGAAACAGAAATCGGCTCGGCCTTTGAGAGCGGTCTCAGGATTTGCGGCCTCCATTCTTCTGGTCGCGCTGGTCTGGGCCGTAGAGCCGCCGTGGGATTCCGACGCGATGTCGAGCGCGGTTTATCGCTACGCGCCGTCGCTGACAAAGATGAGCCGCGAGGAGTTCGACCGCTACATCCGCAGCGGGCAGGGCGAGACGATCTATTACAAGGAAGGCGTGACGGCGACCATCTCCGTTCAACAGCAGGGCGGCGGTCGCGTGCTCAAGGCCAACGGCAAACCCGAAGCTTCGACCGCAGGCGATATGCCCACGCAGGTTTTGATCGGCAGTCTGCCTTTGCTTGTGCGCGAGAAGACCGATGACGTGCTCGTCATAGGGCTTGGAAGCGGAATCACTTTGGGGTCGGTCGAGCAGTTTCCCGTCAAGCGTGTGACCTGCGTCGAGCTTGAGCCTGCGATGATAGAAGCCTCGCGCCATTTCGAAAAATACAATCACCGCCCGCTCGAAGACCCCCGTCTGAAAATGGTCGCCAACGACGGGAGGAATTTCATCTACACCACCAGCGAAAAATTCGACGTGATAGTCTCAGAACCGTCCAACCCCTGGCTGACGGGCGTGGCCAATCTGTTCACCCTCGAATACTTCAAGCGCGGCGCCGAGTGTTTGAAAGAAGACGGATTGTTCAGTCAGTGGTTGCAGATTTACGAGATGTCGCCCGAAGATGTAAAAACCCTGGTGGCCACTTTCCGCTTGGCGTTCCCTCATGTGTATCTCTTTCGCGGAGCCGAGGGCGACCTGATGCTGCTGGGCAGCAAGAAAGAACGAAGGCTCGATCTCACTGTGATCGATTCGCATCTGCGGGATGAAAAAGTCGCCGCCGATCTCCGGCGCATAGACACCTCGTCGGTGCCTGATCTCCTGTCGCGGTTTTATATGGGGCCTAAGGAAGTCGATCTGTTCTGTCGCGGCGCGGAGATAAACACCGACGACAACGCATTGATCGAATTCAGCGCGCCGCGCAGGGTCGGCACTGCGGAAGAGACCGTGCTGAGAAACGTCGACGAACTGCTGGCGCATTCGTCGTCGCCGTTTGTGTACACGGACGGGCTTGGAGAAGACGCGCGGCATCAATCGGACTTTTTCATCGACTGCGCGCTGGCCTCGGTCAAGCGCGGCGATCAGGGTCGAGCCGAGCGATTCGTCGATTACTCGCTTGAGATTGCCAAGACCGCCCGCGCCTTCAGCATGCGGGGCGAGTTGAAGCTTGCGCGCAAAGACGAAGAGGGCGCAATCGAGTCCTGGCAGAAGGCGCTGGCAATCGATCCCCGTCACTTCTACACGCTGATCGATTTAGGCAAATATTATCTGACCAGTCAGGACGCGCCGCGCGCCGCCAGCTATCTTGACCGCGCGATAGAAGTCGACCCCCTAAGCGCGCGGGCGCATCATCTGCGCGGGCTCGCTTTTCAGGCCTCAGGCGATCACTCTCGCGCCGCTATCGAGTATCGAAAAGCATTGCCTGATGCCGAGTACACCCGGACGGTCAAGACGTTTTATCTGAACTTCGGCGCAGCCCTCAATCAGACTGGACTTTTTGAAGAAGCGGCGCAGATGCTCGAAGAATTCATACGTCTTGCGCCCAACGATTCGGACGGGCATTTCCAGCTTGGGGTGGCTTATGAAGCGATGTCGAGCCGCTCGCTCGACGACGTGATGACGCGCCGGGCGATCGAGGAACTCAAGCTTGCTCTTTCGATCAAGTCGGATTACCCGCTGGCCCACTACTATCTGAGCAAAGCCTATCGCCGGTTGGGGCTGCTGGATCAGGCCGAATCGGAGTTCGAACTCTACGAACGGCTTTCGCCGTAGTTATCCGTCAACTCAATTTGACTGGTCAGGTGAATGCTGAAAATCCGTTCGACAAAACGGACGCATTGCTGGCCGATGCCGGAAATCCGTGCGCAAGCGGGCGCGACCGGCGCATTCTCTCGACGGCGACAACGAAAAAAGCTGATTCATACCAGCCCATCGAATCAGCCGTAAGACAACTTCACCATTCCAATCGCGCAGTCAGGCACAGGAGGAGGACGCCATGCGTCAAACAGCAGTCATACTGCTTTCTCTTTTTTTCCCCATCGCTATGAGTTGGACGAGCGGCCAGGCCGGCGTCACCTTGCGGGTTAACGAAGCGGAAACGAGGGCCTGGATTCAGGAAGAAAAAATAGATGTCTCGCTCGCAATCGAAAACCCATCGGCCAGAGCGATAGAGGCAGGCATCCGTCTTGAACTCATCGAGGCGAGCAACAAGGTTCGTGCGGAAGACGAGCGCCAGGTTTCGATCAGTCCGGGCAAAAGCCGACTGGCGTTGAATCTGTCGACTGCGTCGCTTCACTTGAGCGACCATTCGAAGTTGCTCTGGCATCGCCTGCGTTATCGAATCGGTGAGGTCGAAGGCATAATCTCGATTTCGGAAATCACGCCCGAGTTGTTCGAGTTGAAAATCGCTTCGTCTTACTATGCGGCTGAAGGGGAAGTCTATCGCGTGGCCGCGCGCGCCATTCATCCGGCAAAACTCCATCCGGTCAGAGGCGTGAGCGTAGACGCGCGGGTCAGGTTCTTCGACGACGACAGCGCGCCTGACATCGAATCTTCGGCAGTGACCGACCGCGACGGCTACGCCATTTTCGATTTCCGCCTGCCTGAGAAAACCTCTTCCCGCACGTTTCGAATCCATATCACGGGCAGGCTCGGCGGATTCGAGCAGGAAGCCGAAGAGGATTTTTCCATCGAGCATCTGGCGTGGATCGCCATCAGCCCTGACAAACCGATTTATCAACCCGGTCAGACTCTCCGCGCGCGCCTGCTCGTCCGCGATATGGTGTCTCGACGCGCTGTGGCCGACGCGCCCGTTACGGTCAGGATCGAAGACCCTGAATACACCACTCTCTTTCGCGTCGCTGCCAGGACTTCGCGCTTCGGCGTCGCAAGCTTCGAGTGGCCGATCCCTCAAACTGCGCGGCTCGGCCAGTATTTGATCTATGTCGAGATAAGCGAAGGAAAACGCCGCGAATCGAGCGCCCAGCAGGCGGTCAAGATAAGCCGCTACGACCTGCCCAACTTCACCGTCGCGGCGAAGACGGATCGTCAGTACTATCTGCCGGGACAAAACGCCGAGGTCGAAGTGCGCGCCGATTACATCTTCGGCGAGAAGGTCGCGCGCGGGCGCGTGAAAGTCGTTAGAGAGGCGGGCCGCCAGTGGAATTTCCGCGAGCAGAAATGGGAAATCGAGGAAGGCGACCACTATGAAGGCGAACTCGACAATGAGGGCCGCTTCACAGCCAGGATCAATCTCGAAGCGGATCACAAGGACTTTGAAGATTCGGACTACTCGCGCTCGCGCGATATCAACTATGCCGCTTATGTCACCGACCTCACGACGGGCCGCACCGAAAGACGCCGGTTCGATATACGCATCACCAGAGAGCCTGTACACGTCTACGTCGTCGAGGCCAACAACCGCCAGACCGAGGGCTTCCCGTTTCAATTCTACGTCTCGACTTACTATGCCGACGGCTCGCCCGCTGAGTGCGATGTCGAAATCAATCAAACGGTAGAAGATCAGTCTCGCTTGTCTACCGATGCTTCGAATAAAAAACTGCTGAGGAGGATAAAGACCGATCGCTATGGCGTTGCCAAAGTCGCTGATTTGAAAGTTCACTGGCCAATGGTCCGCGCGCGCGGATATCGAGCCGGGCCTGAGCTTGAGTTTGTCGCGCGCGACCGGCAGGGGAAAGAAGGCAGCAGGACGAAAGATTGGTGGCATTACCTGGGCGCGCAGCCGGTCATCCGCATCGATACCGGCAAGACGTTTCATCGAGCGGGCGAGCCGATCTTTGCCCGCATCGTTTCCAGCGACCCGACGCTTTCGCTTCAGGTCGAAGCGACCTCTCGTTACAAGAGCCTCGCGTCGAAGATCGCTCGTCTGCGACAGGGCCGCGCTTTGGTCATCTTTCCTTATTCGAAAGACTTCGAAGGCGAGGTTACGATTCGCGCCCGTCTGAATCAGACGGGCGAGCAGGAATCCATCGAAAGCTCGCGTTCGGTGCTTTATCCGCAGCCGCGCGGGTTGAAGATCGATGCGCGCGGGCGAAAGGAATATCGACCGGGCCAGGAGGCTGAGGTCGTTTTCGACGTGCGGGAAGAAGACGGACGCGCGGTAGAAAGCGCGCTGGGCGTCGTGGTTTATGACCGGGCGGTCGAAGAGCGGGCGCAGGCCGATCAGCAGTTCGGATATGAGAGCGGCTTTCTTGATCAGTTCCGCGACGACTACGAGCGCCTCGGCCCTGTAAGAAGAAAAGACCTTGAAAGGATCGATCCGACAAAGGGGCTGCCTGAAGGACTGGAACTGGTCGCTGAAATCCTGCTCAATCATTACCCGCAGAACTGGACGCGCGTTTTCGGCTCGGACAGATACAGGCTGAAACCCGAAAATGTGTTTTCGCGCGCCCTCTTCTGGCAACTCCTGCCGGTGAGGATGGCGCTCGGCGCGCGGCACAAAAATCATGATGAGCACCCCAGCGATGTCACTTCGCTCGAATCCATACTTTCAGACGCCGGGCTTGCCTTCAATCGTTTGCGCGATCCATGGGGGACGCCTTATCGCGCCGAGTTCTCGATTCAAACCATAGAAGACACGCTTGTGGTCGTGAGCGCCGGACCCGACAAACGCTTTGACACATCGGACGATTTTGCGGCGACCGACCGGATGCGCTGGCCTTACTTCACGGCTCACGGAAAAAAGATAGATCGCGCAGTCGAGAGCTTTCACAATCGATCATCCGGGTATATCCGCGACCGGGCTACGCTCAAAAGCGAACTGATGCGCGAGGGGCTGGACCTCGATCAGTTGCGCGACCGGTGGGGCAGCCCTTATCGGGCGGAATTCGGAATAAATGGAATTCATTTCACAGTGAGCCTGATCAGCGCCGGGCCGAATCGACAGATGGAAGAAATCTCCGCCGACGCTGACGATTTCATCGTTTGGACTTCACGCATCGATTACTTTGCTGAACAGCGAGCGAAGATCGAGGCGGCGCTGGCGGATTATTTCAAGAGAACTTCGCGCTTTCCGCAAAACGAAACGGAGTTGAGAGAAGCTCTTCTGACAGCAGGCATCGAATTTGAGAACCTGATCGATGCGTGGGGGCGGCGCTGCTACGCGACATTCAAGACCGAAGCGAGCTATGCGGATCGGGTTGCGCTTGGGACTTATGCAGTTTATGGGAGCGAGCCTCAGTATCGCGCGGAAGTCACGCCAGTGACGCGACAGACCAGTTTCGTAACACTCAGAAGCGGCGGGCCGGATCAGGAGGAAGGAACGGCGGACGACTTCAACGCAGCGATCTTTTCGCGCATCGTCGCCGAACGATCAGCGCGGGAAAGCAAGCCGCAGCCCATCGTTCCGTTCGCGCTCAATGGAGAGAGCGGCACGATGGCCGGCACAGTCACTGATTCAAGCGGCGCAGTTATCGCCGACGCTTTGGTCAAAGCCACGCACCTGTCGGCAAAGCTGGTTTATGAAACGAAGACGGATGGCGAAGGCAAATATACACTGTCGAATTTGCCGACCGGGATTTACGAAGTGCTGTTCGAAGCCAGCGGATTCGCCCGCAGCACCTGCACGCAGGTGACGGTCTCTTCGTTAGATGTCACAAAAATTGATGCGACTCTCTACCCCGGCGGGGCGAGTCAGACTGTGGAAGTCAGGGGCGGCGCGTCGGAATCGCTGATGACACTTGACAGGTCCGTATCGATGCAGATCGGAAATGAGGATAGCCCGGTGAAATCGAAGAACGGCATCAACATCATAACGAAGTCGGGATCGTCGGGGAGCATCGAAGTGGAGGCGCAGCTTTCGACTCCGCGCCTGAGAGAGTATTTTCCTGAAACTCTCCTCTGGCAGCCTGAGATAGAGACCGACTCGCGGGGCCGCGCTCGTTTGAAATTCAACCTCGCCGACAACATCACCACCTGGAAGATGGCCGTCGTCGCTTCGACCCTCGACGGGCGCGCGGCCATACTTGAGCGCGACATCCGAGCCTTTCAGCCTTTCTTCATCGATCACGATCCGCCGCGCGCTCTGACCGAAGGCGACGAGATCGCGCTCCCCATCGTGCTGCGCAATTATCTCGACAAGGCGCAGACAGTCGCGGCGGAGATCAAGCCTGAAAGCTGGTTTGCGCTCATCGGCCCTCGGCGAAAGCGCGTCTCGGTCGCTGCGGGCGAAGCGGCGCGCGAGGTGTTCGAGTTCCGCGCAATCGCGCCCATAAAAGAAGGCCGTCAGCGAGTGACCGGCTACGGCGCTGAAATGAGCGACGCGATTGAAAAAACTGTCACTGTCCGTCCCGACGGCGAAGAGATAGTCCAGACCACAGGCAGGCTCTTCAATGAACAAACCTCTGTCGAAATCGATGTGCCTCAGAATGCGATAGGAAATTCAATCGAAGGCGAATTGAGAATCTATCCGAACCTGCTCTCTCACATAGTCGAGAGCATCGAAGCGATAATGCAGCGTCCTTATGGCTGCGCCGAGCAGACTATTTCGTCGGCCTATCCGGGGCTGCTCTCGCTGCGATACTACAAACAGCGAGGCGAAGAGCTTCCCGCCGCCGCGCAGAGGTCGTTGCGCTACGCGCAGGCGGGCTACGAACAACTGATCGGCCATCAGGATGAAGAAGGCGGTTTTTCTTACTGGAGCCAGATACGGGCTGATGCGGCTCTGACTGCTTACGCGCTGCGCTTCCTCGAAGACGCATCCTCGTTGATCGCAATCGATGAGAAGGTGACGCGGAAAGCCGGCGAGTGGCTCGTCAAACATCAGGAGAGCGATGGCCGCTGGGCGGTGCGTCATTGGAACGGCGAAGAGATGTCGGGCGAGACCACGCTGACAACGGCTTATGTGACGCGCACTCTGGCAGCCTCTCGTTTGAAACAGGATGCGAATGTCACAAACAGCGGCGTCATCAAACGCGCGCTCGATTATCTGAGCAAACGCGCTGATGAAATCAATGAGCCTTATCTTACGGCTTCGCTCGCGCTGGCTGCCGCCGACGCAGGCGAAAAAGAAGCGGCGCGGAAAGCCTGCGAGAAGTTGCGCTCGATGGCGCGCGATGAAAACGGGGCGGCTTACTGGGCGATCGAAGCCAACACTCCGTTCTGCGGCTGGGGACTTGCCGGAAGGATCGAAACGACCGCGCTCGCAATTCAGGCTTTGTCACGGGAGTCGAAAGACTCTCTGGTTGATCGCGGGATGATCTTCCTCATCAGGAACAAGGATCGATATGGCGTGTGGTATTCGACGCAGGCGACCGTCAATGTGCTCGACGCGATGCTGGCTCTGATACTGAAACAGGATGCGGGCAAATCGGCAGCCGCCGGGCGCGCTGAGATAGCGGTCAACGGGCGGTCGGTCGGATCGGTTGATTTGCCGCACGGATATCAGATGACCGGGCCTGTGAGGTTCGATCTTTCGCCGTTCCTGCGCGCGGGCGCAAATCGCGTCGAGATCAAACGCGACGCGGGAGCGATGACTGCATCGGCGCAGGTAGTTTCGACTCACTTCATTCCCTGGGCGAAGCAGGCAGGCCATGAGGCGGTGAAGATGGAATCGAGCAGCGCGCTGCGACTCAAGGTAGATTTCGACAAGACGGAAACTCGCGCGGGAGAAGAGATCGTCTGTCGGGTCGAAGCCGAGCGACGCGGGTTTCGCGGCTACGGGATGATGCTTGCCGAGATAGGGCTTCCGCCCGGAGCGGACGTTGACCGCGCTTCGCTCGACCTTGCCAAGACGCAATCGGACTGGGATTTGAGCCGGTATGATGTGCTTTCTGACCGGGTGATAGTTTATCTGTGGCCGCGCGCGGGCGGCATCCGGTTCGAATTCAAATTCCGCCCGCGATACGGCATTCGCGCTCGCAGCGCGCCTTCGATCATCTATGATTACTACAACCCGGAAGCGCGAGCGACCCTCGCGCCCGCAGGATTCATCGTCAGGTGAAAACAGGACGGCAGGGGCAACGACTCTCCCCTGTGCTGCGCCCGCCGTCAGTCCCGCAAAACCGAACTATCGATGATTCAAGCGCGGTTGCTGGCGCGGGTAGCGGGATTGTAAGATCAAGCTTCCTTATGATGGCTTCCGTTTCCAACCCTCGCGCCCGCGCGCACGGAAGCGCAGCAGACAATCGAAATTTTGAACGGAGACGACGCGCCGCTTGCCTGCTGGCGCGCGCCTGCGACGGCAACCCGCATACTCGAAGCGGGCGGAGAAGACGCCCGCGATCACTGGGCGCAGAGCGCGGCGGCTATCAAGCGACTTGCCGCCAATGCCGGAGAATTGCAGCAGAGATTTCTCGATCACGCCTGGACGCGGGAGATTTTGCGCAAATCCGAGTAACCGGAGTCGGAACTTGAAAGTATAGACTTCAAGAAAAGAAGTTCGTAGTCGAGCCTTGAGGCGGAAGCTGCGTCAGGCGAAACTTCCGCCTCAAGCCGGGACTACGAACAAAAACATTTTCTTGATCTCTATAGTGATTTTTGGCGCAAGCAGAGAGCCTGCCTCGAGCGGTTACTTTTGCCTTTTGCCTCGCAAATCAGGAGACCATGAAGAAAAAAAACAGCGACCCCGCAAAACCTCGAAGCGAAGATCGATCAAGCGAATTGGACCGGCGCGCTTTCGTCAAACTGCTCCCGGCTGTGGGAGCCGCCGCCGTCGCGCCCCATCGCGCCGCCGTCGCTCAACAACAACAGGCGCAGCAGCAGCGCATCACCAAAGAGATGCTCCACACCGCCGAGCAACTCATCGGCATAGAGCTTACCGACGCGCAGGAAGCGATGGCCCTTTCGGGAGTCAACAACAATCTCGGCAGCTATGAAACTCTTCGCAAGATAGACATCCCGCTCGACACCGAACCGGCCTTCTCTTTTCATCCGCTGCGCCCGCGCAAGAAATTCGCCGTCCTGCCAGGCCGGAAAAGAAACAGCCGCGCTGATCTTCCGAAATTCAACTCGATAGAAGACCTCTGCTTTGCCACCGCCGCCGAACTTTCCGTCCTCATTCGAACGAGAAAGATTTC
Organism: uncultured Clostridia bacterium; assembly: GCA_964588615.1. Taxonomy (GTDB): domain Bacteria; phylum Acidobacteriota; class Blastocatellia; order UBA7656; family UBA7656; genus UBA7656. The sequence goes on along the minus strand of CAZPQE010000113.1, from coordinate 2,388 downwards.
GCCCGTCGAACTCACGAAGATGTACCTTGCGCGATTGAAAAAGCACGGGTCCCGGCTGCTTTGCGTGATAACGCTGATGGAAGACGAGGCTCTCGGTCAGGCCCAGCAGGCAGAGCGCGAGATACGTCGCGGCAAATATCGCGGGCCTCTGCACGGAATTCCCTGGGGCGCAAAAGATTTGTTCGCTACGAAAGGTTATCCTACGACCTGGGGCGCAGAGCCTTTTCAAAATCAGATGATCGATTACGACGCGACCGTCGTCGAAAGATTGCGCGAAGCGGGCGCGGTGCTTGTGGCCAAGCTCTCTATGGGCGCGCTTGCTCAGGGAGGCCGATGGTTCAAGGGTATGACCCGCAACCCGTGGCAGGTGGAAGAAGAGCGAGTGGGGTCGAGCGGGTCGTCGGCAGGCTCGGCGTCAGCGACATCGGCGGGGCTTGTCGGATTCGCTCTCGGAACCGAAACTCTTGGGTCGATCATCTCTCCATCATCGCGCTGCGGAGTCGTAGGGCTTCGCCCGACTTACGGCAGAGTGAGTCGATATGGGGCGATGGGACTCAGCTGGACTATGGACAAGATAGGTCCTATCTGTCGCGGCGTGGAAGACTGCGCCCTTGTGCTCGATGCTATCTACGGCCCGGACGGGCGGGACATAACGGTGACGGATACTCCATTCAACTGGACTCCCGACGCGCTGCTCTCGAATATGCGCATAGGATATTTGAAAGCGGAATTCGAGCAGGGCAATGAAGAGCGCAAAGCCGTTTATCGAACGGCGCTCGACGCGCTCAAAGGAGCGGGAGCCCTTTTGCAGCCAGTCGAGTTGCCGAAATTCCCGACTCAGAGTTTGCGCATAATACTTGTGGCAGAAGCGGCGGCGGCATTCGACGACATCACGCGCGACGGACGAGTGAATCAGCTATCGGGTCAAAGCCCCAACGACTGGCCCAACACATTTCGCACATCCCGATTCATCCCCGCCGTCGAATACATTCGCGCGCAGCGGGCGCGCACGCTCCTTGCGCGCGAGATGGATAAACTGATGAGCGAGTGGGATGTGTTCGTTTCGCCCGCGCCGGGGAGCGCGAGCTTGTTGATAACCAACCTGACGGGCCATCCGGCGGTGACTGTGCCGTGCGGATTTGTCGGAGGTCTTCCGCAGGCGATAATGTTTACGGGCGGGTTATACGACGAGGCCGCGCCACTGAGAGTCGCGCTTGCGTTCGAGCGGGCGACCGAGTGGCACACGCGGCATCCGAAAATGGATTAGGCAGTTGTCCTTTGTCATTGGTCCTTTGTCATTTGTTTTCGAATAACAAGTGACAACTGACAAAGGACGAATGACAAGTGACAAATGACCAATGACATGTTTCGAATCGTCTGTCTATGTCTGTGTATATGCATTCTCGTCGCCACCGTGCTCGGTCAGGCGCGGATGGGCGCGATTCCGCATCCGGGGCGAGAAGAGCAGAGAGGGCCGGGGGAGTTCACTTTCGTAAGGACGATCTACAATTCGGCTTATGGAGGGCGGCGTTATGGATCGTGGGCAGTTGATTACCCGGAAGCCGATTATCATTTCATCATAGGCGTGCGCGAATGGTCGGGGACTAATCTGAACATTTCGGCAGAGCCTCGGCAACTCACCATTCTCGATGACAAACTCTACGATCACCCGCTGATATATTTCGTCGAGCCGGGCTATCTTGAGCTATCGGAAGAAGAGGCCGCGCGATTGCGCGAATACGTCGCGCGGGGCGGGTTTTTATTTCTGGATGATTTCTGGGGCGAGTACGAATGGGAAAACGTTGTCGAGCAGATGAAGCGGGTATTTCCCGAATACGAAATAAAAGATTTGCCGCGCGATCACACGCTTTTTCATTGTTATTTCGACATAGATGAAGTGGTACAGGTTCCGGGCATAGGATCGTGGCTGGGTCGTGGAGTGACGCATGAGAAGGGCGGCTATGTTCCGCATTATATGGGCATAGAAAACAAGAGCGGGCGAGTGATTGCATTCATCGCGCGCAACTGCGACCTCGGAGATGCGTGGGAATGGATCGATGACCCGCGCTATCCACTCAAGTATGGCCTCGCGGCCTACAAGGTAGGAATCAACGTGATTATTTATGCGATGACGCATTGAAGAGTGCTTTCATTCGATCAACACCCCTCGCTTTCATGCCGCTCGTCTGAAAGTTACCACGTAGTACAGAAGTGTTCGGCACAGTAATTGATTAGATTCGCAGTTCATATCGCTCTTTGACATATACAGAAAATGGTTGTGCTAAACAGTTGGCCAATACTCTCAGCGACTTTCTCGGCAGCCGGCAAGCGCTGCATTGATACCGCGCTCAATGAAAGGCAAATCTTCGACTCTCAACTGGTCATTGA
>CAZPQE010000112.1:0-15036 GCA_964588615.1 uncultured Clostridia bacterium | reverse complement strand
CCACTGCGAGCGCAAGCATTTTTCTTCTGATGCCAGTCATTGTTTTGCACCTCCAAAAATCTTTACGTGTCTGATGCACGGCTCAGTTTTGAACCTGTGGGAGTTGCAGGCATTGTCTGCGAGGGGTTGGATGCTTTCTGTTCGGGCAAAGGTTGCGATCATCCGTTGTCGTTTTCCGCTGTCGCTTCATCGCCCTCTGTGATTTGATCGCGGAGCCGTCGCAGCCGGTCGCGCTCGGCGACCAGATCGATGAGCAGGGATTCGAGCCGCAATCGCTCCTGGCGCAATTCTTCGACCTGCTCCCGGCTGACGAACTTCCTGCGCATTCTCAAAAGACCCAGCAGCGCGACTGCGGCTATCGAAAGGTAGAAAATCCATCCGCCGAGCCAGTCGCGCCCGAAAGGCATAAACAGCGCAACCACCAGCAGGACGGCCAAGAAGATGCCAAACAGCGAGCAGCCGAGTTGAAGCGGCCCGGCCTGCTCGCGGCTGCGCAATGCCTCGACCTCCGAGCCGGTCTCTTCTATCTCTTCGTCGAGCTCGCTGATAAGGATTTCCAGCGCCCTGAGTTTTCCCTTACTTGCCGGGTCATCTGTTTGAGCTATCTCGACCAGATGGATAGCGTCTTTGCGCTTGCGCACGCGATAGAGCGAGCCGCAGACGGCGCACACTACGGTATCGAAATCGGCAGGCAGTTCGAGCCGCACGCCGCACGAAGGGCAACTGGTTCGCGTCACCTCCATAACCGGCTCTCAGTTTGGCGCGAAGATGAATTTTCTTCAACTCATAGAAAACGACCGGGAGTGAGACTCGAAATCGGACGACGCGGACAGGAAACAGGGTTTAATCAGCCGGGAGTTTTTACTTTTTCGTTTCGCTTATCTTTATTCTGCGCTCGGCATTTGAGAGGTACTCGATACGGATTTCAATCGCGCCGACGGGCGCAAAGCCGAGCCGCTCGGCCCACTCGATGACCACCACTGCGCGCGGGTCTTCGAATATTTCTTCGAGGCCGAGGCCCTCGCAGGCGCCTTCGTCGAGGCGATAGAGATCGATGTGATAGAGCCGCAGTCGGCCCTCATGAATATTGATGAGAGTGAATGAAGGGCTTGTCACATCTTCGGCAGCTATGTCGAGCCCTTCGGCCATGCCTTTGGCAAACAGGGTCTTGCCCGCGCCGAGATCGCCTCGGAGCAGAAATATCGCTCCACCGGTGAGAGCCTCCCCTATCTTTCTTCCCAGTTCGAAAGTTTCATCAGGGGAATGCGTGACGCGAGAGCCGAGAAAAGGATCGAGATGTGACACCTGTTATTACCTGTCGAACCTTTCATCATCGCCGCCCGCTTCGATAAATGCCTGGCCGAGCGAGGCGTTTATGTCCGAGGCAATCATCGCTCTGGTCCCTGCGCGCGACGCGGCGATGTCGCCTGCAAGCCCGTGCAGGTAGACTGCGGCGATGGCTGCGCCCAGAGGATCATCCGTCTTTTGCGCAAGCAGCCCGGCAACGATTCCGGTGAGCGCATCGCCTGTCCCTCCTGAAGCCATCCCCGCGTTGCCGGTCGGGTTGATGTAGACCTCTCCGTCAGGCGCGGCCACAAGAGTGCGGCTGCCCTTGAGTATGAGAATGACATCGTGCGCAGCGGCGAAATCGCGCGCGACTTCAACCCGGTCTGCAAGAACTTCTGCGACTGTTTTGCCGATGAGCCGGGCCATCTCGCCCGGATGCGGAGTCAGTATCAACGGGAACTCGCGGCTTCCCCGCAATTCCGCGCCCCAGGGCGCAAGCGCGTTGAGCGCATCGGCATCGATTATGGCCGGGCGCGGTCGGTTGATGACGACCTCGCGCGCGAACTTTCGAGTCGATTCATCCGATGAACCGAGCCCCGGCCCTATGGCTACAACGTCGCGCGCGGAAGCAAGCTCGATAGCTCTCGGCGCGGCTTCAAACGAAACGCATCCGTCGGCAGTTTCAACGAGCGGCTCGGTCATGCATTCAGGAATAGATTCCGCCGCCACGACTGCCAGCCAAGAAACGGGCGTGGCTATTGTGACAAGTCCTGCGCCCGCGCGCATAGCTCCCTGACCGGCGAGGCAGGCCGCTCCCGTTTTTCCCCGCGAGCCTGCGATGATGAGTGCCTTGCCTGCGTCGCCTTTGTTGGCGCTCGCGCCTCGACGCGACGCGGCGAGCCAGAGAGAAACCATCTCGCGTTCGATGAGATTGAGCTGGGAGCCTGACTCAATTATCAACTCTGCGGGAGAGCCTATCTGCGCGACGACGAGTTCCCCGCCAAGGAAGCAGGCGGGCGGAAGGACGCTGGCAGGTTTCGGCGCAGTAAAAGTCACAGTGAGATGCGCGCGAACCGCCGGGCCGATTATCTCCGCTGAATCTGAAGAGAGGCCCGATGGAAGATCTACGGCGATGACCGCAGCCCTCGGCCCCATCTGGTTGATCGCATCGATTGCCGCTTCGAACAAGCCCTGAGCGGGACGGGCGAGACCGGTGCCGAGAAGAGCGTCGAAAATAAAATCGAATGAAGCGGCGGTTGAGCGTTGAAGCTGCTCGACGCTTTCGACTTCCGTGAGTCGAAAGGCTGCGCCTGTGGCCATCCGTTTTGCGATTTCGAAATTGATCCGCGCATCGCCCTGCGCGTCTTCGATCCGCCCGAGGAGCAGGAGTTCGACCTCGCACCCCTGCATACGCAACTGCCGCGCAATGGCAGCGCCGTCCCCGCCGTTGTTTCCCTTGCCGCAGACGATCAATGCGCGGCGACCGCTCACCGAACCAAATTTTTTTTCAACCGCCTCGACCGTCCGCGCGGCGGCATTCTCCATCAGCAGAAGGCCGGGCGTGCCGTATTGCACTGCGGTCAGACGGTCTACTTCTCGCATCTCGGCGGCGCGGAGCACTTTCATAGCGCGATGATAGGCCACAGTCGCCGGGCTGTCAAAGTTGGCCTTGCGCGCCCTGTCGAAGCGCGATGAGGAGAACCAGTGTCCGGCTTTCACAATTTTTTTACAAACGGATCGCATTTTATACTTGAAACGCCTGTTTGATTGTAGTACGATGTTGCGCATCTGAAACAAAGCAGGAGCGGAGCCTAATAAACGTAAGAAAAGGAAGGGGAAAACTTCAATGGCGAAAGCGCGAAATTTTTCGATCATTGCGGTTCTGACGGCAGTCTTCTGCTCGCTGATTGCTGTTGTTGCACAGGAGAAACAGTCGGGTAAGGGAGTCGAGGCAGGTTATTCCGCGCCCAAACCGGGGCTTGAGATGGAAAAGATCAGCTTTCAGGTCGGGGACTGGAAGGTGGTTGAAAAGCACGAGCCCGCGCAGGGGTTTTCGGGCGGCGACGGGAGAGGGACGGTCAAAACGCGAAGAGGGCCGGGCGGGCTTTCAATCGAAACCGATTACAACTCGGTCGGGCCGATGGGCGATTTCGCAGGCAAGGGGATAATTCTCTGGGACGTTGAAGAGAAGGTTTACAAATCCTATTGGTTCGACAACTGGCAGGCAGTCGCCTTTGTCACTGTCGGGAAATGGGAAGGAAAAGACCTGATTTTCGTCGGCGAGATCCGGAAGACCCCGATCAGGCAGGTTTACACCGACATCACGCCCACCTCTTACACCTGCAAACTCTACCTGGGCGAGAGCAGTGAATCAAAGCTGGCCTTCACATTCAAGGCAGCGAAGAAATGATATTTGCTGGCGAGTTTTACGCCGCATGCGACGCGGGGTGGAAAAGCGATCTGGAAAGCATGCGATTGTTATTTCTTTCAACCTTCAGGAAAGGAGCGATGGCGTTATGAAAAGATTCACATACGTGTCTGTGTCACTCTCGATAATCGCTTTGTTGGTGAATTCGGCTGCATCTCAGAACCGCAGTCAGGCCGGGTTCGAAAAACTCAAATCGCTTGCGGGCGACTGGCAGGGCAAAGGCGATGACGGACAGCCCTTCTATGTATCCTATAAGATCGTTTCCAACGGCTCGGCGCTTGTGGAAACGCTCTCGCCTGCCAGCGAATCAGCGATGATCACTCTCTATCACCTCGATGGCGACTCGCTGATAGCGACTCATTACTGCTCGATCGGCAACCAGCCTCGCATGCGCGCTCAGTCGCCGACGGGCGAGGTGGGCAGTTTGAACTTCACCTTCATCGATGCCACCAATCTGGCCAAGCCCACCGACAGCCACATGCGCTCGCTCACGCTCACCTTCAAGGACAAAGACCACCTCGTCCAGACCTGGACTTTTCGCAACAACGGAAAAGATGAGTCGATGACCCTCGATCTTGAGCGGAAAAAGTCTGCCTGATTTTGCAGGGGAGGAGAGATGGGCAAAATCACTTATCAACTCGATATCAACGCTTCGGTCGGAACCGTCTTCGAATTGATCGATGACGATGAAAAGATCAAGCTGTGGATGGACGGCCTCGAAGAGACCATCTACCCTTCAGGCCAGGATCGCGCCAACCCGACGGGAACGAAATTCGTTCAGAGAATCCGCGAAGGCGGTCGCGTGGGCGAGTACGAAGGCGAGGTGATCGCATACGACAAACCCACACGCCTGGCCATAGACATAGGCAACCGACAATTCACCATGAGAGTGGATTATCGATTGAGCCTCACGCCTTCAGGCACTCGGCTGGATTATTCGGCAGAGATGATTCGGGCCAGTTGGTTCGTGCGATTACTGAGCCTGCTCTTCGGCTGGTTCACTCGTCGATTGCTCGACCGCCAGATGCGCAGGCTCAAGGAACTGGCCGAATCCGAAACACGACCTTCAACGCGCGCTCTGACCAAAAGCGCGTAGGATGGAGAACACCGCGCAGGGCTTTATCAGCAGATGATAGAGCCGACATGCGAAGTCAGTCAGCAGGAATTTCGATAACCACATCACAGGAGGAAAAAGAAATGAGCGAAGTAAAACCGATACCGGAAGGACATCACACCATAACCCCGCACATAGTCGTGAGCGACGGCAGCGCCGCAATCGATTTTTACAAACAGGCTTTCGGGGCTGTCGAAGTCGCGCGAATGGCCGGCCCCGACGGCAAGATCATGCATGCCGAACTGAGGATAGGCGACTCGATGCTTTATTTGTGCAGCGAGTTCGAGGGCATAGCGCGCTCGCCCCTTTCGCTCGGCGGAAGCCCGGTCACGATTCACATCTATGTTGAAAACGTCGATGAGGTTTTCGGTCAGGCAGTCGAAGCGGGCGCGACCGTTCAGATGCCGCTCGAAGACGCCTTCTGGGGCGACCGCTACTGCAAACTCGCCGACCCGTTCGGCCATCAGTGGTCAGTCGCTACTCACATCAAGGACCTCACGGTCGAAGAGATAACCGCAGCAGGCCAGGAGGCCATGGCAGCCATGAGCCAGACCGGAAGCTGATCCTTGCAGTAGCCCCCGTCCGAGGGCGGTCGCTTTCGCGCCCATTGGCTTCGCGCAGTTGCCGGGAGCGACCGCCCGACTGAAACCGTTTGTAGGCGATAAAACCGAATGAAAAAATGCTTTCTCGTATTTTTCAATCCCGGCCCGGCGTGGACGGAAGGCAGATCGATCTTCGAGCAGCCGCTCGACGACCACGTCGATTTCATCCACAGCCTCTACGAACAGGGCAAGGTCGCAATGGCCGGGCCGTTTGCAGACGGCGCGGGCGGGATGACTATCCTGATGGCCGAAAGCCAGGGCGAAGCGCGCGCCCTGATCGATCAGGACCCGGATGTGATTCGAGGAATCCTTCGCCCTGAAATCCGCCAGTGGTCTCCAATCGATTGGGAAGCCAGGAAAAAGCGCCAGTCCGGGCATTGAATCAACTGACGATAAGATTCAGCCACTCATCGACTTCGACCTCTCGAAGCGGCGGCACAAGAGTCGTCGAACTGTATTCGACGATGACCGCAGGCCCTCGGAACTTCGCGCCCGCCGGGAGATTATCGCGCTGATAAACCGGAACGAGCGAGGGCTTCTCGTTGAAATAAACCGGCGCGGCGTGAGACGGCTTTACCGCTTTCCGACGGCTTACGGCGGCGCGGCGCAATCGCGGCTTGTCGGTGATGCCTGATGCCTTCAATCTGAGCGAAACGATTTCAGTCGGGCGCGAGCTATCAGCGTATCCGTATCGCTCGCGGTGCGCGGCGTGAAATGTCTTCTCGAAAGTTTTGCCCCAACGGACATCGATCTCGAACGACTGACCGACATATCGAACGGCGACAGAGCGGACGAGCTTCATTCGATCCTTGCCGAATCCTTCCTGAGCAAGATCACGCCGGGCCTGACGCTCAAGCTCATTGAAGGTGCGCTCCACTTTTGACTGATTGAGGCTCGCGGTTTTCATCATCACCGTCCGCGAATAATCCTTGACCACATCGCCGAGAAGGACTCCCAGAGCCGAAAGCGTTCCGGGCGAGCGCGGAATGAAGACCCGCCGCGCGCGCAGAGCCGAGGCGAGTTCGCAGACGTGCAATCCGCCCGCGCCGCCAAAACTGACCAGCGTACACAGGCGCGGGTCCTGTCCGCGCTCGACCGAGACGACGCGAAGCGCGCGCTCCATGTTCGCGTTTGCAACGCGAATGACTCCAAGCGCGGCCTGCTCTGCGCTCACCCGCTTTGCAGTGAAGCGCGACATCTCAGCAGCGAGTTTGTCGAGATAAAACTTCGCTCGCGCAAGGTCGAGTTTCATCTCGCCGCCGAGCAGACTCGCATCGCCAAACCGCCCCAGCGCGAGGTTGGCGTCCGTTACAGTGACTTCTTCTCCGCGACCGTAGCAGGCAGGGCCGGGGTCTGCGCCTGCCGACTCCGGCCCCACCCGCAGCGCGCCTGCCGCATCGACTCTGGCAATCGATCCTCCCCCTGCGCCTACTGTGTGAATATCGATTACAGGCACGGCCACTGGGAGTCCTGCTACCAGAGCCTCGCTGGTGGTGCGGGCTTCTCCCCGGCAGAGCGCGACATCCGTCGATGTCCCTCCCATATCGAATGTGATGATGTCGCTGATGCCAGCAAGCGAGCAGACGCGCAGCGCGCCGACCACTCCTCCGGCAGGCCCGGAGAGTATCGCCCGCACGGGTTCGGCGGCAGCAGTCGCGGCGGAGACCGATCCGCCATTTGATTGCATGACACGAAGACTCGTCCTTTGTCCTTTATCCTTTGTCCTTTGTTGCTTCTTCGCTGCGCGCAGTCCTTCGAGGCCGCGAGCGAGCGAGCCGAGATAGCGCGACAGGATGGGCGCGAGATAAGCGTTGATGACGACAGAAGACGCGCGCTCGTACTCGCGATATTCAGGCAGTATCAGGTGCGAGAGTGAAACCGGAACTTCGAGCGAGCGGAGCGCGAGGGCTATCTGTCGTTCGTGGTCAGGATTGGCGAATGAAAAAAGCAGGCACACCGCGACCGATTCGACCCCGTGCGCGGAAATCTCTTTGATCGTTTTTTCGAGGCCGTCTTCATCGAGAGCGATGAGAATCGATCCGTCGGGGCCGGTCCTTTCATTGACGCCGAACCGGAGTTGGGCAGGAACGAGAGGCGCGGGGCGCGTGACGAAGAAGTTGTAAATGTCGGGCCGATTCTGGCGGCCTATCTCGATTACGTCCTCGAAGCCTGCTGTGGTGATGAGAGCGGCGCGCGCGCCCTTGCGCTCAAGCAGGGCGTTGGTGGCGACGGTCGTTCCGTGAACTATGTCGGGAGTTGATGATCCGATTTCAGCCAGAATGCGCGCGACTCCGCGAAGTATGGCTTCGGCTGGATCGTGCGGCGTCGAGGGGAGCTTGAAGGCGGAGAGGCTTGAGGCGCGCGCGACGACGAAATCAGTGAATGTGCCTCCGGTGTCGATGCCGATTCGTACCGGCTCAGTCAATACTGCCACCTCCTTATCACCCGATTGAAAGACGAAGCCGGATTGTAAGACATCTCAGGTCAGAAGCGGTAGAGCGGAATTTACTCTTCGATCTCGACAAGCTGCACGCGGAAATGAAGCGTCTCTCCGGCAAGCAGATGATTGCCATCGATGGTCACATCGTCGCCGTTGACCTCGATGATTCTGAAGAGGTGAGTCTCGCCTGACGGGAGCGGCACTTCGATTCCCAGCCCGACAGCGGGGTTCGATCCGGGAGGAAAAGCAGAAAGCGGGAGAGTCAAAACCATCTCCTCTCTGTATTCGCCGTAGCCTTGTTCAGGGGCGATGGTGATTTCGCGAGCCTCGCCGATTTCCATCCCGCGCACGCCCTCGTCAAAGCCCGGAATTATTTCTCCCGATCCTACGGTGAAAGAGAGCGGCTCGCCTCCTTCCGACGAATCGACGATCATTCCGTCGTCGAGCGTGAGAGTGTAATGGAGCGATACGGTGTCGCCTTCCTGAACTTTCGCCATTGCTTCCTCCGTAGATGTAGAGCAGGCTGCCAGCCTGCGGTTCCCAAATCTTCAAGCTTTCAGAGCATCAACAGGCTGCCAGCCTGTTGTAGATCAAAGACCCCTCTGATGACAGCCTCTCCCGCTGTCGCGTCAGGGTCAACACTCAGCTTGTCGCTTGCAGGAGAGAAATCACCTGGCGAGGGCCGGACCCAATTCCCGGAACTGCGTCGATATTCTCGCGTGCAAAGATAAGCGCGATCCCAGCAACCATAGCATATCGCGCCTGAAACGGCGAGTCGCTGGCAATTCACCGGACAGAGAGATAGGATTGATGAACCGAACATGAAGATGAAAACGCTCACTGCATGCAACGCGATTCTGTTTCTGCTGCTCGTTGCGACCTTTGTCCGCCCGCAGCAGCAGCAGGAAGAATCGATCAGGCTCAAAACCGATCTGGTGACAGTGACCGCTCAGGTCACAGATCGCGGAGGCCGGGTGACAAAATCGCTCCGCGCCGAAGACTTCATAATCTATGAGGACGGCATCAGGCAGAAGGTCGCTCACTTCGCTTCGACCGAGGAGCCTTTCGCCATAACGCTGCTGCTCGACATTTCAGGCTCGACGCAAAGCGATATCGAGTTGATAAAACGCGCAGCGCGCGGCTTCCTCAGTGAGCTTCGCCGCGATGACCGCATCAGCGTCGTAGTCTTCAGCCGGGAGATAACCCGCATCGCCGAATTCGAAGACACCCGCAGGCAAGTCGAGGTGGCTATCGACGAGGTCAACTCTACCGAAGGCTCGATTGACCAGCGATTCAACGCAAATACCGGCACATCGTTTTACGACGCGCTTCGACAGGCAGCCACAGACCAGTCATTCAAAAACATTCAGAGGCGCAAAGCCATAGTCTGCATGTCAGACGGAGTCGATTCGACGAGCCGACTGACATACCGCGAAGTCGCGGGCGCGGTTGAAAAATCGGGAGCCTCGGTTTACTTCCTCGCCCTCAACACCGAAGAATCCCTGATCGCAGGACTCATAAAACCGCGCAGCGATCCCGGCTACATAAATCTTTCTCAGAGCCAGATTGATCGCTACTACGATGAATTCGACAGCGACTCGCCGGATCGACTCACGTCGAGACACACGATCACTCCTGAGACGAGAACGGAGATTGCCAAAGGGCTTTATCGAATAGCCGACCGCGATATGAAGCAGATGGCCGAACGCGCGGGCGGGCGCGTCTATCCGGTCAGCGCGCTTACAGACCTCGCGGCGGTCTACAAACAGGTGGCCGACAATCTGCGCTCGCAATACACGATAGGCTATTACCCGGACAACGACGCGCGCGACGGGCGCTGGCGAACGATTCGCGTCGAAGTCCGTCAACCTGATGCCAGCGTGCGCGCGCGGTCAGGCTACTGGGCGAAATGAAGTCTATGACTCTACTGCTCACAGAACCACACGTCACCCAACTGCTCGATATGAAAACGGCGATGGAGGCAGTCGAAGAGGCGCTGCGGGATCAGGCTGAAGGCGCGGCCACCAATCGCCCGCGCTATCGCGTGGCTATGCCCGCTTCGCAACTGCACATGATGGCGGCGGGCGACCGTCGTTTGGGCGTTTACGGTTTGAAAACCTACACTGCATCGCGCAAGGGCGCGCGGTTTCTGGTTCTGCTTTATGAATCCGATACCGGCGATTTGCTTGCGATCATGGAAGCGGATCGATTGGGACAGATGCGAACCGGCGCGGCGTCAGGCGTGGCGACCAGATACATGGCCCGCGATGACGCGCAGCGGGTCGGCATCTACGGCACGGGCTGGCAGGCAGAGAGTCAGTTGATGGCCGTCTGCTCTGCGCGCGCGATCAAAGCGATCAAAGCCTACAGCCGCAAAGCCGAACGCCGGGAAGCGTTCGCGCAAAAGATGAGCGCGCTGCTCGGAGTCGCTGTCTTGCCTGTCGATGATCCCGAAGAAGCCGCCCGCGATCAGGACATAATCATCACCGCCACAGCCGCGCGCGAGCCTGTGCTTGCGGGAGAGTGGATCAGCAGCGGCGCGCACATAAACGCCATCGGATCGAACTTTCTTTCGAAGAGCGAAATCGACGTCGAGGCGGTTCGCCGCGCATCGCTCGTAGCGGTCGATTCCGTCGAGCAATCACGAATGGAAGCGGGAGACCTGCTGGCGGCGATTGATCGCGGAGTGATCGTCTGGGAGTCGGTCGTCGAGCTTGGCCGCATAGTGGCCGGGCAGGTGAAAGGAAGAACCTCGCGCGACGACATCACGTTGTTCAAATCAAACGGCATCGCCCTCGAAGACATTTCCACCGCCCTTCGCGTCTATCGGCTTGCGCGCGAGCGAGGCATTGGAACTGAAATCGCTCTCTGGCAGTAAGAGTGACGATGGCCGCTTCGCATCGAAGCGTGATGCGAAGCGGCCATTGTGAATGAGTTGCGCTTGATTATTCAATCGGCGGCGGCCATCTCCAGTCCGCGCGTTTGAATTTCGAACTGCTCTTCCTCAGTCGAGCCTTTCAATGCGGCGGTCGAAACCTGCCCTCCGGCGACCGTCTCGGCGATAGCGTCGAAGTAGCCTGTGCCTACGAAAGCCTGATGCTTGACGGCGCGATAGCCTTCGCGCTCGCGCTCGAACTCTCGATCCTGCAAAACTGAGTATGCAGCCATCCCCGAATCGCGATAGCCGCGCGCAAGCTCGAACATCCCCAGATTGAGCGAGTGGAAACCTGCGAGAGTTACGAACTGGAATTTGTAACCCATAGCGCCAAGTTCTCGCTGGAACCTGGCGATTGTTTCCGCATCGAGCTTTCGGCTCCAGTTGAACGAAGGCGAGCAGTTGTAGGCCAGCAGCTTGCCGGGATAACGGGCATGCACGCTTTCAGCAAACCGGCGCGCTTCTTCGATGTTCGGCTCGCTGGTCTCGCACCAGATCATATCCGAATAAGGCGCGTATTCGATTGCTCGGGCGATGGCAATATCGAGTCCGCCGCGAATGCGGAAGAAGCCCTCGACAGTCCTTTCGCCGGTGATGAACTGACGGTCGCGCTCATCGACATCGTTCGTAAGCAACGTGGCGCTGTTGGCGTCGGTGCGAGCGATTATGATCGTCGGAGTTCCCATCACATCGGCGGCAAGGCGCGCGGCTATGAGCTTCTGAATGAACTCGCCGGTCGGCACAAGAACCTTTCCGCCCATGTGCCCGCATTTCTTGGCTGAAGCAAGCTGGTCTTCGAAGTGAACCGCCGCTGCGCCCGCTTCGATCATCGCTTTCATCAACTCGAAAGCGTTCAGGCTTCCGCCAAAACCCGCCTCGGCATCGGCAATGATCGGCGCGTACCAGTAAGGCCCCGTGCGGCCTTCGGCGTGTTGAATCTGATCAGCGCGCTGGAACGCGCGATTGATTCTGCCAACGAGCGAAGGAACGCTGTCGACGGGGTAGAGGCTCTGATCAGGGTATGTTTCGCCCGCGCCATTTGCGTCGGCGGCAACCTGCCAGCCGCTCACATAAATCGCCTTCAGCCCGGCCTGAACCTGCTGAACGGCCTGACCGCCGGTCAGAGCGCCGAGCGCGGCGACATAAGGCTCGGTCTCAAAGAGATGCCAAAGCCTTTCGGCTCCCAACTCGGCAAGCGTGTGGCGGATATGAACCGAGCCGCGCAGCCTCACCACGTCTGCCGCAGAATAGGCGCGGCTGATTCCGTCCCATCGCTGAGAAGACCATTTTTCATTCAACTCGCTTATGTGCAGATCATGTCTCATCGCTGATTTCTCCGTATCGAAAATCGGCAAGCCTCGCGCCTGCCTGTCAATAAAACACACGAAGAGCGCAGTGTTTCCTGCGAGGGATTCGCTTTCGGTGTTCGGCGGATTGGATTTGGAAATGTTTGCCTGCGATCAAACCGGATCGAACTCTCCGCGTTCGATCATCTGCTGGCTGATGCGACGCGCGCGGCTGTATGTTTCCACTACGCTGTCGTCGGTTCCTGCGGGCAACTCGCGGATGATGCGATTGAGTTCTTCATCAAACAACTCACTCACCATCTCCGGCGTATGACGAACCGAGAGGCCATCGGAATCGACTATCTTTACTGCGTCACGATGAAGCATTCGCTGGGCGATCATCAATCTATAAATGCGATCCGTAGCGAGGTCTTCCATGTAGCCGTCGAGCAGGCTCGCGCCTTTGCCGTTCAGCACGCCGTTGCGATAGCGGATGACCGTGCGAACCGCCGCCCGCGTCCCTTCAATCGAGATTCTGCCCACGCCTTTTGGGACAGGTCTCAGGTCGGGATAAGGAGTCAGGTTCGCATGGCGCGCGCCCGACTGGTTGGGAAACGGGAACTGGCTGACGGCGATTTCATTCTGATCCGGGTGGCCCGTCCACGCGCCGTCCATCAGGCAGGCGGCCTCGTTGCGTTTGTCGGCGGCAAGCACTTTGAGCGCGCGCTCGTTGAGTTCGGCGTCAGTTCTCGAAGGATAAAGAGCAGTCATCCCGCCTATTGCCAGTATGCCGCGACTGTGGCACACCTCGACGAGCAGTTCGCGCAGCCGCTGAAAGAAAGGCACGTCGTGAGGAATCGTGTTTCGGTCAGGCAGCGCCCATGCGGGGTCATGCAAATTGTAATGTATGAGACTGGCCATGTAGTCCCATCTGCCGAGGTTGAGTCCGAGTATGTGCTCGCGGAGGTTGTAGACGAACTCTTCCATCTGATATGCGAGCGGATGCGACTCGACCAGCGCCATGCACTTGATGTAATCGGCCGCCCAGCCCTTCCTGCTGGCGACGGCCTGAAACAAATCGCGCCACCAGAGAGCTTCGTCGGCGGATTCGGATTTCGGTATATAAAACGACAGAGGATGGCGGAGTTCCTGCAGGTCGATCTGATAAGCGATCATCGCCACGTCGAAGAGCGACGCCGAGATGAGTTCTTCTCTGTCCGCGAGGATGCCTGCCTGAGAGATATGAAGCCCGCGCGGGCGGAGCCAGATTACGGTGTCGCTCTTTTTGATCGAGACCTGCTGATTGCGTTTCGAGTCCGAGTAGGTGAGCGAGCCGCGAAGCGCGCCGAGTATATTCGATATTCCCTGGCAGAGGTTCGGCCAGCAGTTGGCCATAGAGTCTTCGAGGTCGAGCATCACGCCGGGAGCGCCGGAGTTGAGCATCTTGACCACGAGCTCGGCGTCATCGGCAGGCCCGGTCATCTGATTGCGCTGATCCTGACACCACGCGGGAAGATCGATGCGCCAGTCGCTTTGGGTCGCACTGGTCGGCGGAAGATACCCCGGACGATTGCCGCGATGAGATTCCGCAAGCGCCTCGGCGCGCTTTGCCGAAAGCGCTCGCTGTCTCGGCGTAAACTCTCTGTGAAGTTCGGCCACGAATTCAAAAAAGCCTCGCGGCAAATCGGTCTGCGGATTGAAATCCGCCGGGGTCGTGTTCACTGTCGCCATCGCTTCTCCGGTCAGGGGCGCAAACCCCCAAGAGTCTGCGCCCCATTGAAATCGGCCCAGGAGCGCGGGCACCTATCCGCCATAATATGCATGAGCCTTTGGCTCCCGCCGCGCTCCCAGCCTTATCGTTCAAAGGGCACGACGCCCTCTGATTCCGCATACACCTCTCCTGAATCCGGGCACACCGCCGCCCGCCTGTGTTCAGTATCTCGAACGTTGATTCAGTATGCCGCACTATAAAAAAATCTCCGCCCGCTGTCCAGCGAAAATTCGCTTGTGTTCAAAATATGGAACAGAAATTCGATATACCGGACTAAATGACGTGTAGGGAGCAGGGGGCTTATGGGCTACAATTGGGCGATCGGCGAGAAAAGTTTTATGGTTTCTTCGGAAGAAGTTTCATCGACTGCCGTAGAGCGCGCGCTGGCGATACTCGAAGCCGTAGGGCAGCGCAGCGCGGGGATGACCAACTCGGAAATAAGCCGCCGACTTGAGATACCGAAAAGCTCCGCAAGCTACATTCTGCGCACGCTCGAACGTCAGGGCTATCTCCGCCGCGAGCGAGGGACTGGAAAATACAGGCTCGGTTTGAAGCTGCTGAGTCTGAGTCGCGGGGTTCACGTCGAAGAAGACCTCATCGAAGCGGCCCGTCCCGTGCTGCGTCGGCTGGTCGAAAAGACCGGACTGACTGCGCATCTGGCAGTGCTCGATCACACCGAAGCGGTCTATGTCGAAAAGGTCGAAGCGCCGGGGTTCATAAAGATGGACACCTGGGTGGGGCGCAGGATGGAAATACATGCGACTGCCGTGGGAAAGGCTCTGGCAGCCAATCTCGCGCCGTCGGAAGCCGAGGCCATCATCAAAGAGCGCGGATTGACCAAGCGCACTCCGAGGACGATCACCGCGACTGCCAGGCTGATGCGCGAGCTTGAAAAAGTGCGCGCTCGTGGCTATGCCGTAGATGATGAAGAAAACAACCTCGGAGCGCGATGCGTGGGGGCGGCCATATTCGACGGATTCGGCAGAGCGGCGGCGGCAGTCAGCGTGAGCGGAACCATCGGCCAGATCGATAAAGGGTCGCTGGCTGCGACAGCCGAAGCGGTCAAGAAGGCCGCGCGCGAGATTTCACGGCATCTCGGCTACAGAGAGGAAAAGAAGGTCGGCTAAAATCGTTCGTGAGGTGAAAATCACTTGTTGAAAAAAATTTCATTCA
>CAZPQE010000111.1:5132-15040 GCA_964588615.1 uncultured Clostridia bacterium | reverse complement strand
CTCCTGCCGTAAGTCTGGAGCCTGGAGTCTGAAGTCTGGAGTCTGGAGTCTGCATAGAATTTTCTGTAGTCAACGGAGCAGAGCTTCCATCTTTGCGAGAAGCTCTTCGAAGATGAGATTCTCTTTGCTGATTAAATCGTCAGCTCCTGATTGCAGAGCTTCGATTTTGTCTTCGACTCCGCGCCGCCCGCCGAGAAGTATGACCGGTTTTTCGATGTTGCGCTTGCGAAGCTCGCGGCAGATATCGAAACCCGAACGATGTTCCAGAAGAACGTCGAAGACCAGCATATCGTAGACGACGGTCTTATCGAGCGCCTTTTCGAGGGCGACCCGGCCATCGAGCACGCGGTCTACGACATAGTTTTCGACCTCGAACCCGTTCTTGAGCAGATCGGCAAGCTCGTCGTTACCCTCGGCCAGCAGAACCCGGCGCGGAGTGTTTCGCTCGGTGATCGATTCGGGGAAGAAGGCGGTCGTTGTGGCCAGCGCAAGCGGCGCGGTCTTGTACAAATTGTTGGACATCGTGATGGTCATCGCCGCCTGCACCTGATCGTAGAGTCCCGATCCGAGATGAACCTCCACCCTCTGAAGTTCGGCCACCGCGCCGAGCTTTGAGAAGATGCGCTGGGCCTCTTCGAGGTGCGCCCGCGCAGATTCCATGCGCCCGAGTTTCGCCCTAAGCGTCCCCATAGCCGTGTGGCACTGCCCCGTGCGATAAGGGTCATCGATGGTTTTGAAAATCGACAGGCTCTGAGTCAGAGCGAGGTTGGCTTCCGAAGACTGTTGAATTGCGGCCAGTATGCACCCGCGAGTGTAGAGCGCGCGGCCCATGAGGGTCAGCGCAGGATCGAGCGATGCGAACGCCTCAGCCGCCTCGACCTGCTTGAAGGCGGCCACTGTGTCGTTGACATCGAGGTAAGCCAGCGCGAGTTCGAGGCACATCAGAACCTGCTCTTCGACTGCGCCCTTCTTGTGCGCCACTTCGAGCCCACGGCTCAAAGACGCGATGGCCTCCTGATATTGGCGGCGAGCCGACTGCACCCGGCTGAGTATCCGCTGCGTGCGCGGGTAAACAGAAGAGCCGTGTTTTTGAATGGCGTTTTCGATGACGGCAGCCGCAGCCGCCAGGTTGCCCTGAAGAAATCTTATCTCGGCGAGATCGGTGAGAGCGATGGCTTCGGCTTTGAGCAGCTTGTTTTCGCGGGCCAGCCGCAATCGGTCTTCGAGCAACCTTTCGGCGGCTATCCAGGAACCGATTCGAATGAGCACGCGCGAAAGGCTGCTGTAAGCCTTGAGCAGGAATCGGACGTTGCCTGATTTTTCGATCTTATCGATAGCCGCCTGATAAGCGGGAACAGCTTCCTTGAGCTTTCCTTCCGAGTAGAGGACCAGGGCGAGTTGGAGTTGAATGCGCGCCTGAAGCAGAGCGTCATCTGTCTCTTCGGCCATGCCCGAAGCTCTGTTCCAGTTGTATCGCGCGCCTTCGAGGTCTCCCTCCTTCCAATCGACTTTTCCGAGCAGCAGATGGACTTCGGCGCTGAGTTTGGGATTGCCCGCGCGACGGGCCATCAGCAGCGCGCGGTGAAGATTGTCGCGGGCTGCAAACAGATCATCGATTCCTACCAATGCGCGTCCGAGGGTGGCGCGGGCGCGGGCCGTTCCGGTGTCGTCTCCCACTTCTTCATAAAGCGAAAGGCCGCGATGAAGAAGATCTATGGCCGCGTCGTATTCTTTTCTCTCCGTCCGAATGCGCCCCGTCCAGTAAAGCACTGCCGCGCGAAACTGCGGCGGGAGCGATTCGAGGGTCGTAGGATCAGAATAGCAGGAGAACTGATCGAGGGCGGCCTTGTAATCGCCCAGGTTCAGGTGCGCCTCGGCCAGCACGCAGCGGAGGTTGACCTCTTCGCGCGGCTCCGATCCCGGTCGTCCCAGCTTGTGAGCGAGAGAATCTATGAGGTTTGCTGTGCTGCTGCGCGGGTGGGCGACTATGGCCTGAGGGCCGGTGTCGGCATATTGTTTGAAGAGGAGTTTGGGCCCTGCCTTGCCGAACTGAATGGTGTCGTCATCGTTGAGGAGTTGTTCGCTTACGCGCGCTCCGTTGACATAGCTCCCGTTGGTCGATCCCAGGTCTTGAAGGAGGAAATCTCTGCCCAGTCGGACTATCTGCGCGTGATAGCGGGAGACGGCGGCGTCCGACAGGCAGAGCGTATTCTGAGGGCCTCGCCCGATGGTAAATCGCGGCTCATCGAGCGCGATGACCTCCCACCCTTCGCCGGACATCAGATGTAGCTCTCCGCGAACTGCCACTGAAGGACTCTCTCCTCGCTGAAATGGGCGACCTGCCTGGGGCGGAACTCTTTGCCAACGGGGGTTGTGCGCAGAAGTATATCACTCATCAGCCAGGCATAGGGAAAAAAATATCACAGCCCTTCGAGAATCGTCGATATGATCGTCTGGGCGAAATCCCTGGCGATGCGTTCGACAGCCGGGTTTTCCTCATTGAAAAACGACTGCGGATCGTCCGACAACTCGTAATCGCCCTCGAAGATCAGGCGCGGGTTCTCGTAGACGATCTTTTTTCTCTTCTGATCCCTCACGGTGACGCTGACCGTGATTCGAACATTCCACACGCGGGTGCGGCCCTGTGAATCGAGTATAGTCCCTATGGCGCGAAAGCTCCGTATGTCGCCGCTCAGGACTGCATCAGCCGAGTCGGCATCGGTCGTGACTTTCAGAGCGCGGGAGCGACGCAGTATTTCATCAATGACTGCGCCGGTCATTCGCTGCTCGACGCGATATTTGAGGCTGGTATTTTGAAACACGGGCACGGCTATGGTTTTTATGTCTTTGGGCAATCCCTTGCTGGCAGCGCGCTTGTAGCCGCACACATCGGCAGTGAGAGCAATAATCAGAGCGAACACTATGGGCTTGAGCATAACGAAGTGATGATAAAGGCAAAAGGTGAAAGGCAAAAGGCAAAAGCGGCGAAGTGCTTTGCGATTCGACCCCGAACCTGTCTTCGCAATTGCTTCTTCATCTGCGGATCAAGTCCCTCCGCCGCAAATACGGCGTCAGTAAAAACCGTCGATGCCGAACGGCAGCAGTTTCTCGAAGCGGGCGGGATCACGCAATGGCGAGCAGAATCCGAGATCGGCGCATAGCTCGGAGAGCAGGTAATCGATCTTGTCGGCATCGCTCAAAGACTTCATATCGTGTTGCCTGTCAGGAATTCGCTGTTGCGGCAGGAAGTGGTTCCGCAGCGACGAGTTTCTTTTGCTTCGAATCAACTGTGAGGTTCAATCCTTCAAGCGTCCGCGCTCCGAGAAGCAGCAGATCGCCTTTCTCTGCAAATACAACTTCATCGACTGTGAAATACTTGTCCAGGCGAATGATGGCAAAACCCACGCTCCGTGTTATCTTCTGACCGTTAGCCATCACGAAATCTATATCCTTCTTTTCCCGCTTGATGCCGATCCTTTCGAGAGTGGTCGCAGGAACCCATGTATATTCGCTACCTGTGTCTACGAGCATTCTGGATAGAACCGCAGATTTACTGCGGGCGACCACATTCTCGATTTTGCATCTCACGGAGAATGTTCCCATGCCTGTTCGAAGCCCCTTCTTTGACAAATTTTATTGAGGGCTTATGGTATCACACCAGTTTGCGGCTTCCCAACGATTGAGCCGAGAGAGAGCGATGGGGATGAATTTGCCATCTGCCGCTGCCCGCCCTCCGTGATTTTCTCTTCTCTCCCCTCCGCGCCTGGTGATAAAGTAGGCCGGTAATCAGGGGTCAACGCCCACTCGATCCCAATCCCGGACAAATATCGCAGAGCGCATCACGGAGTTTTTTTGGCAACCGATACGCAAGACCTTTTGGACATCGACGGCTCCGAACCTGCGGTCGAACCAGCCGACGCCGAACAGATCGCCGAACGAATTCGAACCGACGAGCTTCGCGGACACAATGCAAAAAGAAACACATCATCAAAGAAGCCGGTGTACATCTGACTGAAGACGACCTGCGAAGAGTCAACACCAGCGCCGGACTTGTCCGACTGCTCAAGGCCCGCGATATAAAACTCAAGAGCTCGCTGGCCATCCTTCGCTACGAAGAAGAGCTAACCCAGCCTCAGGTCGAACTTGTGAAACTTCAGCGATGGATTCAAAACAACAACAGGAGAGTCGCCATACTCTTCGAAGGCCGCGACGCAGCAGGCAAAGGCGGCACTATCCGCAGATTCGCCGAACACCTCAACCCGCGCATGCGGGTCGTCGCCCTGCCCAAGCCTTCGGAAGAAGGACAGGGCCAGTGGTATTTTCAGCGGTATTCGAAACAACTCCCGAACCGGGGCGAGATAGTGTTCTTCGACCGTAGCTGGTACAACCGCGCTGTGGTCGAGCCGGTCAACGGCTTCTGCACCGAAACGGAGTATGAGAGGTTCATTCAGCAGGTCCAGGAATTCGAGCATATGCTCTATGAGGACGGAGTGACGATAATAAATTTCTGGTTCTCGATTTCGAAGCAGGAGCAGTTGCGTCGCTTCGAGTCGCGCCACAAGAACCCGCTCAAGCATTGGAAGCTCAGTCCGATTGACGCCCGCGCGCAGGAGATCTGGGACAAATACACCTTCTACAAAGAGCAGATGTTCTCCAAGACGCACACTTCATACAGCCCGTGGCTGATCGTCGGCGCAAACAACAAATCCCTCGCGCGCCTTGAAACCATGAGATATGTGCTGAATCTGTTTTCCTACAGCGGCAGGGGGAAAGCGAAAATCCGACTCCTGCCCGATCCAAACATCGTGATCAGATTTCATCGCAAGATCGCCAAGATCGATTGAATCACTGGCTCGCTTTTTTAGGTCCCGGAATCGGCGGCTTGAATTTGAACACCTCCGGCGAAATGCTCTGGTTGAGTTTGATACTGCGGCGCACTTCCACATCAACAAGTGTGAAGTCCGCGAGCTTGTGTGTGGACTTGAGCTTGCGCAACAGATTGTCCGACCGGCTTATCCAGATTTCGAAGGTCTGTTTGATATCCGGATCGGGATGTTTCGCCATTATGAAATAACATTCCTGACCCTCGAAGTTTTCCATGCCTTTCAGAATCGGACTTCTGAGGTCGGTCAGGCTCAATCCGGTGATATCTTCGGTCAGCAGCCGTGCGATAGTGTGCGCCGAGCCGTGCGACACCCCGGTCGCCCCGGCAACCGCCATATCGAGGCTTTCTTCCTGCTCATACCTGTCCGGCTCCCAGTATGTGAAGGCGTTTTTGCCGTCGCACCAGACTACGTGCTGATCCCCCTTGATTCCCGGCTCAGGCTCCTCCACCCATTCGAATCTGAACGACTGAGGCCGCGAGAAGTATGTTCTGAAAGGCATCTTCTCGGTCTTTCTACCGCTCGATTCGATTATGGTCGTTTCAACCACGCCGGTGTCTTCGTAAGAGGATGCTTCGCGGTATAGTTTAGCCGTTTTTTCAATGATCGCCTGAGCCGTCTGCTCGACCGGTTTGTTTCCCTGACCGGTCGCGGCTTTGTGACAGGCAATGAAAATGAAGAGCGAAACCAGAGACAACGCAATCCGCGCTTTCCATTTTTTCATTCCTTGATTCCTCCGATAGAGATGTTAGAAGCCAGATGTCAGTGAAGATGCTCGGCGCATCTGACTTCTCCTTCGTTTCAGAGTGTCAACAGGCTGCCAGCCTGTTGCACATCAATGATTCCTCGATGAAATTTCCGGGGGCTGTTGCAGGTCACAAGTCTACGACACGCGGCGCGGCGAAGGGAGACTTTTTCTTTGCCGTCGGGATTGCGTTCGTCGATGTGTTAGACAATAATCTTATCGCCTCATTTTTCTGATGGGCTTGTAAAGATGCGACTCAGAGAGATAAAAGAACTGGTCGAGAGCACCGCCGATGCCGCTTTCGCCGTCGATGGATCGGGCAAGATAGTGGCCTGGAATCGATCAGCCGAACAGTCGCTCGGTCTCAAAGCTGAAGAAACCATCAATCGGGCGTGCGGACAGGTCATCCAGGGCATGGATGAATGCGGACCGGTCTGCGCGCCCGGCTGCGCGATAAGACAAGCCGCGCAGAAACATCACCCTGTAAGCAACTTCGACCTCCAGATTCAAACCCCCGCAGGCAGGCAGTGGTTCAACATCTCGGTGCTCATCGCCAATGAAGCAAGTTCTGTAATTCCTTACTCGATTCACATAGTCCGGCCAGTCGATGTCAGCAAGCGGCTCGAAATGGCCATGCGCGATTTCATAGTCAGAGACGCCGGGCTGCCCGCAGAACAGCTTCCCGCGTTGAAATCTTCAAACCGCGCTCCGGCTCGCGCCACCGATCTTTCAGAAAGAGAAATCGAAGTCCTCCGCCTTCTGGCAAGAGGGACGACGACTCAAAGCGTAGCCTCGCAACTGCACATCAGCCGAGTGACGGTCAACAATCATATACAGCGCATACTGAAAAAACTCGGCGCGCACACCCGGCTCGAAGCCATACGCCGCGCCGAGCACGCCGGGCTTATCTGAACAGAAAAGTCTGGAGTCCAGAGTCTGGAGTCTGTCGCGCAGGAGTCTGCGAGCGCGCGCAGACTCCTCTTGTGCTTAATTGAAACCTCTGTGTTGTTAGCGCCACTCAAGCTGACATAGAATGTGCCACTCTCAACTCTTCTTTCTCGGAGGTGAATCGTGATAAAAGCCCACCGCCTGGTTCTCATCTGTTGTATTTCGTCACTGGCTCTGTGGTCAGTCTCAACAGCAGTCGCACAGCAGATCAGTCCTAAGCTCTATCAGGAAATGCGCTGGCGATGCATAGGCCCGTTTCGCGCCGGCCGCACCGTCGGCGCTACGGGCGTGCCAGGCAAACCCAACGTCTTCTACATCGGCGTCAACAACGGCGGCGTGTGGAAGACCGACGACTACGGGCGGACGTGGACTCCCCTCTTCGACGAGCAGCCGACAGGTTCCATCGGCGATATCGCTGTCGCCCCCTCCAATCCCGACATCATCTACGTCGGGAGCGGCGAAGGATTGCAGAGGCCCGATCTTTCGGTCGGTGACGGCATTTACAAATCTACGGACGGCGGCGCGACCTGGCGAAACACCGGGCTGAGAGACGCGCAGCAGATAGGCTCGATCATAATCGATCCTCGCAACCCGGATCGAGTCTTCGTGGCCGCCCTCGGTCATCCTTACGGGCCGAACGAGGAGCGCGGCGTTTTTCGCTCGACTGACGGTGGAGCGACCTGGCAGAAGGTTCTCTACCGCGACGAAAACACCTGCGCAATTCAACTCGCGTTCGATCCGAAAAACGCAGACATCATCTACGCCGATCTATGGGAAGCGCGACAGGGGCCGTGGGAGAACGCCGCGTGGCAGGGCGCAGGCAGCGGGCTTTATAAATCGACAGACGGAGGAGCGACCTGGCGACAACTCACCCGCGGGCTTCCGACTGTTCAACAGGGGCTTGGCCGCATAGGTTTTGCAATCGCGCCGAGCGATGGGATGAGAATTTACGCCTGTGTCGATGCGCCTCAACTCGGCGGCCTTTATCGCTCGGACGATGCGGGCGAAAACTGGCAGCGCATCAACCCTGATCCGCGTCTGTGGGGGCGGGGGTCGGATTTTGCCGAAGTCAAAGTTCATCCCAGGAATCCCGACATAGTTTTCATCGGCAACATCGCGTCATACAAATCCACAGACGGCGGAAAAACTTTCACGGCTTTCAAGGGCGCTCCGGGCGGAGACGATTATCACCGTATCTGGATCAATCCAGACAACCCGGACATCTTACTTTTTGCAACAGACCAGGGCGCGATCATCACTGTCAACGGGGGCCGCACCTGGAGCAGTTGGTACAATCAACCTACAGCGCAGTTCTATCACGTCTCGACCGACAACCAGTTTCCTTACTGGGTCTATGGCGGGCAGCAGGAGAGCGGATCGGCAGGAGTGGCTTCCAGAGGCGATTACGGGGCTGTCACCTGGAGAGACTGGCGCACGGTCGGAGTCGAAGAGTATGGCTACGTCGCTGCCGATCCGCTCGATTCGAACATCATCTACGGCGGCAAGATCACTCGCTTCGACAAGCGGACAGGCCACGTGCAGAACATCGCGCCCGAAGCCGTCCGCAGCGGCAGGTACCGCTTCCTGAGAACCGCGCCGGTGATTTTTTCGCCCGTCGATCCTCGCACGCTCTATTTTGCCGGCAATGTTTTGTTCAAGACCACCAACGGCGGGCATAGCTGGGAGATAATCAGCCCCGATCTGAGCCGGGAAAAAACCGAAGTCCCGGCAAGCATCGGCGTTTATCGCACGCCGGAGATGGAGCGCATGCCGCGTCGCGGAGTCATCTACACTGTCGCGCCCTCGTACAAAGACGCGAATGTGATCTGGGCCGGGACTGATGACGGATTGATTCACGTCACCCTCGATGCCGGGAAGACCTGGCAGAACGTCACGCCGCCCGATCTCACTTCGTGGAGCAAAGTTTCCATAATAGATGCGGGCCGCTTCGATTCGATGACGGCTTATGCAGCGATCAACCGGTTTCGACTCGATGATCTTCGACCGCACATCTACCGCACTCATGATGGCGGAAAGACGTGGAAAGAAATCACGCGCGGAATTCCTCAAAGCGATGTGGTCAATGCGGTGCGCGAAGACCCTGTGCGCAAAGGGCTGCTTTATGCGGGAACGGAGCGCGCGGTTTATGTTTCGTTCGATGACGGAGAGAACTGGCATCCTCTGAGATTGAACATGCCCGCTGCGGCCATCCGCGATCTCGTCGTGCATAACGATGACCTCGTTGTCGGCACACACGGGCGGTCATTCTGGATTCTGGACGATATCACACCCCTTCGTCAGATCAACGAGCAGATGGCTTCGGCAGATGCGTTTCTGTTCAGGCCGCAGACGGCGATCCGAGTGCGACGCAGCGCGAACACTGACACGCCGATTCCTCACGAAGAGCCGATGGGAGAAAATCCTCCCGACGGCGCGATCATAAATTATTATCTCCGCTCGGACGCCCGTGAAGTAACGCTCGAAATTTTCGACGGCGCAGGCAGACTGGTTCGGCGTTTTTCGAGCGCGGACAAACCGGAGCAGATCAACGAGCGCGAGCTTGCTTATCCGTCGTACTGGTTTCGCCCGCCGCAGGTTCTTTCCACGAAAGCCGGGATGCGCCGGTTCGTGTGGGATTTGCATTATCCGCCTCCCGAAGGATTCCCGCGCTCCTTTCCTATCTCAGCGATCTATCGCAATACGCCGAGTTCTCCTCTCGGCCTTTTGGCCGCGCCGGGTCAGTACACAGTAAAGCTGACTGCGGGTGGGAGAAGTTACACCGAGCCGCTCGCGGTGAAGATCGATCCGCGAGTTGTGACATCGAGCGAGGGACTGGCCCGGCAGTTCGATCTTTCGCAGCGATGTTATGAAGGGATGCGGCAGGCGCGCGAAGCGATAGAAGAAGCGAGAAAGCTGCGAGAGCAGACCAGATTGATGATCGAGCGCGCCGGTCAGTCTGCGATTGCCGATGCGATAAAATCGCTCGACCAGAAGATCGCTTCGCTTGTCGGGGCAGGGGGCGAAGGTCGCTTTGGCGGCGGAGGCGGAGAGATGAGTTTGAATCGCTTGCGCGGGCAGTTGCTTCAACTGATGAGCGCGATTCAGGGATCGGATTTCGCGCCGACCGCTCCGATGATCGAAGCCGCAGCCGGGATGAACAAATCGCTTGGCCTAATGCTCGATCGCTGGCGCGAGATCAAAGAGAAAGATGTCCGCTCGCTCAACGATCAGCTTCGTAAGTCAGGGCTTCCACCGCTAGTGTTGTAAGCGCCGGGCGAGCTATGCCGCCCGGCGTTCCTTCACTCAGATAATCGATCAATGCGCAAATTTTG
>CAZPQE010000111.1:0-5122 GCA_964588615.1 uncultured Clostridia bacterium | reverse complement strand
GCGGCTTCGGCCAGTTTCTCCGTCCACGCCTGGTCGAGAAAATCCTTCTTACCGATCCTCACCATGTAATCGCGCGCGACTTCATAGCTCTCTGTATCGACATCGACTGCGCGCTGGCGTCCCCGACCCGTCGCAGGGTCTACGATCTCGCTGAAGGCGACCGGCTGAAACTCGCCGCCCTGAATCGTAATCATCGCCCCCGACCCTCCGCGCACCAGATAATTCACCGCCGCGTAGCCGAGATCGCGCGCGTACTCGGCATCGATTGGAACCGGAGGCGCGCATCGCAGTTCATAACCGATAGTCTTATCGACTATCGTCACTTTGATATTGCGCCGCTCCAATCGATTCTGAACTTCATTCTTCACCTTGCGGCCAAGATCGATTTCGGTCACGCGGATGTTGCCCTGCGCGTCGCGGTCTACGTCCTGAAGTTCGGCTTCTTCCTCCGGGTCGAAATGCTCGACCAGAGCTTCCGACAAGAGAATGATCCCGTGTGGCCGCCCCATCGCCCGGCGCTTGATTATCGTCCCTTCCACGATGTCGGCTATCTCGGAAAGCGAGATAGTCTGCTTGTGAAACTCTTCGGGTATGATAGTGCAGGTGGCGCTTGCGGCCTTGCCAATGCCGAGAGTCAGATGCCCTGTAGGTCGTCCCATCGTCACTCCGAAATACCAGCGACCTGTGGTGCGCGCGTCTTCCATAAGTCGCTTGACAAGATCGACGCCCACATGACGCGCCGTTTCGTATCCGAGCGTGGGTACAGAAAGAGGCAGCCACATATCGTTATCGATGCTCTTGGGAACCTGCACGACTTTTATCACGCCCCCGGTTTCCCGCTCGACGGCCATGGAACTTCGAACCAGATCGTCGCCGCCGATGGTGACGAGCGCCTCGATGCCCAGTTTGCGGAGTGCGGCGACAGCATTTTCGAGGCTCTCCCGGTCGCGCGTGATATCGGCGCGCGAAGTGCCGAGCATCACTCCTCCGTCGAGATGGATTCGAGCTACCTCATCGATAGTCATCTCATGCTGCTCGTCGGTGTAACGCTGCGCCAGCCATTCGAATCCGTCGTGAAATCCGATGGGCGTGCATCCTGCTTTGATGGCTTCTATAGCCACAGCAGAGATGACGCCGTTAGTGCCCGGAGCCGGGCCGCCTCCGACTAAAACTCCAATTCTCTTGATTGCCATTTTATTTCTGTTCCTTCGATTGTTCCGGCACGTGGCCGCTGAGATATTCAAAGCGGTCGAGAAACTCTTCGACCGTGAGATTGCCTGCCTGAGCGAGTTTCTGAACCCAGTAGGTGTCTTCGAAGTCCGAGGCTTCGAGTCTTATCATGTACTCGCGGGCGACTCTGAATCCTTCGCTTTCGGTGTTGACCATCCTCACCTGGGTCTTGCCCGTGCCAGGCTCGCGGATTTCATGAAACGGGATGGGAACCATTCGCCCGCCCTGCACGCTTATCATCGCTTCGCTGCCGCCTCCCATCAGAAAGCGCACGGCGCTGTAGCCCAGATCGCGGCAATAAGCCATGTCGAACGGGATAGGATCGGCGCAGCGCAACTCATAGCCGATGTTTTTATTGATGATGGTCACGCGGATTCCGCGCTGCAGGAGTCGCCCCTGAACTTCTGCTTTCACTTTGCGCGCAAGATCGACTTCGGCAAAACGGATATGTCCGTGCTCGTCGCGCTCGACATCCTGAAGGCCGGCTATTTCCTGCGGGTCGAGTTTTTCAATGAGTCCTTCGGCCAGCACCGCCAGTCCGAAGGGGCGTCCCATGGCCCGGCGCTTGATGATCGCGCCTTCGACGATATCGCAGATGTCGGAGAAAGCGACTATCTCGCGGTCGAATTCTTCGCCGATGACCGTCAAAGTGGCTCCTGCGGCCTTTCCTATGCCCAGGGCCAGGTGTCCCGCTTTTCTTCCCATAGCCACCACGACGTACCATCGCCTGGTCGAGCGAGCGTCTTCCATCAGGTTGTGTACGAGCTCGACTCCGGCGTGGCGCGCGGTCTGATAGCCAAACGTAGGGATGTGACTGGGCAGCGGCAGATCGTTATCGATAGTCTTTGGGACGTGAACGACTTTTATATGATGGCCTGAGCGTTCAGCGACGAAGCTCGATGAAAGCGCGGTGTCGTCCCCGCCGATAGTGACCAGATGAGTGACGCCGAGCAAGCGAAGTGTATCGACTACGGCGCGAATTCCCTTCTCTGATTTGGTAGGGTTATCGCGCGCAGTGCCGAGCGCCGATCCTCCATCGAGGTGAATGCGCGACACGTCTTCTATGCCGAGCGGTCGGACGTGGGATGTGTCTTCGCGCATCAGGTGCTTGAATCCGTCCTGAATTCCCAGCACGTCGAAACCCTCGTTGATGGCCTCGATTGCGGCAGCCGAGATTACGGCGTTGATTCCGGGCGCAGGTCCGCCGCCCACTATTATCGCCAGAGTGTTTTTCGATGACATTGCAGGTTCTCTCTCAGATGTTTTTACGCAAAGGATTTTACTCAAAGGCAGGGCGTTTGAATAGCTCCTGACAGCGCCGATGCCTCAACGAACTCCAACAAAACAGCAGAAGCATTCCTGTCAGAAGTCTTCATTCAACGCATTGAGGAAAGCTATGAGCGGAAGCAGGTCCGCTTCTGAAATCCTTATCCTCGCCAGTTCTTCATCAGCCGCGCGCACGCGGCCCGACCGCGCCATTGAAGAGAGCCGCATCAGTTCTTTCAGCACGCTTTCGAGCGAAGCGTAAGCTCCGTTGTGCATGTAGGGATACGTGAAAGCGAGATTGCGCAGCGTGGGCGTTTTGAAAGTGGCGATCATTCGCTCAAGGAACTGATCGTCTTTTTCGCCCGCCCGCCGCAGTGGAGAACTCCTGACGTCGACGAAATTCCAGTGACCGAGATCGATCACACCTGGCTTGTCGCGCGAAGGAATTTCGCGGAACTGAACTGCCGGGCGAGAGGCGCGGGCGAAATCAGGTATGGCGAGGGCGGCGAAACTCCCTTCTCCGTGAAGGCGGTCGTATTCGCTCTGGCTCGTGCCGATGTTGTGAAATGAAAAATCGGCAAACTGCGGAGGCGCGTGACAGGCGGCGCAGTTGCCGACTGACGCATCGCCTTTTGCGCGCAGAAAAATCTTCAGCCCTTTGAGCGCGTCCGCGCTGAAATCCTTCGTCAGTTTGAGACGGCCTTCCGCTTCCAGAGAAGTGAGACGAGTCAGCAGGCGTTGGGCGAAAACGACAGGCGCTTCTTCTCTCTCAGGGCGTTCTGAAAGACCATTGGCGCGGACGAACTGATCATAAGGCGATTTCATTTCGGTGCGGAGCGTCTTCATGAACTCGGAGACGGCGCGGGCCACAAGCGCGATCACTTCATCGCGTTTGAGATCGCGCAGATCGACTCCGAATGCCGACTTGAACTGATCCCGGTAAGAGGCGGTCGTCCCTTCGCCTGCGTCATCGCGGATGAAGCGATAAGCCTGCTCGAAAGCCTGCTCTTCTTCGCCGGGAAGCCAGCCCAGCGTGCGGCCTGAAATCGTGCCCTTGACCAGCCCTTCGAGAGAATCGAACTCGCCGTCGAAATGAAGTCGCGGCATCAGGGCAGAGTCGAAAATAGTTGGGGCGTTTCGCAGGCCGTCGCGTCGCGGGTCTTTCGAGCGCCAGGAAACCCAGCTTCGCGCCAGAAAATCCGTGTAGGCGCGCGTTCCCTGCGGGTCTTCTCTGAGCATGTGACAACTGGCGCAACTCGATTGCAAATCCCCATTAGGCGAAGAGAATCGGTTGTCGACAAACAGTCGCGCTCCGAGGCGAACCTGAAGCGGCTGCCTCTCTGACTGGCCCGCCGATGTGATTTGAGTGAGAGCGAGCGCGGCAAAGGCGACCAGCGCCCACAGCCTGACGCGACAGGAGCCGCAGTTTGCTTCAGGGAGTTCCAAAGAAGATTCCTTTTCCATCCGTAGTCCAGAGAAAGTGTTTGCCATCGGCTCGCTTCGAAGGCGGAGGAAATATTATTCAACAAGGGCGAATAGATCAAGAAGGCAGCCGAGACCTACAGTTTCCACTGACCGGAAAACACCCTGCTCTGACCGGGCAGCAGTGTGATCGAATCGCCGAAGCCGTCGCCGAACCGATTGAGCACTCCTCCATCTTCGCCCGTAAGCTCGATTTCGTATTCGGCAATCTCGACCTCCTGCGTTCCATGGTTGGTGAACCTGCAAAACACCCACAAACAACAGTGAGGCCGGAGCTCGAAGGAGCCTCCCGCATCCCAGTCGCTCGTCCAGACCACCTGCCCCGCGCGATCCATCAAAACCAAGCTGTAGCCCGCTATCCTCAAAGCAGCCGCAGCCTGCAAGTCAGCATCCGCCTCATCGGGCCTTCGCCTGATGAGGCGCGACACCGCAGCCACAATGTCTCTGATCCGCCTCGGCATCGCGGCCTCCGTCACGCGCCTTTGACCTTGAGCCTCTCCTGGCTCTCCTGCGGCAGGATAGTATCGGGCAGGCGGTCGGCTGCTTCCCGCCCCATCCCTACAGTGCCATTGAAAAGAGCGCCTTCCTCGACCAGCAGCACAGGGGTCGTGAGATCGCCGCGAACCCGGCTCGTTTTGTGAAGCTCGATTCGGGATTCGGCGCTGACATTCCCTTCGAAGACTCCGCGAACTATGCATACGCCCACATTAATCTCGGCTTCGACTCTCCCGGTCTCTTCGATGATGAGCGTGCCTTTCTCAGAAACCACCCTGCCGGTAACTCTGCCTTCGACCTGAAGCTTGTCCTCGAAATGAATATCGCCGGTGACGCCTACTCCCTTGCCAAGCAAACCTAAGGTGAAATCGCTCCCGCTGCTCTTGATCAGTTTCATCTCTTATCTCCCCATGAAAATTTATTCGCGCGTCAGTATGGCCGTGACGGATGTGAGGAGAATCGATGTTTATAGCGAGGGTAGCGGCCAGGTTCAGGCAAGAGGACTGATTTGTTTGGCTGTCAATTAAGTGGGGCAGCGAGTCTTATACGCCCTCGAATATCGAAAGTCAAGATTGGCCTGCGCCGTCATCGATAGAGGGTGCGATTCAAAGTGCGACACAATGGGCCGGACGAGGGTAATATGAGCCAG
>CAZPQE010000110.1:0-15071 GCA_964588615.1 uncultured Clostridia bacterium | reverse complement strand
AGGCCGAAGCCCTCTCGCGCATCAATCATCCGGGAGTCGTCCGCGTAATCGATAAAGACCTCTCGGATGACGGCAGGCCATTCTTCGTCATGGAATTCATAAGCGGCAAGTCTCTGCGAGAAACCATGACCGCGACAGGCATGGACCTTGAGCACGCGGCTACGCTCATTCGACAGACAGGACAGGCTCTCGGCGCGGCTCATCGAGAAGGAGTCTTTCATCGAGACCTCAAGCCTGAAAACATCATGCTGCAAACGCTCGGCGACGGAGAAGAGCAGATCAAGCTCATCGATTTCGGCATAGCGAAGGTCAAAGATTCGCAGGCGGGCGGAACGACCGAAGTCGCAGTCGTGGCAGGCTCGCTCAATTACATGGCCCCCGAACAGTTGTCGGGGCAGACGGTTTCGGCTTCCACTGATATCTACGCTTTCGGCATCATCGCTTACGAAATGATCACCGGGCGAAGGCCGTTCAATGCCGACGCCGCAAATTATCTGGTCGCCATGCAGCAGCTATCGACCTTGCAGCAGACTGAATCCGTAATCAGCCCCAGGCAGTTGAGACCGAGCCTTCCCGACGCCGCGCAACAGATACTTTTAAGATCGCTTTCTTATGATCCCGCGAAACGCCCGCAGGACGCGCGCGCATTCGGCGAAGAACTCGCCCGCGCTCTGATCGATGCTTCGCCCGGCGCTGGCACAGGCGCGATCTCGATGAAATCTACAGTCATCGCAGAAGCGAGGAAGACTCAGGCGGAACCGGGAGTGACTGCCAGAACCGGCAAACTGTGGATCGCTCTCATCGCGCTCATCCTTGCGGTCGCCGCCATTCCTGCGGTGATGTTCTGGCCGTCTTCGCCGCCGGTTTCTTCAACAGCGCCGACGACTCCGCCTGCCGCAGCAAGCGAGCGAGCGATCGCTTATTCGGTCACGGTTCAGAAAGACCCGAAACTCTACCCGGACAAGAAGCCGTTTCAGCTTCCCGGCGAAGTCGTCTTCTCGGCGGGCGACCGCGTTCGATTCACGTTCACGAGCCAGCAGTCGGGATTTCTCTACATCATCAACGAAGGCCCGGCGGGAGATTTGAACTCTCTGTTTCCGTCCGAGACCGCCAACAACTCTTCGGCTGAGATCAAAGTCGCGCAGCAGATTCAAATACCTGAGCGCGGCGACGGATTCATATTCGACGCCGAAGAAGGAACCGAAAAGCTATGGCTCGTCTGGTCGGCAAACGCGGTCGCCGAACTCGAAGCTGTCAAGCGTTGGGCCAACCCGAAAGACCGGGGAGAAATCAAAGACGCCATGCAGATAACCGCGTTGCGCCAGTTCCTCGCGAAGCATTCGGCATCCGCGCCGGAAACCATAAAAGATGAAGACAAAAAACTGACCGCCCTCAAGTCGCAGGGCGAAGTTCTGGTCAAGCTCATCAAGCTGGAGCATCATTGAATCGCCTTTCGTTCAACCGCCGTCTCGCCCGGCAACAGGAGACTCGCCATGAAAAGCATTCACACCAATTCGAAGCTGGCTGTTATTTTGATACTGGCGCTCGTCGCGCCAACATTCATCTTCGCTCAACAACCTGAAAAGCGAATTCTTGTCGAGGAGGAGCAAAAAAAAGACGCGGCGAAAAAACCGGAAGGCCCGCGCGCCGCCCGCCCCGAGCTTGTGCTGCAAACCGGAGTGACCGACCCGGTGGCCATCATCGCTTTCAGCCCCGATGGTCAACTCCTCGCTTCGATGAGCTTCTACGGCGGCGCAGTCAAACTATGGGAAGCCGCGACCGGACGCGAGCTCATCACGATCCATCTCGGAGAGCGCAGCCCCACCACTATCGCGCTGAATTCGGCTGTGTGTTTTCAGCCCGATGGCAGCCTGCTTTCAGTGAGCGCGGGCGCGCTCAAACAGTGGGACTCGCGCACGGGAAAACAGATTCGCGCCCTGAATCTGAATAAAGGAGAGGATTTCGGATTCGCCGCCTTCAGCCCCGACGCGAGATCGCTCGTCACTATCAACAACACTCAGCAGTCGCTCACGGTCTGGGACACGACGACAGGGCGGCAGGTTCAAGCAATAGCGGGCGGCCTCGAAAGCACGACCTATTTTCATGCAGCCGCGTTCAGCCACGACGGACGGACTCTTGCGACAGGCGAAGAATCCAGAGGCCAGGGCGGAGATGCGACGAGGCTCGTCCTGCGCGATGTGGCCGGATGGCGCGTGACTCAGACGATCAAAATCACAGAAGAAAACTTAAAAGATATCCGCCGCGTTTCGATGGAAGGCGCGCAACCAGTCCGCGCTATCCGATTCAGCCCCGATGGACGGACGGTCTCTATGGCGATTCGAGATGTGATAAACAATCAAAGTATCAGCGCGATAGGCACGGATCAACAGGTCGTCGGACGCGAAAACACTATCAGGATTTGGGACGCGACCAGCGGTCGTGAGATTCGGATGATAAAAGTTTCCGACACTCCGACGGCGCGCTCGATGAGTTATACCGCAGAGCGCGACTTCGCGTTGAGCCCCGACGGCAAACAGATGGTTTCGGTGAGCAACGACCGGACGGCTAAACTCTTCGACACCGCGACAGGTCGCAACCTCGCCGCGCTCACAGGGCATACGGGCGAAGTGACGGCTGTGGCTTTCAGCGCGGACGGAAAACAGGTGGCGACCGCAGGCATCGACAGCACGGTGAGAATATGGGACGTGTCGGCGACGGCTGCAACAGGTCGCGCTGATCTGTTGCGCGCGCTCGGCAGCGCGGCGATGCCGGTAGAGAGCCTCGCCTTCGGCGCGGACGGACGCACCCTTGCAGTCGGCGGCGCGCAGGCCGTAAACCTGTGGGACATGACTGGGGGCGCGGCTCTCAGAACGGTGGCTCTTTCGCCGGTGGCTTTCAACAGCGCGGAAGATTTCTTCGAACGATCTTCGCGAACTTTCTTCAGCGCCGACGGTCGGATGGTCGCCGCAACCGACGCAGGCGAAGTGAGATTGCTGGAGACGAAAACCGGGCGCGAGGTCAAAAGTTTTCCGGCCAGGAAAGTCGAGAGCGGCAGCGTCAGCCCCGACGGAAAACTGCTGGCTGTAATCGATAAAACAGCCGCTCCGACTCAGACGGCATCGGCTCAACCCGCTCCATCGAAGCCTGCCGCAGGCGCAACGCTGCCTCCGACGACGCCGGACCCGAAAGCGCAAAAGGACAAAGATAAAGATAAAGACAAGAAGCAGAAAGACCCTCGCAAGCAGATGGAAGAGATGCAGCGCGAGATGATGAAGCAGATGGAAAAGATGGCCAAATCCGACAGCGGTCAATCCGGCAACCCCCAGATGACGATGCCCACACCCGACCAGATGCAGAAGATTATGGACGCGGCCACGCGCGGCGAGATGGGCAAGGTTCAGGAGATAGCCACGCAGATGGCTGGAAGCCTTGCGCCCGGACTCGCGCAGCCTGCTGCCAGCGTCCGACTCCTCGACGTGAGCGCGGGAAGCGAAGTGCGCGCTGTTGCTGCTCAGGCGGGGGTGGGCGGTTCGGCGGAAAAATTCATAGCGTTCAGCCCCGACGGTCAGAAACTCGCTTCAGCAACCGGCGGACGCACGATAAAGATCAACGACACTGCGACCGGCAAAGAGCTTTTCACCCTCGCGCCTGATCGGGGGTTTCTCATAAACAGCCTCGCCTGGAGTCCTGACTCTCGCCTGATAGCGTCGGGCAACATGGAGACGCGCGCGGGCGTAAGCCCCTCAACGACGGATTTCGGTTTCGGTAATTTGTTCGCTTTCACCTTGAAGCTGTGGGACGTGTCCGACCCGAACGCGGGCGCGAAAGAGTTGCGCGCGATGACCGGGCATACGGGCAGAGTAACGGCAATCGCTTTCAGCCCCGATGGCCGCCTGATGGCTTCGGGCGGCGACGACGCCAGCATAAAGCTGTGGGACACGGCGACAGGGCGCGAGGTCGCCACGCTCACCGGGCATACGCTCGGAGTCAGCGCGATTGATTTCAGCCCCGACGGAAAACTGATCGCGTCGGGCAGCGCAGACGGCAGCGCGCGGGTGTGGGACTTGCAGACCAGTCAGTTGCTCGTCACCCTTGCGTCGGTCAATCGCGGCGCGGACTGGCTTGCAGTCACGCCCGGCGGACTCTTCGACGGAACGCCCGGAGCGTGGAATCAGATTTTGTGGCGGTTCTCACCCAACATTTTCGATGTGTCGCCAGTCGAGGTCTTCTTCTCTGACTTCTTCTATCCCGGCCTGCTCGCCGACATCTATTCAGGCAAGCGACCGAAAGCCGAAAGCGATGTCTCGCAAAAAGACCGTCGCCAGCCCGTAGTCAGCCTCGCTCGCCCGGACGGGCAGGCAATCGCCACGGCGCGCGCGATCAAAGTGCGAATCGATATCGGCGAGCCTCCATCGTATAACACAACGCCTGCGGGCGGGCGCGACGTGCGACTCTTTCGCAACGGCACGCTGGTCAAACTCTGGCGCGGCGATGTGATGAAAGGCCAGAAGCAAGCGACGCTTGAAGCTACAGTCCCGATAGTCGCCGGAGAGAATCGACTGACGGCTTATGCCTTCAACCGCGACAACGTGAAGAGCGCCGACGCAATGCTGACTGTGACGGGCGGCGCGGAACTACAGCGCAAAGGGACACTCCACGTTTTGACGTTCGGAGTAAACCTCTACGCCAACGAGCAGTACAATCTGAAATACGCCGTCGCCGACGCAACCTCGTTCGGCGACGAGGTGCGCGCGCAGCAGACCCGTCTGCAAAACTTCGAGCGCGTCGAGGTGATCAGGCTTCTGGATAAAGACGCGACCAAAGAAAACATACTTCTCGCGTTGAAGCGATTGTCTTCCACAGCCCAGCCTGAAGACGGAGTGATGATTTACTTCGCCGGACACGGGGCAGCGCGCGGATCGCGTTTTTATCTCGTGCCGCACGACCTCGGATACACTGGCGCGCGCGCGTCGGTCAACGCTACGGCGATTCAACTGATCCTTTCGCGCAGCATCTCGGACATCGAGCTTGAAGCGGCGCTCGAAGGGCTTGATGCGGGTCAACTGCTGATGGTCATCGATGCGTGCAACTCAGGACAGGCTCTGGAAGCCGAAGAGAAGCGACGCGGGCCGATGAACTCGAAGGGGCTTGCGCAGTTGGCCTATGAAAAAGGGATGTACATACTGACCGCTGCGCAGAGTTTTCAGGCCGCGCTCGAAGCCGCGCAACTCGGTCACGGCTATCTCACGTTTGCGCTGATCGAAGAAGGTTTGAAGACCAGCGCGGCTGATCGTGACGCGAAAGACGGACAAGTACACGTGCGCGA
This sequence comes from uncultured Clostridia bacterium, assembly GCA_964588615.1. Lineage (GTDB taxonomy): Bacteria > Acidobacteriota > Blastocatellia > UBA7656 > UBA7656 > UBA7656. The sequence goes on along the minus strand of CAZPQE010000110.1, from coordinate 9,745 downwards.
ATGGTTCAACTACGCTTCGGAGCGCGTGCCGCAGATGCAGGAAAAAGAGATTCGCGCGCGCATCCTGCTGCAACAGGAAGTCGCTTTCGTCGAAGGCGAAGAGAAGATCAAAGACCCGTCGAAGAAGAGCGTGCAACGCCCGCGCGTATTTTATCGCCGCGAACTTGAATCGCGTCCGCTGGTCATCGCAAGACCGTAAATCAGGGAGAGGATATGCCAGTCAGATCAAGAATTTTTTCACTGCGCCGCTTGTTGATCGTTTGCGTCACGGTTGTCGCCAGTTTGATTTCAATATCTGTGGCGCAGGAGGACGAGCGCCGGATTTGGGATTCGGAGTTCGTCAAAAAGAGGAACGCGCCGAAAACTCCGACCGCCCAGCGAAAGACCAGTGCTTATCGTCGCGCCACCCCCAAAAACGCAGCCATCGATGAAAAGGCCCAGGGCGAAATGGTGGGCGTGACGCTGTGGCGATTGCGCCAGTCGGCAACGGCGGACAACAAGGAAGCCCGTCTGCTTCTTCAGGACGAAGAGAGCGGCGAGGCGGTCGAGTGGACGCCTGAGCGGGTTGAGGCTGAAACCATTTTTTCAGCCGGTGATCGCGTGCGACTCAGCATCGAATCTCCGCGCGACGGATTTCTTTACGTGATCGACCGCGAGCAGTACGCCGACGGAACTCTGAGCGAGCCTTATCTGATCTTTCCCACTCTCAGGATCAGAAGCGGGAACAATGCGGTGACGGCGGGGCGTGTGATCGAGTTGCCGGACAAGTCGGTATTCCGCTTGACGCCGCTGCGCCCCGATTACAAAGGCGAAGTGCTTACCATTCTCGTCACTGACAAGCCGATAGCCGACGTGCAGATCGGACCTAAAATGATGAAGCTCGACGCGGCTGTCTTCGAGCAATGGGAGAAGCAATGGGGCGCGGCCCTCGAACGATTCGAACTCATAGGCGGCGCGGGCAAGACCTACACCAGAGCGGAGAAGGAAGCGGGAATGGAAGGCGCGCGGCTGCTCACTCAGGAAGACGAACTGCCGCAGACTCTCTATCGGGTATTGCCGAAACCGGGCAGCCCGCTTATGGTCAAAGTGCCGCTGCAAATCGGAAAGTAAAACATCTCACCTTCCACTTTTGATCCGTTTATTGATTGTGCTAATCTCTGTGGCGAAGACGATTACTTTGAGACCGAACTTCCGAAAGGGATTTCTATGCCCGGAAAAGCGATTTATTGTCTTGCGCTGATGGCGCTCATTTTCGTCTCATCGGAAAACGCCCGCGCTCAATCCGATCAGACAGTCTACAGCGACTCGCTCGGCGCAGGCTGGGCCGACTGGTCGTGGAGCGGGCGCGATTTGAACTCGACCGATTTCGTTCACTCAGGAAGCCGCAGCATAAAAGTGACCTACTCGACCTCCGGGCATGGGTTTCGACTGCGGCATACGGCGTTTGACAGCGCGCTCTACACCGCGCTCACTTTCTGGATTCATGGCGGCGCGACAAACGGTCGCCAGATCAGCGTGGCCGCGCAACTCGACGATGAGCCTCTCACGGGCGTTCCGCTGAACTCATTCATCGATGGCGGCTCGGTCGTTGCCGGAGCGTGGCGCAAAGTCACCGTACCGCTCGGCGCGCTCGGCGCAGACAACAAGGGTGACCTGACCGGCTTCTGGCTTCAGGACTCAAGCGGCGGCTCCCAGCCTCCGTTTTACCTTGATGACATAGCCTTTGTCGGAGCGCCTGCCCCGGCGCAGGTGAATCTGAACATCGATGCAAACAACATCATCCGCTCGGTCGATGAGCGCATGTTCGGAGTGAGCGCGGCTATCTGGGACGCGCAGTTCGCAACGCCCGCCACCGTTTCACTCCTTGCCGACAACCGCACGCGCATAACCCGCTTTCCCGGAGGCTCGCTTTCAGACGAATACCACTGGCGCACCAACACCACCGGCACGAACACCTTTCAGTGGGCGACAAACTTCGACGAATTCGCTGCCGTAACTCAAAGCATCAGCGCGCAGGCTTTTATAACCGTCAACTACGGGAGCGGGACTGCCCAAGAAGCAGCCGACTGGGTGCGCTATTCCAATCTGACCAGAGGCTACGGCTTCAAGTACTGGGAGGTGGGCAACGAAAACTATGGCGGTTGGGAGCGCGACGAGCGCGCGCGCCCGCACGACCCGTTTACTTATGCGATGGTCGCGCGCGATTACATCAACGCCATGAAAACCGTCGACCCATCGATCAAAGTCGGGGTCGTCGTGGTGACGGGCGAAGATTCTTTCAGCAATTACACGGATCATCCTGCCCTCAATGCCCGCACCAATCGAACGCACAACGGATGGACTCCGGTGCTGCTTTCGACCCTTCGCTCGCTCGGCGTGACTCCCGATTTCGTCATCTATCACAGGTATGAGCAGGCTCCCGGCCAGGAAGACGACGCGGCGTTGCTACAATCGGCGAGGACGTGGAAAGACGACGCGGCTGATCTGCGCAGACAACTGGATGATTATCTCGGCCCGCAGGCATCACAGGTCGAGATAGTCTGCACCGAAAACAACTCGGTCTATTCCAATCCGGGCAAGCAGACAACGAGTCTGGTAAACGGATTGTTTTACGCCGACAGCCTCGGACAGGCGCTCAAGACCGAGTTCAACGCTTTCATCTGGTGGATAACCCGCAACAGCCGCGAGACCGGCAACAACAACAGCGATATGCTCTACGGCTGGCGGCAGTATGGCGACTATGGAATGATCTCGGACAGAAACGAGCCTCATCCGACTTACTATGTGAGCAAACTGGTGAATAACTTCGCAGCGGGCGGAGACCAGATGATCGCTGCCGCGAGCGATTACCTTCTGCTGTCGGTTTACGCCGCCCGTCGCGAGAGCGGCGCGCTTTCTCTTCTGGTCATCAACAAGAGCCGGACTGCAAGTCTCAGCGCGCGGATCAACATCGCGGGGTTTACGCCTCAGCCCGACGCTGTGATTTATTCCTACGGCATACCGCAGGATGAAGCGGCGCGCACCGGCTCAGGCTCTCCTGATATCGCTATGAGCGCGACAAACACTGCTTCGTCTTCTTTCGAGCAGACGTTCCCGCCTTATTCGGCTACGGTGATCGCTCTCACGACGGGCGCGGTGTGCGCGCCTGCAATAACGCCTTCGAGTCGGCTGTTTGCGTCTGCCGGAGGAGAAGGCCGCGTCGATGTGGCGGCGGGCAGCAGTTGCCAGTGGACTGCCGCAAGCAACGCAAGCTGGATAACCGTCGCGTCGGGAGCGACTGGAACGGGGAACGGCGCGATCACTATCGTTGTTGAAAGAAACGATTCTTCGCTATCGCGCACCGGGAGCATCACGGCAGCGGGTCAGACCTTTATAGTTCTGCAAAACGGAACGGCTGACTGCTCATATTCAATCAGCCCGGCGTCGAAAAATTTCAAGGGCGCGGGCGGCACGGGCAGCATCAGCGTGACTTGTGATGAGCGATGCGCGTGGCAGGCCACGAGCGATGTCGATTGGATAACTTTCACTGTGGGGCTCGGAACGGGCAATGGCGATGTGAGGTTTACGGTCGCGCCCAACACCACGGGCGCGACCCGCAAAGGCCGAATAAATGTGGGCGGGCAGGTTTTCAAGGTCAAGCAGAAGAAGTGATCCACAACTGATCGCGCTTTTATGCGCCCGGAGGTTCGATCCGTAATCCGGCCAATGATCGAAGCAGCGATCAGACAGGGCCAACTGCCCTTCAGCCTAATACTTCGTCAGCCGCATTCTTCAAGAGCTTCGCGTATTCTTCAGCGTCATACGTCAAGTCAGCGCCCGTTACGGCGGCCTGCACTCGTCTCGATTTGTCCTTCGATCTCGCATCCGTGATGACGTATTCAGCCCGCTCGCCCGGATGAAGGCGCACTCCGGCGCTTCTCAATTGGCGCGCGGCTACGGCTGTTCGCGTCTCAACAGTGTATTGGTCTATCTCCTTTGTCAGAGTGCGGCGCAGAACGAGCGTTTGAGGATCGACTTCGCCGCTTTCAACCTGCGCCATCCTCTCGATGAAAACGCGCCGGGCTTCTTCAGCCAGTATTTTTCTTTCGGCAAGCGTGCGGGCTTTCGACACTATCGCCAGCATCTCAAGTTGAGCTTCTCTGATGAACCTCGGAGTATCAGCCCGCCTGAAGGCCAGTCCTCGCGCTTTCACTTCGCCGTCTGAAAATACCCCGTAATATCGAGCCGGAACCGAACGAGTTTCTTTCTCCTTCGACGACAGAAAGATGATCCATCGGTAAATGCCTTCGAGGCTCATCTCCACTTCGCACTCCTGGGTTATCTCGTCGCATAAGGCAAGCACGTCTGATCGGGTCGCTCCTTCACGCTTGATCCACAGGCTGTCGGTTATCGCATGCATCACCCTGAAGCCCGCCGCTTCGGCCAGTTCTTTGGCTCGAAGCAGTTTGTCGCGCCCGAAGGCGGTCACTGCTTCGTGCGCTTCGATCCGTCCGAACCGGGCATTCCTATAGCCGAGATATCCGAAGCAGTTATGCGTAAGTACGCCACCATCAACAAAGAAAGCAGGCGGCTCGTCTGCCAGTTTGAAGCAGTACACAAATTGATCAGCGGATGGAACTGCTTCAACCGACGTTACCCGCGTAAAATTCAGCGATGATTGCACGAGCCGTTTCAACTCATGCAACTGATCAAGTGAGCGGTCGCAAAGCAGGTGAGCTTTTTGAAGAATCTGCTGGAGCTTCACTTGTGCGGTTTTTCTTGAGACCATCTCAACGCAAGAGACCCTGGGGGCGCGAGTCATCCGCATCTCTCTGCTTAGTGTCAGAAGCCCACTGGCCTCTGAGGGGATATCTGAGGAACGAGCAGTTCGCGCAGCTTCTTGCCGGTGCTTCCAGGAACGCAAGTGCTTACGGGAAATAGGGGCGCCATCATAAATCACCTTCCGTGTCTCTTCGAGGTTCCGCGTTTGTATTCCACATAGATGGTCGTTATCGGTCAGGCGGTACCCTATCCCAATCAGTGATAATAGAAGTCCAACTTCTTTGATAAACTCCGGGCTGGCGCTATCAATGCAGGCGTAATTACGTACTCTGCTCACAGAGCCGTCGCTGGCAATCAGACCCAGGATGAATCCACGCTGACAGGCGCGTGGCCCATTTAGAACCACATCCGGCACTTGCAATTTTCCTCGTTCCGCTGATCCCTCCAACCCGATGGCGATTCGAAATATCTGGATAAGCGCAACACTGTTGATCTGCAGGACATACATCTGCGCCTTCCGCTCTCGATATAGCCGGGATTGAAGGCCAAACTTTCTGCGAATTATGTTTCTCAATCGTGTTGCGTGCTCACGCTCATTGGCGCCAACATTAAATCGGATCGTGCTGCCACTGGCGCTTCCATCTCCCACGAAAAAACCGAGTAGGAATCCAAGCTCTTCGTCGGCTTCTATCAATGCAGGTATCCGCTTGATCACTCCACCAGTGCGCTTGCCTCGCCCAAGTTTAAGGTGTTTCCGATCCACTGCTGTGAAGTCTTCTGCATCAACATACGCCAGTGGAAGATAACCGTATTCTCGCCAGTTCCAAATAGATTTTGCTGTATATGATGCTTTTGCCTGATCGGTGATGTTGCGGTAATTCTTCTGAACCATGCGCTGAACAGGGTTGCCAAAGACCCGCCATACCTTCTGTTCTTCGAGCGAGAGATTCTGTTGAAGCATCTGAATGAGATCGATATGTGACATTACCTGGCCATCGGACACATCTTCTAAAGATGCGGCCATCGGTATCCAATCCCCATCTTCCAATTGGTCTGCGCGCTTAATACGAAGGCAACCGTCCTGCAACACATAACATTGGTGGTCAGGTGTCAAAAGCAAGCTCCGGCCCAGCCGCAACTTCACTTGAATCATTTCAGGCGGAGCGGGAACTTTTATGACGTGCGTGACTGACTTCATACTGTTCCTAAGATCATCATCAATTCCAGGGACAGCCAATCCTTCGACCGACTGCATTCCCCATTGCCCATCAGGGAAATATGGCTCCACAACTTCTCTGATAGGTGCAATCTTCCAACGCCTGTATTGTTGATAGAGAACACGAGTTGCTCCGTCCAGGCAGCTAACCAGCATCCACTTGATCGCCGTCTGCCGCGAATCGTAAAGGTCTCGCTCTTTTGCGTCCGCGCTATGCTTCATCAGTCGTTTGTAAACGCGGCGACGTTCGAGCAGCGGCTCAAGCGTGCGAGGCACGAGGCCACGCCTCTTCTCACAGATATTATATCCGGCTTCCGGCACTGCCCTGTTTTCGCAGCACTGGCACAGCACCGTTTCAGGCGAGATGTTGTGTCGAACCATGATAGCCGGGTACATCGAGGCGAAATCTATTTCGGCCACATCTTCATGCCCTCCGACCGGCGGTTGAAAGACCAGCCCGCCTTTGTCTACGGTGAGCAGTTCGAGCGCGGTCTTGTACTTCTCCGGTTCGCTCTTGTGCCAGGGAACGAGTATGCGGTTCGAGATGGCCATCTCCATTTCCATCGAGGTCATCGCCGAGCCGGGGCTTGTCCGCGCCATCCTCTGCACAGGCACTTTGGCCACCCGCGACAGTTCCAGAAGTCCGTCAAGATCGGTCTCCCGGTAGATGAAAGAATTTCTGCTATCGATGTGCCAGCGCCCGAACAGAGGATAAGACGGGCCTTTGTAGATTATTCGGCCATAGCTGAAATAGGTTCGACCTTCGGTTTCGATCTTCCTTTTCGTCACGATGTTGTGACGGTCGAGGCTCAGGCGCATCTTGAGGCTTTCAGCCAGTCGCAGCAGCGAAGGCAGCAGAATAGAATCCCCCCGCTCGCTGAGTAATATGTCGGGGTCGCGTGCTTCGATGAACTCGTTGAACTCGGTGACGGCTTTCTCGCCTTCCCTCAGCTTTATCTCTCGCTCATCGCCTTCGCACTCAAGAATGATCCGGCTTTCATCACCGAGCGGCTGCATGCGATGGCCGAGCATATTCTTCCGTCGAAGATCTGGCATCTGATATTCGGCTTTCCAGGGCGATTCGGTCGCAGCAATCTCGATGATGTTTAGTGACTGGTCAACTTCGCAGGCGAGACGGCACAGAGGGAAGAGTCGTCTGAGATAAAGATAGTGCTGGCCCATCGGAATATCGAGGTTGTAGAAAGTGAGCTCGCGGTCGAGCGCGGCGGCTGCCTTTCTCAGTTGTGGCATCACTGAGGCATCAGCTACGTGCAGTTCGAGGACTTCAATCTGCCTGCCGCTCCAGAATTCTGCGCGCTCTTCCCATCGGACGCCTGAAATGATGCCCCGGCGATAGAGTCGAGAGGCGAGTTCTTTGAGCTTCGCTCTCTCGCCCTGAGCATAGACTGGCTGTTGAAATTCTTCGGTAATCCTGACCAGTCGGCCATCATCGCTGTAGACCGATATGGCGACTTCCGAACCGAGTTCGTCAATGTCGAACAGCCATCCTTCAAGCCGCTGAGTTTGCATCGGTGTTTCTGCTTTCGAGTTCGGCCACTCGCTTTTCGAGTCTATCAATCAGCTTCCAGTTCTCAATCAGCATCGACAGGAAGAAAGCCTCAGCCGGATCGGGATTTGCGGCATAGACGGCGGCCTGAATGTGCAGTCTCGCCTGCTCGAACAGCGCGTCGAATGCCTGCTGATCTTCGGCCCTCAGCGCACGGCGAAATTTCGTGAGCCGCTGCTCGTGTTCTGCAAGCATCTGGCTCAGTGGCAGGATCGTTCGTCCCATAGTCAGTTGAGCGAAAGCGGATCGGCCTCGTCATCGAATCGAGCGATCTGTGGCAACGATAGCCGCTTTCTTCTTTCAAGCGTGAAAGTCGTCTCTCCGTTGAATCGGAGCACCACATCGGACAAGCGGCTCAGGTCTGTCAGGAAGTAGCCTCGACGTTGGCAAGCCGCCGTTTTGCCCTGCACCAGCAGAATCTTCATGCCGCCTCGCGCAAGCTCGACGCACCTCCACAGAGTCCTGTAAAACAATCGCGCGGCGTCGGTGTGCGAGAGGTCTTCATCAAAGAAAGGCGAGCAGGGGCCGGACACCACTATCAGGTCATCGCCCCGGTCGGGTTCGAGGCGTTCCACAAGCTCGACAAGCTGGTAGGCGGTGAAGGCGCGAGCGATCTGAATGGAACTGAGCGCGATCTCCGCCCTCACTCCCGCTATCTTAGCCAGCCGCGCTATTGCATAAGCATCGAAGCGATTGTCTCCGCAGATGAAGCGAACCCGGTGATTGAGACAGGCCGCGCCCGCAGTGATTCGCAGAGCGAGCGAGCGAGCGCCCTCATCGCCGCTCAACAGCACCTTGCAGGACAAGGAGAGCGAAGAGAGAGCGACAGAACGAGCCATCTCGATGGGAAGAATCCTTGCGGCCATATTTCAATGCCTGTACTTGCGAATCACTCCAATAACTACGCCCTGAATGCTGAGGCGATCAGGCGGCCTGATGACGATCGGTTTATACCTGGGATTCGCTGCTTCAAGGCGAATGCTTCCGGCGGATTTATAAAAGCGTTTGACTGTCGCATCGCTGCCATCGATCAAGGCGACGACTGTTTGCCCATTATCGGCTGTCTGACGCGATTCGACGATGATGAAATCGTTTTCCAGTATGCCCTCGCCGATCATGGAATCGCCGCGAACTTTCAAGCCGAAGGTGCGTTTGCGACCGATCATATCGGGAGGAACGGTGATGGTTTCCATCGTGAGCACCGCTTCTATGGGGTGGCCTGCGGCGATCACCCCCAGCAAAGGTATCTCGAATTTTTCCTCGCTCACTTCATCAGCAACCATCTCTATGCCCCGGCTGACATTCGGAATCCGGCGAATCTTTCCCTCGTCTTCGAGAGCGGAAAGCAGATGGTGAACGGTGGAGGGAGACTTGAGTTTGAGATGCGATTGAATTTCGGCCATCGTGGGAGCGTGGCCTCGCGCTTCGACAAATCGGCTGAGGAAGTCGTAGACCTCTTTCTGGCGAGGGGTGATTGCCATTTTCCGCCTCCTTGAAAAATATATCGAATATAATAGAAAATAATAGAAAATTGTCAAAGCAAAATTTAGAGTCGAAAGAAATGGTGGCAGAGAGTCGTGTTCGAGCCGGGCCAGCCGGGTGGTCTTATTATGAAGAGCAAGCGTCAGGCATTCCTGCGCGCCGGTTTGAAGAAGAAGCCGCCGAAAGTCGAGATGTCCTAAGCAGAGTTCCGCCGGGAGTTGAAGAACATCGCCGAATGGAGGAAAAGGGTTCGGGTTGAAATTTATGTGCCTGTCCGCGCGCGAATCGTTGAAGGCAATAAGCGGCAAGAGGCTTTATGCGATGTCACCCTTCGTTTAGCGTTTTCCTGATCGTACTGAATCCATTTTTCTATTGGCCAGTCTTCCACCCATTCGATTCTTTCAGCCGCCCGGCGACAGCATTCAACAAAAACATCGCATCCTCTCAACGGATCATATTTCGATCCCTCCGATTCGACCGCGCGAAGGAGGCTGTGGCTTTACCATCACTGCATTTTCTTCATCCCGGCGCTGTCGACTGCGGTCTGAATGCCACTTCTCCCATTCCAGCGGCGCGTCAATCGTCTCGCCTCCGTGCGTGGTCATTCGCTTTCTCACCTGGCACATCACCGGCGTGTTTATCGCTACTCCCGACACGATCAACTGCCCTCTGGTCAACGCGGGCAGTTCGTCGAGCATGCGGCGGCCTGCGCCTTCGAC
>CAZPQE010000109.1:0-15169 GCA_964588615.1 uncultured Clostridia bacterium | reverse complement strand
CAAAGTACGGCTGCGCATATTTCACGGTCGAGGCGGCACGGTGGGTCGCGGGGGAGGGCCTACACATCGAGCCATTCTGGCTCAACCCGCCGGGGCTTTTTCGGGAGAGATACGCATCACAGAACAGGGCGAGGTATTGAACTGGAAATACTCCGACCCTTTGATCGCCGAGCGCAACCTTGAGTTGATGGTCGCCGCTTCTCTCGAATCGCTCACTCGCTCCGGCGCTCCCGATTCAGGCGAGGAATGGGAAGAGGCGATGGATCGAATGTCTCAGGAAGCGTTCGCGTTTTATCGGGAGAAGATCGTTGAAAACCCTGACATTCTGCCATATTTCGAAGAGGCGACTCCGGTGCTTGAGCTCGAGCATGCGAAGATAGGCTCGCGTCCGGCAAGACGCGGCGAGCGACGAGGGTTCGAGGATTTGCGAGCCATTCCCTGGGTCTTCGGCTGGATGCAGAGTCGGCATGTGCTGCCAGCGTGGTTCGGCGTCGGATGGGCTATGGAGCGATTCGCCGCGGGCGAGAGCGAAGTGAAACTGCTCAGGGCGATGACGCGAAGGTTTCCGCTCTTCAACGATATGATTCGAAACGTGGAGCTTGGCATGGCGAAGGCCGATCTGACGATAGCGCGGCTCTATGCCGAACTGGTTCGAGACGAGGCAACGCGCGAGCGGGTATTCGAGATGATCGTCGATGAGTTTGAGCGGGCGCTCAGGATGGTGCTCAGGGTGAGCGATCAATCGCGTCTTTTGGAGAACAACCCGGTGCTTGCGCGTTCGATCCGTCTGCGCAACCCTTACGTCGATCCGATGAGTCTGATTCAGGTCGAGATGCTGCGTCGCAAGCGACGGGGAGAAGACAGCCCTGAGCTTGACTACGCGCTCGGAGCGACCATCAACGGCATAGCTGCCGGATTGCGCAACACCGGATGATGAACCGAAAACAGAGTGCTGATCTAATCTTCCTCGAAGCCAAAGCTTGTAAACTTCAAAGATTTACAGTTCTCCGTCACGATCCGCACTACTCTGTCCGGCACTCCGTCAGAGACTTCGGCATGAATTTCCAGAGTGATTTCCAAATCCGAGCCGACTATGCCTGCAAGATGCTGAATGATTTCTTCAGCAACCTGCCCCGCATCTCTCACCAGACGTTTCGCGTCGAGCTTCACAGAACCGTGAAACCGTTTGGGCAACACGGAAGCGGGAGTCTCAAGCGGCGCAGTCGTCGGAGCCTTGAGTGCAGAGGCCGCGCCAACATCGTTGACTTCGCTGACAGGCGGACTTTGTTGAATATCCCCGCTCGCGCTCAATGAGGCGGTTGTCTCATTTTCCAATTGCTTCGCGGCAGCCTCCGGCTTGACCAGCACGCTTTGCTCATCAAGGTAAATCGAGCCGCCCGCGCTGCCGAATTGCAACCTCTCATAACGTCCGTCTTTTCCTACGCTCGTCGCATAACCGAAATAATCTCGGCCCCGAACCCCATCGCGAATGGTTGCAAGCAACACCTCTTCGTCGCACAGGCGAGGCAGGTAGAGATAAGTCGTCAGGCATTCCCATACACGCTTGACGCTTACGTGAGGCTCATCGCCCCATAGCCAGCGATCAAGCTCCATTTTCAAGAGCGCAGGCGACCATCGTGTGATTAACTGCTCGCTGCTGTGGACCTTGCTCGAAGCCTTGGCAACAGGGTTTTCCTGTCCGCCTATGCGCGTCGCTTCCCACCCCATCGGATCAGTCCCCTCCTGCGTGGGCACAAGCAGCCACGAGTAAGCCTCATTCGCTCGCGTGGGCATAATATCATCGCTGCGTTTCAATCCGCGCTCTGCTTCCTTCCTCTGGTGCGCATCGAGGTTGAGCGCATCCGCTTCTTCAACTATCGATTTCCACGCAATGTAACGCCGGGTTTCCTGTTCAAGCGCCTTGCACATATCAGAGTCGGGCGCGACGAAGATGAGCATATTTCTATAAGCGCGCGGGCTGTTGCCTCTCTTCTCCAGAATCTCGGCTGCGCTCGTCAGAGCGGGCGAATCCGTAGCTTTAGTCTGATGAACGGCTGAGGGGGGAAGGATCACAAGGCGCGCTTCCTGCTTGTCGTCAGGCATATCGCCGACCGCAGAGCAGATATGCACTCCCTTGAAGTGTCCGCGCTCGCGTGTCTGTCGAAGCCGTCGCACGATCTCGGCTTCCACTTCAGACGTTTCCAGTTTGCCGGCGCGGTCTTCCATCGTGCGGCGCAGATTGGGATGTGTGTCGTACCAGTAGCGCCGGTTGCCGCTGTAAAGATGCGTCAGGCGGTCGACCAGACGGCCAAGCGCATCGTTGAAAACTGCCACTGATTCGCCCGGCTGTGTCACCCCGAGCCTGACTCGCACATCTTCGATTCCGCGAACTGTTTGTTGAGGAACACTCGGCGCGCTCCCTAAAAAGATCGTGCGCGCTACTCGTCGCGCAGCCAGAGATTCGCCAAAGCGCGGGCTGCTTTCGTCAATGGCGCGCGGCTCGGCTCGTTCCCCATCCACGTCCTTGTCTACAATCGCATTCCAGCCTTCCTGTAAATACCCGAGCAGTTCGTCTCTCACTCGTTGAGCGTCAAGAGGGAGAGAGCCGGGCATTATCAACAATGAGCGATCATTCCGCACCCATAGCTCATTGATGGCTGCCGCCATCAATCGCAGGACTCCGCGCGTTCGCTGAAAGTTTTCGAGCGATGACCAGTCATCATAAAGCCGGTCGAACAGTTCAGGGTGAATCGGATAGGCCGCCCGCAGGCGATCAAGATAAGTTCCTTCGCGGCATTCCTGCGGAAAGTCCGACGGGTTTTCATCATACAAACGGCTGAACGCCCGACAAACTTCGTCGCGCGCTGCTTCATCTTTGATAGGCGAGAACAGTCGCCTCCGCACGACCTCAAATCCTTCTGTCGCGCTCACGGGCTTCCAGATCGTTTCCACTCGTTTGAAGATATGCTCTATTCGCTCCAAAGCCGCCTTGCCGCCTTCGCCTCCGATCTCTTTTTCCGATTCTGGAATAGAAGCGACGACGATGCTGTGTTTTGACCGCTTCGCGGCTTCCGTCAACTCCTGAATGAAAGTCAGGATCGAATCGAACGAACCGCCAACCAGACCGCTCGCGCCATAAACTTTGCGCGTGTAGGCCACAAGCTCATCGATGAGGATGAGCGCAGGGCCGAAGTGGTCGAATATTTGCGTGAGAGCATCAGCCCCCGGCGCGACGCCGTGACGGTCGGCGTCTTCGATGATCGCATAAGCCGCTTTGCCGCCAAGCTGCGCCGCGATGTTGCCCCAAAGTGTCCGAGCATCGACACCGCTGACACGTCGCGCTTTGGTGGCGCTGAGGTCTGAGCCGACTACGACCGCCAGTTTCGCGGATGGAAGCTCATCGGTCCCGGCTTGCTTGAGGACTTCACTGATGCCCGACATCTGGGCGACTGTAGCTTTGCCGCCGAGCATGTGATAGAGCGCAAGCATCGTATGAGTCTTGCCGCCGCCGAAAGCGGTCTTGAGTTGTACGACCGGCTCGCCGCCCTTGCCCGTCAGACGTTCGAGAGAAGCAACCAGCAAACGCTGCATCCCATCGGTCAGGTAAGTGCGGGCGAAGAACTCCGCCGCGTCGAGGTATTCAGGCTCGCCTTCGCCTTTGGCCACCTGCGCAAGATCGGCGGCGAATTCAGCTTGTTTATAACGCCCCTTTGCAACGTCGCGATGAGGAGGGGCGACTTCTCGCCAGGGTTTCAAGCTCACTTGATGTCTCTCCAGTCTTTGGCCTCAACAAAGAGTGAATGTTTTCGGTAGCTATCAAAGTGCCTGCATGTCCATTCGGAGTCCGGCATTCCTTTCAGGTCTTGGCTTGCGTTCGGACATTCTCCCGCTCAACCTCTGCTTTCAAGTGGTCGCGCTGCTCTTTATTGGCAGCACGCATAGCGACTGAATATGCCTTGGTAGTAAATGAATGAAAGCTATCGCGCTTGAGCAGCGGTATGACCGCCGATGTAAACTCCTCAGCCGTTGCAGTAGCCGCGAGAGAAGTTATATAGGCCCTGGTAAACTCCCTATCGTCTCCAGGAATCATCCAACTGCCCAATTCATCAGCGAACACAATTTCCTCCCCGTCGTCGATAGCCTCAATCAATTCATACAGCAGCTTGAAGCATTGAACCGCCTTTGAGTGATCGCCTTGATTCGTGAGCTTCGAGCTGTCTTCGAGCAGCTCGGCGATGCGATGAAACCACTCATCAGTCTCTTCCGGTATATGCATAAAGTTTTTCGAATTGATTTCAAACGGCGCATAATACATACCGCTGAGGGATTCTTTGTGAAACTGCTTGATTGCCTTTAACAACTTTTGAGCATCGACTATTGAAGGCTTTGATTGTTTGGAGAATTCGCCAAACACTGCTCGCCGTTGTTTTGTATTCATCTCGTCATAAGCGGCTTGCAGCAGTTCAAGCAATGTGGCCGAACTTTGATTCTTTAGCTTCCCGAATAGTTCCTGCTCATCCATGACATTCTCCTTCATCACGCTGAGTTTAGCTCCGGGTTTGGCCGCTGATGAGCGATCCTTCGCGGCGGAAACGCTTCCTGTCAGACGTGCGATTCTCTTCGATAGACGGCGGTGATGAAAAAGTAATGCTGCTCGTTGAAAAAATCGTTTGTCTCGATGTGGAGGTTTTCGCCCTGGGAGCGCAGGCGTCCCGCCTGCCGGTATTGAAATATCGAGCATCGAGGGAAGAAAGAAGACTCAAGACGGTCTCCATCCGCCAGTCGCACGAATGCGTGAGACCAGCAGGCGAGACGCCTGCGCTCCCAGCAGCAGTTCCTTGCTTTTCCTGAAATCTTCAGCATTACCTTTTCATGTCTACCCGATAGACTTTTTCACAATCGGTCACGCTGTTTCATCATAGCCGGATTCATCTGACTGCCACTGCCTCAACAACTCAATGGCCGCTTGATTCTTCTCCCGCTGAAGCGCCGTCAGCGCGCTCTGAGGCGGCTCGTTTTGAACGTCAATAGAAGTGTCTTTGCTCATGTGATGTGTCCTCCTCAAAAGCCAAGTGTACCCTGTTCGCCTATCGTTGTCAGGCTCGATGTTTTCGTCTGCACGTCAGACCAGGAAGCAACCAGCGTGTTGTAAGCCAACGCCTCCTGCGCCCAGCCCTTGCGCTCGCAGATGGCGTAGAGGCGATAAGCCAGCGCGCGGGCTTCTTCGCTGCGACCACCGCCGAGTTGACCGGCAAGACGAGCCGCCGCTTCTTCGCCGCCCTTTTTCAGAGCGCGTATCAAGTGCTGCGTACACTCCCACACGGTCAGGCGTTGGTCTTCGGCAGGGTCCCAGTCGTCGGCGTACTCGTCTCGACGGAGCAATCGCACCTTGCCTGATTGGGCTTCGAGAATGCCTGCGCGAACAAGTCCCTCGACCGCAGTGTTTTTGGCGCGGCCCAGAACGTCGGCTTCACCGAACGGACCTTCATCCATTCCGCGCTGTTCGAACCAGGCTATGCAGAACCGGGTATCGGCATCGAGCTCGCCTTCCTGCTCGGCGAAGTAGGCGTCGAGCTCCTGATTGATGAGTTGCAGCGCAGTGCGAACGCGCATAGCCGAGCCGTCCGCTTCGAGGACTTTCGAGTAACGCGAAAAGACGGCCATCCCCGGCCCGATAGTAGCCTGTGCGAAATCAACGGGCGCGACGTTGCCGTGTTGAAGTTTCTTGAGCGCGTCGGCCAGTTCGCGCCTCAGAGCGGTGATGAGCTCACGCCTTGTAGCCATCGGCGCATTTTCAGCGCGCGGGCGACAGACGAGGATGATTGAGGAAGCGAGAGCATTGCTGCCAATGTCACGACTTCTTCCGCCGCGTTCCGTGTGCATAGGCCATGTGCCTGTGACGCTGAATCCCGCCTGAATAAGCCCTTCAAGCATTGTTTCCCAGCCTGTTGATGCGATGACTGCATTCCCGTTGGCATCGTTTTCATCTTCTTCTGATTGCTTGAAAGCATAGTACACACTCAAAGGATAATCAGAGTGCGTGCAGTTGCGCATAAGACGAAAGGATTGACTTAGCCCATTTAGAAAATGTTCTTCCGCTCTTGCTTTGCTTCCATCGAAGCGAAAGGGCGTTGCTACTAATTCCTGAGCTTTTGGAACAAGCAGGGTGCTAAACAAGGAAGCATATATTCTCCCCAAGCCTCGTCTCAGCCAGGAGTAGAAGAAATCTGAAAGATCAGCATATCCGATGTTGTCGTAATAAGGCGGATCAGTCGATATCAGAGGTCTGCTTATATTCGCCAGCGCAGCGGCAGCATCAAGTTGCATGGCTTGCCCGCTTCCACAAGGCGCAGTTGCTATAGCCTTTTGAATCCATTCCAAGCAGGCGTCGATCCAATTACCGCAAGACTCGCTGAAAGGATTTGCCTCAGCAAAATCCCAAACCATCGACAATGCGTGACGGGCAAAAGTACTGCGGAGTGTGTCTCGCGGCGGAGTCCAGCTTGCCAATGCTGACCAAGCATCAGTCGCCCTATCGACTGCAAATGCCAAATACGTCGACACTGCATCGGCATACGCTGTTGCTCCATTTCCTCCGTCGTCAAGCGATGTTTCACCATCATCCAACCCGGCAGCCACAGCGTCTTTCCTCACGCGCTCGCGGGCTTCGCTCACCAGATCGCTGAAAGTTGTCAATGCGACGAGTTGGCGTTGAGTGAAAAGATCGCGGTGCTTTGTCATTCCGTAAAGCTGGACGCGAAAACCGAGCGCCTGCTCAGGCAAATCGGTATCGGGCGTCCATTCGGGCTTCGCCTTCGCCGCCATTGCCGCCTGTTCATCTGATGGCGGAAGGTATATGCGGCTGCGCTCGCCTTCGGCAACTATCGCCATCAACTGCGCGCTCATCCGCCCGGCTTTGCCTTCGGCGCGAACGTGATCGAGGGGAACCGACTCGTCGCAAGCGATACAACGCGCGCCGCGACGGTTGACCGTTCCTTCGGGCGGCACTCCGTTTCCGGTCTTCACCTCGAATCGCACGGTCTTTTTCTTCTTATCAACGACAGGCTCGACCCACGCTTTCTTTCCCGGTTTCGTTGAGAGCGCGAACGAGCGCACAAGCGGCATCATCGCGCCGCACGCCGGATTAGGACATTTCACAGTCCGCGCCCACAGCCACGCGATGACTGTAGCCTTTGCGGGCGGGACGCCCGCGCTCCCAGGGAGGATCACCTTAGGATAAAGATGGCCGATGCGACGCTCGGCTTCGTCTCTCATCCACTTGCCGTAGTAGCGCACGTCTTCGGCAAGCCCGGTTGCGCCGCGCCACGTCTGCCCCTGAGCCAGTGATTTTCGCGCATCGGGATTGACGGGCGGTTGCGCGGCGAATCGCGGAGGAATTTCTATCAACGCTTTCGTGATGAGAACGGCGACAGGATTGAGGTCGCTTGCATAAGCCTTCAATCCGAGTCGCTGCGCTTCGAGCGGAATCGAGCCGCCCCCGCAGAAAGGATCGAGCACAGGCGGAGGATTGCCATCGGTCGATTTCAAAATCTCGTTGCGGGCTGCGCCCATCACATTTTCATTCGTCGTGTTTTCCCATTTGACCATCTCTTCGATGATGCGAAAGAGTCGCTGTCTCTCCACTTCCTGCGCTTCTTCTGTAGGGAATTTATCAGGGTGGCTCGAAGGATCATCGACGAGCGAAGCGAACAGCACAGCGCGGCAGGCTGCAAGCGGCCTTCGCGCCCACCACAGATGCAGCGTCGACGGATGCCCATGCCGAATGGATTTCTCTCTCGCTGCTTCCCGATTGATGGCGTCGAGCGGCAATGCTACTTCGATGAGTTTCTTTCGCGTGGTCATTTTCGATTAAAGGGCCGTCTCACACCTTCACTCTCTCTTTCGCAGTCTCATCGATCAAGGACGAATGGAGAGTGAAGGGAATAAGAAAGATGAACCGTTCACGGCATGCTTACGCAACCACGCTGAAGCGTTCAGGCGTCGAGATACGCTTCCTGTGGAATCGGCAATTCGGCGCTCACGTCGGCGTCAATCCAGCCCAGCACATTCAGGCTTCGGATTGATTGTGCGACCTCTGTTTCCTCAAGAGGCGGGCGGCGTTTCTGTTTCCATCGCTTCACCTCTTCAAGCACCTGAGATTCTGAAGGTTTTGACCGGGATGACTCTGCCAGTTGTCGAGCGACGAAATAAACTGTCGCGGCAACCTCTGCCTGCTGTGTGCGCATGCGCAGGAAAAGGTCTGTCACCTGATCGATGATGGGTTCCCATCGTTCAATCTCTTTTGCATACGCTTTGGCCGCGTCTTCATAAGTCGGCCCCGGTTTGACCGCGAACATCTGGCCGAGCCGCTCTTCGCGTATGAGGCTGTTATTGACAAGCCGCGTAATCAGTTCCTTCAGTTCAGGCGCGAATGGCCCGTAGCTTCCGCGCGAATAGTTCAACTCGGTCGGCAGCCCTGATGCAGTGGCAAAGTAAGCGATCTTCTGAAAAGTCGTCCGTCCGACAGGCCAGTGATAAGGCTCGTGGTTGATGCGCGCAAGGATTTCGACCAGCGCCAGCCACGCAGGGTTCAAAAATCCGGCTTCACCCGCGCTGCTTCCTTTCGGAATCTGAGAGAGAAACTCCAACTCAAGCTGATCTGACGGAGTGCCTAATGGAGCGTAAAGTTCAACCGGAATATGGAGCCTGCTAAGATGGCGATACAAAGTCGGCCCCACGACGCGCCAATCCAACTGGCCATTGCTGCAACCGAGCGCAGGAACCGCAAGGGAAGTGATGCCCCATTCCTCGTAGTGCTTTTCCAGATGCTCCAAACCCGCGATGATGTCGGATAATCGAGAGACAGAGCGCCAGTGATCTTTAGTCGGGAAGTTCAAAATCCAGGGCGTCGCCTCTCCACGAAAAAGATAAGGCTGACCGAGTCGCACCTCGTGGGCGGCGCATCGGGCCGCGTAGTCTTCGTACATATCCGGGAACCGCTTCTTGAATTCCAGAGCAAGCCCTTTGCCCATCACTCCCACACAGTTGACCGTGTTGACGATGGTTTGAGCCGTTGATTCGAATATGTCGCCGGTTAATGTGCGAATCATCGTTAGTGTCTCCGTCAACGAAAGAAAAGGTGAGGGCTGACGACTACCGTTAGTGAAGGAGCTATGGCCAGCAACGCAACCTGACCCGCGTCGCCTGAGACATAAGCTCCGAGCACGTTTGCCGGATCGATTCTATCAGGCACAAGCACCTCAGCGCACTTTATCGAAGCGTGTCTCCATTCGGCTATCTGGTCGTCGGGGTGCTTCCAAAATTCGGCAAAGACCAAATCCCGGTTGACCATCGAAAGTGCCTCTGGAGCGGCCCCGAACCGACGATAATCACTGGCCGCATTCTGATCTGTGATCACCACGCCGGGCAAGTCTAACACTTCAGTACTCACACGCAAAATGCAAAGGGTTTCGTGCTTCGCTCGGCGCTTCGACATCATAGGATTTCTGGCGCAGAAGTACAGGTTGGCATAGTGATGCAAAGGGCGCCCGCCGGGCACAACCACATGGCTTCGCTTCCTCTGAATCTCAAGCATGGCAACGGATTTATGCGGGAGATTTCTCATCAGATCATGCGACAGTATCCCGCGCTCAAGTATCGATCCGACATTCTCAATCGGCGTCAGGTAGTGCAACTCCTCAAGCTCTTCTCGCTTCATCCCTGCGGCTCTGCCTGCGCGAGGAGTTGTTTGAGATCGTAGTTGATACTCGTCACTCCGAAGTCAGGTTCTTTCTGAAACGGGCGGCGAATGTATCGCGGCTCGCTCACACTCTCGCCATCAACCTCGACAATGGCGAGAATGAAATCATCAGGTTTGTTGAGGGCCGTAAGCACCTGAGTCCTTGAAACCGTTACGGTCGTGGAACCTGCGGCCTTGCCTTTGACTTCGATAAACAGCAGATGGCCGTTTTCCTGCTCTGCGGATTCTATGTCATAGCCGGGATTGTCGTGCGGCATCCTGCAAGGCTTGCGGCCAAGCCTGCGCTCTTTTTCCATGACCGCATCCATTGCAAGACGGTCGATGCGCTCGCGCTCCCTCTGATCCGGTTCATCAGGAACGGCCTGCTGTCCTCTCAGCCTGCGCAGCAGGCTTTCCGGCACGATGACCGCACCGCCTATGACTACAGGCGGCAGAGCGGAAAGGCGGCGCTCCTGTTCGAGTTCTTCCATCCGATAGCGCAGTCTCGCTTCAAGATCGTCGGCGCGACGCCGCGCCTGTCCTGAGTTCATCTTCGCAAGGGGCTTGCCTGCGAGTTCCTGAGCTTTGA
The DNA here is from genome assembly GCA_964588615.1 of uncultured Clostridia bacterium. Lineage (GTDB taxonomy): Bacteria > Acidobacteriota > Blastocatellia > UBA7656 > UBA7656 > UBA7656. The sequence goes on along the minus strand of CAZPQE010000109.1, from coordinate 4,841 downwards.
GTTCTTCCGCGCGATGATCCCAAAATGCGATTTCCTTTGTGAGCCGATCCTGCACAGCCGCCTTCGTTTTATGTATCAGTTCCTCTTTCTGCACTTTCACATCGTTGAAATGATCCGGGACAAGATGCTCTACAGCATAGCCGATGATCTTCGATTCGAGGTCTTCGCGCAGCCATTCGGATTCCAGAGCGGATGAAACCACTTTTCGCTCGTCATCAGTGATGAGGCGATAATCGAGATAGGGTGCATATCCGGCATTACGCACCTGAAAGTCGCCGTCGATTTCAACGAACTGAATACGGCGAGAGACAACGCGCCGGTTGCCGCTGCGGTCAGTGCGCGCGTCCTGTATCGAGTGTTCCAGAAAGAACAACACCCGCACCGTCTCGGTGCGATTAAATGGATCGACCAGAGTGGCCCCGCGTTTGAGCAGATCACGATGGCGTTCGAGGATAAGATCGATCGTGGCGTCGAGCAGAGGATGGCCGGGGCAAACGAAAGAAGCGTGCGGCTTTCCCTGCGCGTTGATGAGAGTTTTTTCAAAGGTAACGCGCTCGTAGCGTGGTTGCACTGTCTCGCCGGTTCCGATGATTCGATCACGGTTGCGAATGGAAGCGGGAACGTGAGTGATTTCGTATCGTTTGGGTTCGCGCTCACGAATCGAGCCGCCAAGCCCGGTCAACGCTTCGCGGAAGAACGATGCGATGAAATGCGGCTGCAATCGCCGGGCTGCGGCTCGCTCCATGTGGTCGCGGATTTGTCGAACTTGCGTAGTCGAGAGCGTTTCGTGAACCAGAGCGCGCTCTTCGATCAGTTCAAGGAGATGATCGCGGTCAAGAGCCTGATCGATGACCTGAGTGAGACGTGTCTTTACTTCCTCTTTGTCCCCGTAGCGTATGGCCTCTATGAGCAGATCGCGCAGAGGTTTCTGATTGAAGCATTTTCCGAGAACGTCGAAGACGCTGCCACCCAGAGCTTTTCTCTGTTGCTCAAGCTTGACCAGAAGCCTTTCGAATACATCTCCCTCGCGCGTCTCTGAAGCGACAAGGTTCCAGAGATGGCAAACTTCCGTTTGGCCGATGCGGTGAATGCGCCCGAATCGCTGTTCGATCCGATTGGGATTCCAGGGCAGGTCATAGTTGACCATCAAGTGAGCGCGTTGCAGATTGATGCCTTCTCCCGCCGCATCAGTGGCAACGAGTATTCGCACATCCTTGTCATGGTTGAATGCTTCCTGAGCTTTTCGTCGCTCTTCGCGCCCTGTTCCGCCGTGAATGATGACAACCGCTTCCTGCTTTCCAATCTGGAAGCGAATCTTTTCGGCCAGATAATTCAACGTGTCTCGATGCTCAGTGAAAATGATGAGCTTTCGGAGATGGCCTTGCGAATCGAACAACTCATTGATCGCTTCAGCGTCGCCGTCGCCGTGCAGGAGTTTGGAGAGTTCTCCCCATTTCGCGTCCCTGCTGCTGCCGCGCACCCGATGGGCCAGACCTTCGAGGTCTTTAAGAATCCTGATTTCCCCTTCGAGTTCGGCAATGTTGCGTGCAGCCGAAGCGCGATCAACGATTTCTTCTTCGATCCTCTCAACCTCTTCGGCGGGCGCGTCGTCAAAGAACTCGTCAACATCATCATCCACAGGCAGCGCAATCCCTTCTGTAGTGTCGAGAAGAATATCTGCGCCCCGTTTCAGGAGCTTTTCTTCTCGCAGCTTTTTCTCCAATCTCTCGCGGCGACGTTTGAGCGATTGGTATATCGCTTCCGGCGATGACGCGAGGCGTCGCTGTAAAATCGTAAGAGCAAAACCCACGGTATTGCCTCGGCGTCCTTCGCCTTCTGCGGAAAGCCGATCAGCGCGGCTCATCTGCTCGCGCACATATTCGGTCACTCTGTTGTAAAGCCGCGCTTCGAGGTCTGAGAGCTTGTAGTTGACCGTGTAAGCGCATCGCTCTGGAAAGAGCGGAGTGCCGTCAAACTTCACGAGTTGCTCTTTGACCATACGACGCATAAGGTCGGAGGCGTCCACCACATGAACCCCGTCGCGGAACCTGCCTTCGAATCGGTCGGCATCGAGCAAAGCGAGGAACAATTGGAAATCGGCTTCCTTGCCGTTGTGCGGCGTAGCGGTCAGCAGAAGGAAATGTCGCGCCAGTTTGCCGAGAAGCTGGCCGAGTTTGTAACGCTTCGTCGGCTTGACTTCTCCGCCGAAGAAAGAGGCTGACATTTTGTGCGCCTCATCGCAGACTATGATATCCCAATCCGTGACATCCAGCTTTGCCTGAACCTCTTCGCTGCGGCTCAACTGGTCGAGGCGGCAGATGATGAGATTGTTTTCAGCGAAGGCATTTCCACTTCGCGCCGTTTCCATCATCTCGCGGGTCATTATTTTGAAATCGAGATGAAAGCGGCGATAAAGCTCATCCTGCCATTGCTCGACAAGGTTTCCGGGGCAGCAGATGAGACATCTTTTGAGGTCTCCGCGCATGAGCAATTCTTTGAGGAAAAGCCCGGTCATAATCGTTTTGCCTGCGCCCGGATCATCGGCCAGCATATAGCGGAGAGGCTGGCGGGAAAGCATTTCGCCGTAAACCGCCGTTATTTGATGAGGCAATGGCTCGACATTCGAGGTATGAACGGCCAGCAGGGGATCAAAGAGATGAGCGAGGCGTATTCTGTAGGCTTCTGCGGCAAGCTTGAACATCTCCCCGTCGCCATCGAAACTCCAGGGAAGTCCCTGAGTGACGATTTCCAGAGTCGGCTCGCGGTCGCGATAAAGAAGTTCTGTTCCGAGACGACCGGAAGAATCCTTATAGACTAATTCGGCAACAGTAGAGCCGTGCCACTTCAAATCTACAATCGTGACAATGCTATCAGGCAGGATGCCTTTCACCGATGCGCCGCGCTTTATGTCTTCGAGGCGAGCCATTTTAGTCAGTCTCCGCCAGGTGTGTCTTTGTCATTCTGTTTATTGTATTCGCTGGCAAACTCAATTTTCAAAAACAGGGTTTTATTGACGTGGGACGGAGAATAACACTCTGTCTCATGCCTGGCAAGCTGATCGAGATGTTGCGTCGCAAGCGACGGGGAGAAGACAGCCCTGAGCTTGACTACGCGCTCGGAGCGACCATCAACGGCATAGCTGCCGGATTGCGCAACACCGGATGATGAACTCGCCAAGCGGGAAAATCACTGCTGCCAGAACTCAACTTCTCGCGCTTCATCGATCAATCCGCATTCGGCGGCAAGCTGATAGTACAAGCGCAGCCCGGCGAGGCTTTCTTCGTCAAGATCGTAGCTGATGTTTTCAGTGAGATAAACTTTCAATTCTTCTTTCGGCAAACCAAGTCTCTTCGAATAAATTTCGGCAAGCTCTTCAGTATGCGCTACGCCTTCACGTTTGGCGGCGATGAAATCGACTCCGCCCGGCCACGCCTCTGAATCAGCGCGAATAGCCCAGAAAGCGAACACGAATGGAAGCCCCGTGTGACGACGCCACTCTTCGGCCATGTCGTAAACGTGAAGCTCGGAGCGATCAATCAACATAGCAGGGTCGCCGATAATTAATGCGGCATCATCGGATTCCAGCATTTCTGCTATGCGAGGCGGCGAAGTGCGATAACGCGGAGCGAGTCCGTAAAACCGGCTCAGTATGATCTGAATCAGCGCGGCAGATGTGCGCGAAGAAGTGTCGAGCGCGACGCTTCTGACTTCGCCAATCGGCACGCGCGAAGCCAGCACAACGCTGCGAACCAGGTTCTTCGAAGCCACGCACGCGCCCGGCGCGACCTTCAATCCTTCGATCCTCTGATACTCGATCACAGGTATGAGCGCGGCATCGGCCTGACCATCGCGCAGCATATCCGAACAGCGCGCGGGCGCGGCATCGGGCAACATAAGGCAGTGATCTTTTTGCTCTCCGTAGATGAAGCTGTAGCAAAGCGGCGCGGAATTAAGATAAATCGATGAGGCGATGTAGGGCTTTGTCATGAGGTTAGTATCAAAGGTATTGATCTGTCATCCCAGGCATGAAAGGCTTAACCCTTCAATCGTTTTTCCAATTCTTCAAGAAGGCGAATATGATCGTCTGTGCGTAGTGGAGCCTGGCAGAAGAATCTGTTCGAACTAAAAGGCTTGTCTATTTGTCTCTCCAAGGTGAATTGCGATAACTGGTTTAGCTTACTGTCGGATACGACTGTTCTGTCATAATCAATCGAAAGAGAAGAGAACTGAAACTGATTATCTACCCCATAGGTTGATTGAAAAGTCTTTCTCACGCTGCCGGATAATGCTTCAAAGTTTCGTACTATGTTAGCGACAGGCGCTTCGAATTCTACAATCACCTGGCTCAGAAAAAAATAACGATTAAACGTGCTTGGGTCTATACGAAAGCCATGATTGTCTGAAGCCCACGCAAGAAAATCTTCAGGGAGCTTTCTTGCAACTTCTGTTGACCAGGCAGAAGCGACAAACCCTTCGGCCACGACTATAAATTTCTGTATGTTATGTTCCTCGTCACCTAACTGAAGCTTGCCTAGTTGAAACTCAGCCCCTTTGTTTTGCAATTCATTCAGAGGAGTCAAGCCTGGAGAGGAAGCAAAAGAATACTTCTCTGCTATTGATGCGCAGAGGTCAGGAAGATACAACCCTGTCAGCGGCAATACCTCACCGATCGGAACGATTATTCCGGCCCTTCCGGTTTCAATTGCAACGAGTTTCACTTATCGCCCCCCGAGCGCATGGCCGATTGCCCCTTTTGAAGGTGTAGAACTTAGCCGCACACCCGCTAACAATTACTGAACTCTGGAACCGCGAGTTTCATACTTTTCATTCATTAACCTGGA
>CAZPQE010000108.1:0-15193 GCA_964588615.1 uncultured Clostridia bacterium | reverse complement strand
CTGGCTCATATTACCCTCGTCCGGCCCATTGTGTCGCACTTTGAATCGCACCCGCCTCCGCCCCGATGAGCCATATAAAATTGCCCGGCTCCCGGCAGGTCGACTATAATTGCGGGTTCTTCAGTGAGACTGGCAAAGGACGATAAGTGGACGGACTGAAATCGACGCAGACAGTTTTATTCGACCTTGACGGCACGCTCATTGACACGACTGCTTTGATATTGCGATGTTTCGATCATTCGTGGTCGAGCGTGTGCGGTATTACTCACGCGCGCGAATCGCTGCTCGATACTTTCGGCATCCCTCTGCGCGAAGCCATGAGTCGATTGCTTGCGCGCTCCGATCAATCGACAGCGGCAGATCGCGATGAAATCATAGACCGGCTCGTCGACGAGTATCGATCTTTCAATTTTGCCAATCACGATCTGCTGGCCGCGCCTTTCGAGGGCGCGCGCGACGTGGTCTTCGAACTTCAGCAGCGAGGCTATCAGGTGGGCGTCGTCACCTCGAAAGGCCGCGAGATAGCTCTTCGAGGTTTGAAACTCTGCGAGGTGGAATCGCTGTTGAGCGCGGCGATATTTCTTGAAGACACCACGCGGCACAAGCCCGACCCGCAGCCGATCTTTGCCGCGCTTGAGATATTGAACACACACCCGCAGCGGGCGGCTTATGTCGGCGACAGCCGCCACGACATCGAAGCGGGTCGCCGCGCAGGCGTGCGGACGGTCGCCGCGCTTTGGGGACCGGCAACCCGCGCTGAACTCGAACAGGCCAGGCCCGATCATCTGGCTTCTTCGTTTCGGGATTTGCTTGAGATATTCGACTGATGCAGAAGATAAAACAGCGATACAGGAATATGCTCGATGAGGAGAAGGGGCTTGTCTATCACAAGCCGCGCGGGCTCGGACTCGATATCGCTCTGGCCTATCCGAACACTTATCACCTCGGCATGTCGAACCTCGGATTTCAGGCCGTCTATCAGATTTTCAACTCTTTCAGCGGCGTAACCTGCGAGCGCGCTTTCGTGCCTGAATCCGACATCGAAAAAGAAATCGAGCGTGTCGGCTCGACTCTTCTCACATTGGAATCGCAAACGCCCGTGTCGGATTTCGATGTGCTGGCCATATCGGTTTCCTTCGAGACCGACTATCTCAACATACCCCGTCTGCTCCGCCTCTCGAAAATCCCCACAAAATCTTCCGAGCGCAATGAATGGCATCCGCTGGTGGTGATGGGAGGAGCGGCGGCTTTCCTCAACCCCGAACCCGTAGCCGATTTCGTAGATGTAGTCTGCGTGGGCGAAGGCGAGGTGCTTGCCCCCGCGCTCATTTGCGCGATGAAAGAATCCGCTTCGCGCGAAGAGTTGCTGCTTCGGCTTGCGAGCGAGCCGGGTTTTTACATACCGAAATTTTACGAGGTTTTCTACAACGACGACGGCACGTTGAATCGCATGGTTGCAAACAGCGGAGCGCCCGCGAGAGTTTTCACCATGCGCAATCCCATGCGCAAGCAGGAAGGTCAGGGGCGATTTGACGACGAATTCATTCCGGCAAGCGAGATACTGACTCCGAACACCGAGATGAGCGATCGTTACCTGATGGAGATTTCGCGCGGATGCTCGATGGGGTGCCGCTTCTGCTGGGCCGGGTACTCTTATCTCGCGCCGCGAGTTTTTTCGGCTCAAAAGCTGCTGGCCCGCGCAGCCGAGATGCGCGCCTACACTGACAAGATAGGACTTGTCGCAACCGCCGTGTGCGATCACCCTGAGATACATGAAATACTCGACGGGCTTGAAAAGCTCGATTATCAGGTTTCAGTTTCGTCTCTCCGACTCGATCAAATATCGCCGGAGCTTCTCGACGCGCTCGTCCGCCGCAATGATCAACAACTGGCCATCGCGCCTGAAACCGGCTCTGATCGCCTGCGCCGGGTCATCAACAAGAATCTCACCAACGACGAGATAATCCAGATCGCGGAGATGATATTCTCTCGCGGCATATTCAATCTGAAACTTTACATGATGATCGGCCTTCCGACCGAGGGAGAAGAAGACCTCGACGCGATAGTCTCGCTCACCTCGCGCATACGCCAGCGCATGATCGAAGTGGCGCGGCCTCGCGGGCGGGTAGGATCGATCATAGTTTCGCTCAACGCCTTCGTTCCCAAGCCGCAGACTCCTTTTCAATGGGAGCCTGTCGAGCCTGAGCGCGTAATCGATCAGAAGATCAAATATCTCACCCGCGCATTCAAGCACATCCCCAACGTCGAAGTGCGAGCGATGTCATCGCGCATTGCGCAGCTTCAGGCGTTGTTGAGCCTCGGCGATCGGCGGGTCTCAGAATTCATACTCGAAGCAGACCGGACGGGCAACTGGCGTCAGGCGATGCGCGAGTGGGTCGCGTATCCGTTGCGTCGACGCTCGCTGGATGAAGAACTCCCCTGGCAGGTTGTAGACATAGGACTGACGACCGAGTTCATGAAGCGAGAGCACGAACGCGCGATGGCCGAAAAGATCACGAAACCCTGCCCTGCAATCGATCCCTGCATTCGCTGCGGCGTGTGCGACCCGCGCAACGTGCCTGAAAACGCCCTGGTTCAACTCACCTGGATGAAGCCCTCTTTCGAGCATGCAGCCGCAGCAGCCGATTGATCTTCACTCTCCGAGATAAGCCGTAATCACTTCGCGGTCGGTCGCCACTTCCTGGGGACGGCCTTCGGCGATCTTGCGACCGTGATTGAGCACCACCACCCGGTCGGAGACGCTCATCACCACCTGCATCACATGCTCGACTCCGGCGACTGCCGAAATGCCGCGCTCGTCGCGGAGTCGTTTTATCAACTCGATGGATTCTTTCGACTCCGTCGGATTGAGGCCCGACATCACTTCATCGAGCAGAATCATTTTGGGCCGCGTGGCAAGCGAGCGCGCAAGCTCAAGGCGTTTGCGCAATCCGATAGGCAGTTTGTCGGCGGTCGAATCTCTCAGATGGTCGAGATGCGTGAAGCGCAATGTGTCGCGGGCGATTTCGTGCGCTTCGGCGTCGGATGCGGCGCGGGCGAAAGCGCCGACCAGAATGTTTTCAAAAACGGTCAGCCCGCGAAGCGGCTTGACGAGTTGAAAGGTGCGGCCAACTCCGGCAAGCGCGATCTGGTGAGGCTGACTACCAACGAGGTTCTGTCCGCAGAAAATCACTTCTCCGTTTGTGGGCTGATGAAATCCGGTGATGAGATTGAACACGGTGGTTTTGCCTGCGCCGTTGGGGCCGATGATGCTGAGGGTCTCGCCTTCATTGACGCTGAAGGAAAGCGAATCGACGGCTGTGAGTCCGCCGAATCGTTTGGTGAGGTCTTTGATTTCAAGCAGAGGCACTTTCCGTCTCCCTGTCGGCGCGGAATATCTTTTTGAATCCGCCCATCAATCCGCCGGGCATAAACAGTATCACGGCGATCAACAGCGCGCCGTAAATGAGAAGGTTGGCCTGCTCGAAATAATTTCGAAAGACTTCGCTCGAAAGCTTGAGCAGCACCGCGCCGAGCAAAGGTCCCGGCACAGTCCCCAGCCCGCCGATTATCGCTATCAAGACTATCTCGACCGAAAGCGCGAGAGGCAGGACTACGGTCGGCTCGACGAACAGAAAATAGTTGGCATAGAAAGCGCCTGCCAGAGCTGTTATGGCCGCGCTCAACGAGAGCGCGACGAGTTTATAGCGGGTAGTATCGATGCCGATTGATTCTGCTGTCTCTTCGTCTTCGCGTATGGCCATCAGAAAATATCCGAGCTTTCTGCGACTGATCCAGCGACAGAGCGCGACGGTTGCGACAGCTACAACGAGGATGATGTAGTAATAAGGAATCTTGCTTGTGCCGCTGAGGATCGAAGGGCGGATGACGACTCCTACCGCCCCGCCCGTCAGGTCGCGCCAGTTGAGGGCGATGAGGCGGACGACTTCTCCGATGGCTATGGTCGAAAGCGTGAAGTAAGGCCCGCGCAGTCGGAAGCAAATCCATCCGACCAGCAGCGCGACAGGCAGAGCAACCATCGGCCCCAGCATCATTCCCAGCCAGGGTGAAAGCCCGGTTTTGCTTGCGAGAACAGCCGCGCTGTAAGCGCCTATGCCGAAGAAAGCGGCATGTCCGAGAGAGAGTTGTCCGGCATATCCTCCGAGTATGTTCCACGCCGAGCCGAGAGTGACATAGAGCAGGATGAGTATGAGAACGTGCTGCGAGTAGCGCGTCTGAAACAGAAGCGGCGCGGCGAGCAGTAAGATTGATAGGGCGATAAACAGCAGTCGTTTTTTATTCATCATTTTGAGAAGTTCCGATTTCGCCACTCACGAACAATTTTGACTGCATCTTTTTCTCTGAGGCCGGTGCGTCGAGCCTCACGCACTGAGCTTTCAAAAAGTTCTTCATCTTCGGCGCGCTCTATGAACTCATCTATTGCCTTTTCTAATGATGCGCTTCATTGAGACTTTCCGGCGACGAGCCATCTGCTCAAGGCTGCGGCGACGCTTTTCATCCAACTCAATCAATGCGCTCATAAGATTCAAATCGAATTCGAGATGCCATTCTTCTTTTCCAGTGCATAATCGATGAGCCTGAGAAACATTTTGTTGAAAACGTGGGTTGAGTACCAGTCCTGATAGCTGCCGTCTTTGAGCCTGCCTTCAATTTCCCTTAGCTCTTCGAGCAAGACATAGAGATTATGCGTGGCTCTGCGCGCGAAACCTATCGTGCCGTTTTCTTTCAACCCTCTGATGCCTGCTTGCCCACAACCGGGACACTGGCAATTTCTCAGCAACGCCAGTTCTTTTCTGTCCGGCTCTTTACCCTTCCAGTTTCCAAGTTGCGCTATGATGCGTTCACCGCGTCCCGGCAATTGAATGATCCCTCGCGCCGCGCGATTGCGCCAGCCTGAGCTGTCTACTGAGTCAAGGCCGAGAACACAAGCTATATGAAGCGTGGCTGTGCCGCCAATGCCAAAAGCATGGATTTTTCCATTGAAGGATTGTCTGACTTTGAGGATCGAATCAATGGCTGTCGTTTTCGGACCCGTGCCATGAGTTTGAAAAAACTGCGGGACTAATCCACCGAGCGCCAGTACATTTTTTCTGTTCAGTTCTTCGTGGGCTTGTATCGCTTTTATGTACTTCTCCAGTTTGCCTCCCGCGTGTATGACCGGAACGAATCCGTCAAAACTGAAATTGCGGTTACGGCGCATAGTTTTTTCGAAGCAGGACTCCTGTTCGGCTCTGGTCATGCTGGGCAATGGGATGAAGTCAGCCGGGACCGGATACCAATCGGGTTTTGACCGGCTGACGAACTCCTGATAATCCCGCTCTGGAAGTTTGTTGCCAGCAAGAATATTTGCGAAAGCTCCGTTATCGATATAAATCCTGATCCTCCCAGGAACGCCCAATGTTTTGTGCAAGCCATCTTTCATCGCCCGCTCGCGCAGGCTTTTCGATCTGTGAAAATCAGTGAAGGAAAACATCACAGCGCGCAGGTCGGACAAATGAAACGGCGACTCAGGGTCCCACACGCGCGGTTGAAGTTGCTTGAGGGTCGTGCCTGCAATGATCTCCAATAATTTCCCCCCTAATTTTTCGAGCGATTCGGTCTGCTTGTTGACTCTGACGTTTTCATATTCTTACGAGCATTTTCCAGAGCCTCAAAAGCGTCTTCTTCCTCGCGCTCTCCCTTCGATTGCGGTGGCTTCATTTTCACCAGCACAGGGAAATTGATTAGCTGTCCCGAAAGGAGAGCTTCGCCAACATCGAGGTTGGGCAGCATTTTGGCATCATCCTCGCCGAGGGTCTCTACTACTTTTCTGACGAAATGCTGATCAGCCGGATTGACCAGCCGCATGATTATGTAAGAGTTGCATTGCGACAAGGCTGTCTCGTCAAGACGAGAAGGCCGCTGGCTGATGAGTATGAGTCCCACTCCGAATTTGCGCCCTTCTTGGGCAATCTGTTTCGTGGTCATTATCGCTCGCTGCTCCGCAGGCGTGTTCGCTTGCGCGGGGACAAAGTTGTGAGCTTCCTCCAGAAGGAAAAGCACCGGCAGAGGGAGCGAGTTGTCCACACGCGCATCGAAGATGCTGTCAGCGACCAAGCTGTATATGGTCGCTTGAAAATCGCCTGTGTATCCGGCCAGCGCAATTACGCTGATCTCACCGTAGCGAACCAGTTCTTTGCGATCCAAGGGGAGAGTATAGGCATTGCGGGCCGCTATCTGGCTTGCCTTTTCCATTCTTGAAAGCGCGGCTGCTGCTTTGAAAGTGCGTTTCCTGATTGCCTCCAGCGTTCTTGCCTCAGTTCCCGTATAATCCTTTATTCTTTTCCATCCCCAGTTACTCAACTGCTGTTTACCATCATCGCTCTTATTGCGCAAAACCAATTCTCCAGCCTGGGCCAACCTTGCAAGCAACCACATATCTGGACGCAGACCGAATTTCACGATGTTAGGATCATTGACAGCACTTGCCAGCCACTTTTCTCTCTCTCCCTTTTCAGACTGATCGCAATAGATGAAGGATTTGCCTGCGCTAAACACGTCGTCGAAAAGCCCTTGCATCCCCCCTGTTAATTCATATCCAAGTGTGCTTACGATTTGGGCGACCGTTTCACTGTCTTCCTCAAAAATTGGGAGGCTGGCATAGTATCGCCGCACTTTGTCTTTAAGCTCTGGTATATCTGCGATACCAGTGTAATCGCCGTGTGGATCAAATATGACTATGGGATACTTTTTCTTCGCCAGTTCTTCAATAATGCGCCGCGCTGCCCAGCTTTTTCCTGCACCGGTCATTGCAAGTATTGCCAGATGCCTTGTGACAATCGCGTGGCCATCGACTTTGACATCAACTTCGCTTCGGTTCGAAAGCGTTGCGATGTCGAGCGCGCGATCCTGTTTTTGCTCCAGTTCGCCCAGCACAACACGAGCTATATCTTCGGTGTCCGGTCTGTAGGCACTTGTCGCAGGCTGCGGTGGATAGCGAACCTGATCGAGCCTTCCGCCTGAGCCTCCCTCGACTGGCTCTGCGCCGAGAACTTGACAGACAGCCGTCACCATCTCTCGACTGAGCGAGAGTACTGTCTCAAATGGGTTGGTGCGAGTGGCTGCCAGTTCATGGCCGGACTCAGCAGGGAAGAGCGGATTCAATCGCTCGATTCGCTGAACCTTCGCCCAGACGCGAATCCGTTCGTTGCCATCTCTGCCATCAGTTGGCCGCAATTCTGCATCAACGGCAATGATGTCCTGCTCGCGCAGAGTTTCATGCGCAACTGCGAGGCGGAACTCGCGGCTCGTACTCTCCCCAACGATAGTCCCCACGTAACGGTCAGTGGCATTTGTCGGCCTCTTTGATGTCACATCGCACCTCAACTTTTCGGGCGGAACAGCCAGTCACGGTTTGTCATATAAATCGCCTGAACAAGAATGCGACGCATTTCAGCATCGCTGATTTCACCTGACTGCAAACTCACGCCAAGATGATAACGAATCAGTTTGCCATAAGCTTCAGTGAGCCAGTTCGGAACGTGCGAATATTTATCGGCAATATCAAGCCCGACAGGAAAACCGTAGCCGGGCAACAAACGCGAGTACAGATAAACTCTTCGCGCAGCCTCTGCAATCTGATCTTCGCCTAATTCTTCAAAGGTCTCTACTCGTATAGGGTCTGTTGTCTTCGACACCTGAACATAACAAGCTCGAACGGAAGGAAAACCTGTGTCGCTTGGCTTCAAAGATGTGAAATCAACGGGCTCCTTTACAGACTTCCTTGGAAGCGTAAGCTGACCAGTATGGAGAGATTGGTATTTGTCTGTAGTCCATGGTTCAGTGTATTGCCCTGGGTCAAGCAGCATACCGAGCAGCAGAGCATCTTTGTAACCCAGTTTGTCAATCAATGCCTTCGGAGATGTTAAGTCGGCCCTGCCATGCATATCGTTGAAATAGTCCTGCTTGCTATTCTTACTTAGGCCGCGAAACACGCGCTGAAGTATTATGTCTATAAACTTGCTTGAATCGTTGCGCTCAACTACCCCAGCGATTAGAGGCATGTTTTTCCGCTTCTTGGCTTCGTATATTAGCCTTCTGAGGAGGTAAGCCATAAAGGCTAATGGCTCGAACACACGAAGTTTGATCCATTCTGTAAAGTTGTCCGTCATGCGCGGGTAGATGTCCAGCTTTGCTTCCCGCAGAAACTCTTCCTTGATTTGCTTTCCTTTCTCAGGATCAGAGGCGTAGTGACGGAGAAAAATATCGATGTCGTTTTCGGTGAAGGGCGTATGGCCAGCGTAGCTGCCCACCAGATAAACAAGCGGGCCATGAAACATCAGCACATCAAGGTCAGGGTTTCTATCGAGCGCCGCAAGGCCGCCGAGCAGTTCAGCCGTTATGCGCACTATGTCGATAAAATCCTTTCGCTCTTTGCTACCGCCTTCCAAGTCTCCAAGTATGACGGGGTAGTATCCAAACTGTTCTCTTTCGGCGAGGTTTCTTTCTCCCGTGCGCACAAGATAAGACCCAATGCGCAGAAGTATTGGAACCTGGCTTGATAGTTTCGCCTGCCCGACACCTCCGTCAACGAAGGTAACTACTTCGCCTTGAAATTGCGACCAGTCAGCATCTCCAACGCTTTCTGTTTTCAGAATCTGATCAGGTCGCTTGCCTTCAGCAGCAGCACGAATTGCCTTTCGCAGATCAGCGATGAATGATGCGGTGTTCTTGAAGTAATTTCCTCGAAGGCTTTCAGCGACGGTAAGCGCATTCTCAGCCAGCTTCATAAACAGGTGAGGCTGACGCTGTAGTTCGTCTTTCACGTCATCTTCGGTGAGGCTGCTCGATATTGAATTTCCATCTCCATCGGAAGACATTGCTCACCTCTGCCATCACAATGAAAGCCCGCTTATTCCGTAAGCATCAATTTGAAATCTCCGCTCTTTCGCCGATGAAGAATAAGCGCCTATCTTCCGCCTTTCGATCTCTCCGACAGTAATCGCTGTGGCATTCGATCCTATTCGCATTTTCAAAGACGGCGCTATGTAAGCCGTTACTGGCGGCAAAGATTCAACCGGCAACGGCAATCCTATCGCCTCAAGATACTCGCGACCAAGAATAAAAATGATTCGGTCAAACCCTTTCGCATTCCTGATGATCCCTTCTCTGATTTCGAGCCGTCGTCCCCTTTCTCTGATTGAGGACTTGCTTGCTCCGCTGAAAGTCACATTGTAAGGCACGATCAAATCGGCTTCGCGCAATAAACCGTATCCGGCAGAGATGATGAAATGGCAAACCGAAAATTTCTTTTCACGAAGCGCGCCTATAGCTTCTCTAACATATTTGTGCCCCTGCCCTGTATACATTTCGGCGGCGGTCAGGGAGTAAGCTGTCAGGCGCTTCTCGCCGCGCTTTCTCAAAACAGGATCGTCCAATTCTCTTTCTGTCAACTGATCTGCCGGTCTGAATCTCTTGCTCGCGGTGCAGGCGCTCACTACAAGAAGTCGGGCATCGGAACAATTCAAGAACAAGTTCGACATCTCTGGCTCATCGCACCTTCAACTTCTTTACTAAACTTTCTACATCGTCGTCCTCGGTGAGTCCGCTTTTCCCGCGATACTGATAGTATTCCGGTTCAGCTTTTCTCTTTCCTTTCGGTCGAGATACTCACGCATGAATTCGGCCAGAAGACGCGAGGGGTTTTGCCTCGACTTCTTTGCCTCTTCAGAAAACTTCGACCAGAGAGCCGTGTCTATCTTCATCGGATCGATCATGTGAGCCATTGTGAAATCCTCAATCTTCCAAAGTCAAACTTTGATCTCACGCCTTCACCTTGCCCATCAATCCTGAAGGCTTCAATGTCAGCACCAGCAGAAATATCACGAATGCCACAACATCTTTATACCCTGTCGAGATGTAGACCGCACCCAGCGCTTCTGCTATCCCTAAAACTATTCCGCCCACGAGCGCGCCCGTCACGCTTCCCATTCCTCCGAGCACCACGACCACGAACGCCTTGAGCGTGAACGGCGCTCCCGCGTTCGGCTCCACACGATAATAAATCGGCATCAGCAGACTTCCAGCCGCGCCAGCCGCCGCTACCCCAAGCCCGAAGGTCATCGCCTGTATCCGCTTGATATTCACACCGAGCAACTGCGCAGCCTCGGCGTCCTGCGCTGTCGCGCGAATCTTTCTTCCTGTGTCGGTGCGCATCAGAAATGCGTAAAAGATTCCCGTCAGCGCAAGCGCGATTGCAAAGGCCGCGGTCTGCGGAAGACTCACCGACACGCCTCCAAGCTGCGCTGTCGCTCCCGCATAGCCGGTGGTCATCGTCAGATAGTTGGCGCTGAAGGCGATGAGCGCGATGTTGACCATCAGTATGCTCACGCCTTCGGTGAGAAGAATCTGATTGAGTTCGGGCGCTTTGAGCACAGGCGCGATCAACAGCTTTTGCAGAAAGACTCCGACCGCAAACATTGCGGGCATCACCAGGACGAGCGACAGGAAAGGATCGAGATGAAGGCGGGTGAAAACGAAATAGGTCGCGTACATCCCGGCCATCACCAGCGCGCCGTGCGCGAAATTCACTACCCGCATCACGCCGAAAATCACGGTCAGCCCTATGCCGATCAGAGCGTAAATGCCTCCGGTGAGCAACCCGCTTGCGACGGTCTGAAAGAATTTCTGTGCGCCCGTCACCGAAGTCGCCCGGTGAGGCTGCGGCCCGTTTGCAGTCGATCTCTGGCTCCAGGGCGGAGTCGGAAGCACAGGCTTGCGAATGGCCGCCGATTCGGGCCAGACGGTGACGAACTTTCCTCCGAGAACCTGAGTGATCGCCACCGGGTGATCATTCTGCCCCGTCTCGTCGAAACTCACCGGGCCGAATATCGAATCCATCCGCGTGGCGCGGATTGCATCGCGCACTGCCACGCGGTCGGTCGAGCCTGCGCGAGCTATCGCGTCGGCAAGAACCTTGAGGCACATGTATGCCTGAACACTGTGATAAGAAGGCTCGGAGTTGAATCGCGCCCGAAAGCTCTCGGCCCACTCGCGCGATCCTGACCACTTGGCGTCGGGCGTCCACTGCGTCACCGAGATGGTGTATTCGGCAGTCTCACCCGCGCCCTTCAGAAAATCGGGCAGAGAAAAACCCGCTCCGCCTGCGGTGAACGCTTTCGGGTTGAGATCGATTTCCTTGGCCTGCCGGATGAGCAGCGTGGCGTCTGCGAGATAAGACACGAACAAAACCGCTTCGGGGTTTTCCGATTTGACCCGCGTGAGCATCGGGGTGAAGTCAGTCCCTCCCGGATCGTAGGCTTCGAAGGCGACTATCTCGATTCCGGCTCCAGGAGCCTGTTTGAGGGCAGCCTCGGCGACGCTCGAGCCGAACTGAGTGTTTTCATAGACGACGGCAAGCGTTCGGACGTTTGCGGCTTTGGCTAAAAAGGCGGTCATCTCGCGCCCGTAGCGGCTTGCCGGAGCGCACACGCGAAAGACCCACTCGTAGCCCTGAGTCGTTATCTGATCGGTGATGGCCGAAGGGACGAGCATCGGCATCCGGTAGCGATCGGCTATTGCCGAAGCGGGAAAAGTGGCCGAGCTTTTGTAAGCCCCGATGATCGAAACTATGTCGTCGTTTTCGGTGAACTGATCGACTGCGGTCATCGCCGCTTCGTCTTTCGAGGTGTCGTCCTGATAGATGAGTTCGATCTTTTTGCCGATAACGCCTGCGGAATTTATCTCTTCGAGAGCGATGTCGTAGCCCTGTCGCTGTGCCGCGCCGAAGCGGGCTTCCGAGCCTGTGAGCGATGTCACTACGCCGACGCGGATCGAAATGTCGTCGCCGGTTTTCTCCTGAGCCTTGCGGCAGGAGGCGGCAGGAAAGCACGTTAAGACCACCAAGAGAGCGAGCAAATATTTGAGCTTCATCCGAATCTTTTCCACATGCGGTCGTTAAAACCAGAAGGCGGAGGCGGCTGACGGCGCGTATGATATGCCGGGCGGATTCTGAAGGTCAAGCGACCATCAGTCGGGAGGGAATGAATCGGATTGCTGATTTGTTTTGGATCAGAGGGTGAAAGCGACGGCTGGCTTCGAGCGCGCATCCGTCGCTTGTGAAGGTTATTCGACAGCGCGACTGATTTCGGAATTGAGTCCTTCCCACTTCTTCATGTACTCGCGTCGTTCAGCTTTCAGCCTTTCGACCATCTGACGGTACTCGTCCGAACGTCCCTGTCTCTCGTAGAGCTTGCGAGGCTGAAGAATTTCTTCGTCTTCGACGCCGAGGTCGGGAATCGATGTCGCTACCAGGTAGCCGAAGTCCGAGTCCTCTTCCCACTGAATAGTCCCCTCGGCGATTCCTTTCACGATGGCCGATGAATGTTGTATGCGAACCTTCCTCGATCTCTCGTCGGCATCTCCTCCGCCCACGCGACCGGTGTTCATCAGATAAACTTCCATCGGAGAGGATTCGAGCAACTCGCAGAAGCGATTGCCCTGCTGGGCGTGCTTGAGCGGGAAGAAGGGATTCGTGCCTGGCACGCGCAGGAATTTGCCCGCTTCTGCCGCGCCTCCTGCCGATGTGCCGCGAGTCTCGCCCAACATGAAATATGCCGCAGCCTGATGGCGATTCAAACGCGCGACTCCCGGAATGATGTTGTCGTTGCGGTTGAGTATCAAAAGAAAATCCGCCGTGCTTATCGCGCGAGCGTCCATCGCGCCTGCGATATCGGCCATGCGCACGACCGAGCGCCCGTTCTGAGTGTAGGAAGTGTCGTAGAAATCAAGCTCGCCTTCGTCGTTCTGCGAGACGTTTTCGAGATAAGCGTGAGTGCTGGTCACCGCGTGATAGATCGTAGGCTCGTCCGCTTCGTTGAGGCCAAATGTTTTTGCGAAGCATCCGTTTTCAGTCGCGTAAACTTTGCCTCCGGGCATCAGGGCGACGAAATCATCCTGAACGGGAGAAGAGTTATTCTGCTTGGTGAAAGTCGTCGTCGTCTTTCCCGTGCCTGAAAGTCCGATGATGAGTCCGACCCGGTTAGTTTCTCCGACGGGTATGACTTTGCAGCCTGCGTGCAGCGAGAGTCCGCCGCGATCATAAACGATCTGATTCCACATTCGCAGGCCGCCCTTTTTCGATTCGCCGAAGTAGTCGCTGTTGAAGACCCGCGTTATGCCGTTGTCCAAATCGACGGCTATCAGGCGGTCTGAAGGATAGCCGGGCATCGAGAGATTGGGCGTGTAGATTACAGTCAGTCGCGGCTCGAAATGGTCAAGCTCCTCGTCCGTCGCGGGGTAGTAGAGGTGCTGCTGCATGGCGGCGACGTTTGCGTTAGAGCGTTCGATGACTAGCCGGGCCGCGACGCGGAAGTCATCGTCGTTGCCGATGAAGCCATCGACGACGACCATCTCTGAAGAGCGTATGTAATCGTTTTGCAGCTTTGATACTCTTTCGTATTCTTCTCTGGTGATGGTTTGTGAATCGTGGCGATCGGGAGTGTCGGTGACGACGTAGGTGGAGAGTTTCGATCTCGAATCGACCCGCGTCTGAGTGTTGGTGTTTCGGTAGCGGGTGATGCGGGTGTTTTGCATCTCCTCGGTCAGTTCGCGCAGTCGTTCGGGCCCGGGGTTCCAGATGACGCTTTTAGGTTCGACGGGCAATCCTGATGTTCTGCTTACTGGTTTGCTCATTGAAATTTATTCCTCCGAGAAATTTGGCGACGCCGATGGTTTTGGAATCCTATGATAGCCGACCGATTGCCTCCGGGCAAATGACTTCCCCGCGCCGGATTTACTCATCATTTCTCCATGCCTGAGTGACCATGCAGGCGGCATGCCCGACTATTCTGTCGCCGTCTTTCATTCTGGATGCAGTCGGAAGCCACCCTTCGCCGAGGCGCGCGCTGAGGAGTTCGTCGGCGCTCGGATGATGATCCCACACGGCGACCGCCGTGATAGCTCCCAGTCACGTAGCGCCGAAGACCAGAACGAAGCCGTCTCTCCATGGCACGATGACATCGTGGCTGTATTCATCCTGCACGACGACATCCGCTATCACCTGTGGGAGAGTCGATGGTTGAGCCAGACCCCACGTCAAAACCTGCTCAAGCGAGCGATGTCGGCCAGCCTCATTTTCCACCGAGGCCAGTTCCATCGGAGAAAGTCCTGCGCGATTGGAAATGGTCATAAAACTACTTCACGTGTTTCATCGACTGTACTTGAACTTTTCTCTCTCCTGACGCGCGGCTTCGACATAAGCGGCAGCCTCCGGGTCGGAAGGCACTCCGGCGTCAAGGTCGTTGGAGCGATAGCTGAATCTGAATTTTCCGTCCGCCTCGATGTAAACTCGCAGGTCGCCTTCCTGCGTGTTGCCCGGCGCGGCGCAAAGCACCAGAGTGCTGCCTATCTGTCTGGGCTTCAAACCGGTAGCGGCATTGCCTGCAATCACCACATCGGCCTGCGGGTTCTCTTCAGCTATGCGGGCCGCCGTCTGCAACTCGGAGTGCGCGACCACTATGAGCAGGTCGCTCTGCTTTCGCGCTTCGGCAATCACCCGCTTTGCAGCTTCGAGGATGTTCGTCACCGTGCCGTCCATCCCTTCGGCAGGCTTAATACCCTCGGCCAGGCCGACAAAACCGACTTTGATCTTTTTTCCGCCTGTTCGCGGGCCGCTCACTTCTTTGATCACATAAGCGGCGGGCGCGGCGACTTCCGCGCCGAATACCCCGTTTGCCGAGATGACGCTTCGGATCATCGGCAGCGCGTTTGCGCGCTCGGCGAAGCCGTCGCGCTTGAGGAGTTTCTGCGCGTAGACCAGATCATAGCGACCGAGGTTTATTACATCCACAGGCCATCGGCTCAGGGCACGAGCCATCTGCTCGTTTTGCAGCATCACCGCCGATGGATAGCCGGTGCTGTCATAGAGAAAAAAACCGGCGATGACTTCGATGACCGGCGTCTCGGGGAACTTCTTTTTGAAACCATTCACGTAGCCGACTCTCCGAGCCAGCCCCCCGCGGGGATGATTTCAATCACAGAGGTCGAGATTGCCTCGCTGGTTCGCCCCGAAAAGTATGGCAAGCGCCGCGCCGTCATCCGCGCCCAGCGCCTCGTCGAGGCTTACCGCCCTCCGAGTTTCCGGCGACTGCGGCAGCGCGCATATTGAAAGAGTTATGATTGCCAGAAGCGTGAA
>CAZPQE010000107.1:0-15196 GCA_964588615.1 uncultured Clostridia bacterium | reverse complement strand
ATATTACCCTCGTCCGGCCCATTGTGTCGCACTTTGAATCGCACCCGCGAGTATCTGCTGGGATGAGCCAGCTTTGACAATAGGGTGAGCGAGCGTATAAGATAAGGCTTCGTTTTTCGGGGTTGTAGTCCGGTAGCGCGATTGGTTCGAGAAAAGGTTCTTTTGAAAATAGCATGGCGCGGCATGGAGAGGTAGCAGGTATGCATGCCACTCATCAGAAAGGCGAGGTTGCCCATCTCAAAGAGATGTTCCGCGCTATTGACAAAGGCATTGTGTTGAGCAAGCCGCTGGTCGAGTCCAGATATGACTTCAGATGATGGTCAGAAGCTGGAGCGGGTTCAGGTCAAGTATGCGAGCGGCAAAGCTACTAACAGTCAAGGCAGCGTCAGGGTCAATCTGAAAAGTTGGGAAGGACGCAAGCTGCGCAGGAGATACAATGCCGATGAAGTAGATGCGCTGCTCGTTTACATCCCACAGATAGATGAGACACTGAGATTTGAAGCGGATTTCTTTTGTGGACGTGAAGGCTTTATCGTGCGAATTGAGCCGCCCAGAAACGGGCAGATTAAAGGCATTCTGAATGCGAGAGATTTCGTTTGGTGATTTTTTCGGGGCGTAGCGCAGCCTGGTAGCGCGTCTGGTTCGGGACCAGAAGGCCGTTGGTTCAAATCCAATCGCCCCGACTTCTTAATTCAGCCATCGTAAGGGAGGGAGCGACGAAACGCTCCCTCCCGGCGTTTTTGGAGCATGTGCAATCGAGGATTTTGCCCCGCGGATTCTTCTCCGATGCCGCATCACAGGAGACAAGCAATAGATGATCCGAGCAATAAGGGCTGATCTGATAAACTGGTTGCAGGACGATCAAACAAATCAACAACCTTAAACCCGGAAGACTTCGCGCTCTGACCGGCATGACCGTCAATGCGCTCGGCCAACTGCTCATCACTGTCCTGCCGGAGTTGGTCAGACGACGCCTACAATCTAATAAAGATCGCCCTGACCGGAAGCGTGCTCTCGGTGGCGGCAGAAAACCCAAACTCACTCCTGCTCAGGAGGTGTTGCTCGTCCTCATCTACCTGCCTCACAATGTCGCTCACGAAGTCACAGGTCAGATGTTTGGAGTCAGTGCCGATACGAGTGAGAATCTCTTTCACGAAATTGTCCCTCTGCTTTGTGAGTCGTTTCCCTCGAATCGGTTTGAAGCCGAGAAGAAGTTTCGAGGCTACAAGCCAACTCTTCAAGCCGAAAAGAGTGACCGAATACTGATAAATAGCTTTGAGAGTCCAATACCTCGCCCATCGGATAAGGATCGTCAAAAGCGTGTATATTCGGGCAAAAAGAAAAGCCACACACTCAAGAGCCAGATCGTCAGCGATGTGAAGGGAGAGGTTCTTGATATTGATGCAGGACATCGAGGGCCGGCAGCCGATAAGAAAATATACGAAGCGAGCAATGTGAGAGAGCAGTTTCCCAACGCCAGCAAGCAAGGCGATCCTGGCTATCAGGGCACAGAAGGGATAGAAGTGTCCCATAAGAAGCCGCGAGGAGGAGAATTGACTCAGCAACAGAAAGAGGAGAATCGTAAAATGGCCAGTGTGCGAGTAGCTCTAGAGCATGGAATAAGACGAGTGAAAGGGTTCCGTGTCGTCAGAGAGAAGTATCGCCTTGCAATGGGACTGTTCCCGATGGTTGCGTCGGCAGTCGTCGGGCTTGTACATCCCAAAGGCATCTTCGTGTGAGGAGGATGCAAGGGGAGAAGTGTGCCCACTTGATGGTGGGCAACACAAGCACCCTTCATTTTTTATTTTTCGGATCACATATTATCTTATCAGCCTTCTCGTATACAGGCATCAGAATGAAACCAATAGGGCAAGAAATGAAGCGGTCCGGCCTCGCGGTGCTGCCGGCTGTCAGGTATCAGCCGAGAGAAATTTCTCCGATCCCCTTCCTTTTTGCATAATTCGCGCGCCGTGTATCGCTGCTATCGCTCAAACATCGCTCGTGCCAGGAATGATCTTAGGCTCAGGGAAGTGATGTGAGGGAACTGTTTGATTTCCGCAACTCGATTTGGCTCACTTCCGCAGTTTGATTTGGGTAATCTCAAACTCACCTTTTTACTCCTGCGCTTTCCCTTCTCGATCATCCGTTTGAACCGACAATCGTAAATGATCGCCTCCAGCTTCTCTGAGCCATAAGATCGAAAGCGGCTCGCAATGCTGATTGCAAGCCGCTTTCCTGTTTCCGCTGCGTCGAAGATCAGAAGATGAACTTCACCGCAAGCTGGGCCTGAAGCGGGTCGCCCACGCCGACTCTGAGGAAGCCGTCGAAGTTGAACAGCCCGGGAGTCGTCAGCGGGTTGATGTTGTTGTCGTTGTTGAAAGTGTTGAACATCTCGAAGGTCGGGATGACCTGGAAGCTTTCGCCTATACGGAACGGGCGCAGCAGCCGCCAGTCGAATGAGAAGTACTCATTGTCCTTGCGCGCCGTGTTGCGATTGTTGGCAGTACGCGCGCCCGGCGTGATGGGCTGCGCCGAACGGGCCTGTATCCTGCCGCTGAACTGGAACCCGAGGCCGATTTCGGCAAAGGTGTAGAAGTTGAATTTGTGACGGATGTCGCGGTCCGAAAGCGCGTAGTCGAGCGACAGATTGTTTACATCGAACGAACGATCCGTGAACGGATCGCGCTCGTTGGAATCATCGTCCAGGTCTTTCGACACCACGTAGTTGGTTTCGAGTTGAAAGCGATTGCTGAAGCGTTTTCTCAGCCCTATGGTGAAACCGCGATAGAGCGATTTGCCGGGACTCGATGTGACCTGCACTTCGCCCAGATCGGGGCTGAAGAAACCATTGCGGTTGACGTTGAGAAAACGGGTCAGGTGTACTCCCTTCGAATGAGTGAAGTCGAAGTAGACTGCCAGGTTCGGAGCTAGCTCCTGCTCGAAGGCCACGTTCGAGGTGTAGATGCGCGGATTGGCGTAGTCTCTGGCAAACACTCTCACGCCGCTGAAGCACGGGAACGGATTCGAGCCGCAGCTTCCTGCCGAAGGCGTGACCACTCCCGGCCAAACGGCTCCGGTCGCAAATCCCTGTCGAATCAGATCGGTGTTGACGAAGATGGTCTGCTGCTGCACGCCGTTGGTGGTAATCGATCCGACCTGCGAGAGCATGTTCTGGCGCGCGTTGTAAATTCCCCAGCTTGCTCGCAGGACAGATTTCGAGTTCTTGAGCAAATCCCACGCAAAGCCCACGCGAGGCTGGAACATCTTCTTCTGATCGGGAAGAGTCCCGTCGGAGGGGAAGCGCGGGTCGCCCAGGAATTTTCCGTAGGCGGTATCCTGCGGGTCTACAGTTGGATCGGGGAACAGTTGCGCTTCCCACCGCAGGCCGTAGGTGAGGGTGAAGTTCGACAATATCTGCCACTTGTCCTGAATGAACAGGGCGAACTCTTCATTGTCTATCTCAGAGGCTCCGGCTGCGTCCGTAGCCGGGCCGGTGCGCCCTGCTCCCTGCAAATACAAAAGCAGCGGCCCGCCCGTGGGAGTGCTCGATCCGGGGCAGGGCGTGGGCGCTGTCACATAGCTTCCGTTCGAGCAGGCGACCGCGCGCGGGCCGAATCCGCCCGAAGCCGAGGGCGAAGCGTAGCGCAGGAAACCCGTCACTGAGTCGAATATGTAGCGCGCGGTGAAGAATCCCCGGAACACCTGATCGTTGAGCGAGTGAGTCCAGTCGCCGCCGAACTTGATGTTGTGCGGGCCAGCGATTATCGAAAAGTTGTCCTTGATCTGAGTGCGCCAGAAAGTTTCATCGATGCCGGGCTGAAGGAAGAACGGATTGCCGAATCGGAATGTGGTCGCAAATCCCATGGCGGTGTCCGCCGGCACGTTCGAGTCGACAGCCGCGCGCGGACGGTCTTCGCGCGTGTAGGAGAAGTGAGCCTCATTGAACCGCTTGGGCGAGATGGTGCTGAACAGGTTGAAATTCGCCTTGTTGATCTTCGACGGGCCTTCGATCCCGTTTGCCGAATTGCCGTAGGTCTCCACGTCGAAGGTCTGGTTGGTGTTCTTCGAATAGTCAAAGCTGTAAGAAGCTCTCAGCGTATGCGCATCCGAGAGGTTCCAGTCGTATTTGAAGAGGAACGCCGAGTTGCGAACAGGCCGTTCGATGGGATCGCCTTCTTCCTGATTGCGGGAGGTGCGGAAGAAACTCAGAAGGGCGAGACGCTGACAGTCGGCGCTGGAGTTTATCAACGCCTCGTTGCTCCGAATCGTGGGGTTGGACACCGAGCAGGGCGAACCTATCGGCTCGCTGAGATTGGGGCGCGTGAGGTTTTCGAGAATCTGTTCGAAGGCAGTGAAGAAGAACATCTTGTCTTTGACTATCGGGCCGCCGATGGTTCCTCCGAACTGCTCGCGATGAAAATCCTTGAGCGGCTTGTCGTCCGATGTATTGGCGGTGAGGGCTTCGAGGCGCTGGAAGTAGAACGCGCTGCCGTGAACGTCGTTCGTTCCCGATTTGGTGACGACGTTGACCACTCCGCCTGCCGTCCGACCGAACTCGGCATTGGCTCCTGTGGCCACGACCTGAAATTCCTTGATCGCATCCAGAGGGATGTCTATCGCGGCGCGCTGGCCTCCGAGTTGTTCGCCGAAGAACCCGTTGTTGTAATCGCCCCCGTCGAGGCTGAAATTATTGAACACTCCGCGCTGGCCGGAGAAGTTGATTTCGTCTCCGTCCGGCCCCTGCACTATGCTCACGCCCGGAGTCAGTGTGAGCAGGTCTTCGAACTTTCTTCCGAGCACCGGAGTGTTTGCGACCGAAAGCTCGTTGATCGTGCTGCTGGCTTCGGTCTTGACCGTATCGATGGTCGGCGAGGACTCGATGGTGACTTTTTCTTCCACCTGAGAGACCTTCATCGTCAGCGTCAATGGAATGGTCTGGCCTACGGTCAGGTTCAGGTTTTCCTGAACCAGAGTGGCGAACCCCTGTTTGGCTACGGTCAGCGTGTAGCGACCGGGCTGGAGTTGAAGGAAGATGAAGCGACCATCGGAATCGCTTTCAGAATTGTTGCTGAAATTGGTGTCGAGGTTTTTGACTTCCACCCTCGCTCCGCTGACGACTGCGCCCGCAGGGTCGAGCACAGCGCCTTGAATAGTGCCGGTGGTGCTGTGAGATTGAGCCAATGCCTGCGGGGGGAGCGCCAGCATGACCGAAAGGCAGAACACTACTGCCCACTTTATTTTGTTCATCTTCAGCCTCCTCAGTTGATTATTGGAAAAATCAGGTTGATGCCGCTGCCGACTCTACAAAACCCGAAAGGTGAAGTCAAGTTTATGGAGGGCTAAGTCTCGCTTATAGGATCGCCTCAAAAGTGTGTCATGGCAAATCATCCTGGGCTATAATGGCTGAGACTGCTGCCCCAGGAATTCCCAGGATTTTTTCTCATATCGGATCAAGTTGTGGAGATTCGTATATGCATGCATTGATCGCAGATGACGATGCCGTCTCCTGCCAGGTGTTGAAACATGCGCTCGTCGAGTGGGGGTACGAAGTGGCGGTGGTTCGTGATGGCGCTGAGGCGCTTGACGCGCTGCAGAGGAACGAAAAAATCCAACTGGCCATACTCGACTGGATGATGCCGGGAAGCGACGGCATAGAGGTCTGCCGGAAAGTGAAAGAGTTGAGCGCCCGCTCTCCGCTC
This sequence comes from uncultured Clostridia bacterium, assembly GCA_964588615.1. Taxonomy (GTDB): domain Bacteria; phylum Acidobacteriota; class Blastocatellia; order UBA7656; family UBA7656; genus UBA7656. The sequence continues at coordinate 9,497 of CAZPQE010000107.1, read as the reverse complement.
TATATCATTCTTCTGACCACCAAAGGAAACAAGGAAGACCTCATCGAGGGACTCGAAGCCGGAGCCGACGACTATATCACCAAGCCATTCGACTTCGACGAGCTTCGCGCGCGATTGAAAGCAGGCGAAAGGATCGTGAGGCTGGAATCGGAACTGGCCCATCGGGTCTGGGAGCTTGAATCGACGCATGCCCATTTGAAAAATCTGCAAGGGCTGTTGCCGATCTGTTCCTACTGCAAGCGTATACGCGACGACAAGGATTACTGGCATCAGGTCGAACATTACATCGCGGCCCACTCGGAAGCCATGTTCTCTCATAGCATCTGCCCCGACTGTTATAAGAAGGAAATCAAACCGCAGCTTGATGAGATCAAGGGAAGGTCAGGGGCATAGCCGGGCAGTAGAGCCAGATTTCATAATCCGGCTGGTTTTCTTATGGGGCCTCAATGAAAGCCTTCGTGTTTTCTGAGCGAAACAAACAGATGTATAAAAAGCTGCTGGCGACCATGATGGCTGGCGCGCTCGGATTTGCGCTCAACGGCTTTTCTGTGGCCGTCTATCCCGGCGTCACGCTGATTTTCGGCGGCCTGTTCTATCTGCTCATCGCAACCCGCCTCGGTCCGGCCTACGGGCTGGCAGCCGCGCTTATGGCTTCCTCCCGCACCCTGCTCTTATGGGATCACCCTTACGCAATCCCTGCCTTTGCTCTCGAAGGTCTCGCGGTCGGATTTCTGATCCGGCGGCGAAAGCCGCTCATCTTAGCCGACCTTCTCTACTGGGCGATGGCAGGCATCCCCCTCAACATTCTGATCTTCGTGCTCTATCTCAAAGAGCCGTGGCCCGTAGGATGGGCCATAGTATTCAAGCAACCGCTCAATGGGCTGTTGAACGCTGTCGTTGTCGAAGTGATGCTCGGCTTCGCTTTCCTGCGACGCTTTCTCGCGCCCGAAGATCAGCCTGATCTCCCTCTCCCCTTGCGCCTACATCTGGCAAAAGGGTTCGTCATAGTCGCCGCGCTTCCGCTCATTCTCCTGAGCCTGGTCTACGGGCAGGTCTATATCAACCTCGAAAAAGAAGAAGCCTCCAATCGCCTCAGCTACACTGCAAAGGCGGTTAGGCTCAATCTGGACGATTATCTTCAATACCATCTGCAAGCCATCGCATCGCTTGCTGCCGACATCGAGCAGAGCGGGAGCCTGAAGACAGAAGACCTGAACCAGAGGCTCGAACGCTTTCACAAAACTTACAGTCGGTTCATAACTGCGCTGGCAGCAGACAAGGAGGGCCGTCTCATCGGCGCGCATCCGCTCAAAAACGCCGAAGGCCAGAGCGTGCTCGCTTCGACCAGCACGATCGCCGACCGGGAGTATTTCAAACAACTCCTCGCCACCCGACGGCCTTTCATTTCAGATGTCTTTCTGGGGCGCGGTTTTGGCAACGACCCGGTCGTGGCTATCAGCGCGCCGCTCCTGTCAAAGGAAGGCCGCGCGACCGGCATCGTCGTAGGCTCGCTCAACCTTTCCCTGTTTGCGGAATTCGGCCAGAGATATCAGGCCAGCCGCGAAGCAGAAATAATCATCCTCGACTCTGCCAGCCGCGTCATCCATGCGACGCCCTCGACCCAGTATCAGCCGCTCGAAGACCTCTCCGACGCTCCTGTGGTCGCCGCCGCGCTCAAGGCCGGTGAAGGCTCTTTTACTTACGATACCGGGTCTGCCGAGGCCGGTTCCGGCCATCTGATGGCTCAGGCCGTGATTGATAGCGTGCAGTGGCGGGTGTTGATAAGACAGCCGATGAGCGTCGTCTACCGGCCAAGCCAGCGCCATTACCTTATGAGCATATTGTCGGCGCTTCTGGGCTTGCTCTTTTCCATATTGCTGGCCCGGTGGATCGGAAATCGAATAACCCAGCCCATCGAACAGGTGGTCGAGCAGGTGCGCGAAACCAGCCTCCAGGGCACAAGAGCGCGCCAGATTGTTGCGCCCCAGGATGTGCCTTCGGAAGCCGTGGCCCTCATCGATGAGTTCAACTTCCTGTCCGTCCGCATGGTGGAGGCCTACCGCCGATTGCGGAACTCGATCAAAGAGCGGGAGGCGCTCAATCGCACGCTGCAAAAGAGCGAGGAAAAATTCTCCAGGATATTTCTGTTGAGCCCCGACGCCATAATCATATCTCGTTTGTCGGACGGAACGATCAAGGAAGCCAATGAAAATTTCCTCGACCGTCTGGGGTTTTCCCGCAAGGAGGTCATAGGCAAGACGGTCCCGGAGTTGGATTTCATGGTCAATCCCTCTGACCGCGATGCATTCCTCCTTGCCCTGAGAGAGAAAGGCGAAGCAGATGACCTTGAGATTGAAGTCCGGGCAAAAGGAGGCCGCATAAGCTCGGTTTTGCTCTCAGGCCGAACCCTCGACATCGATGGCGAGCCGTGCGTGATTTCCATCGCCCGCAACATCACCGAGCGCAAGCAGATGGAAGCGGCGCTCAGAAAGGCTCACGACGAACTGGAAAGCCGCGTCCGGGAACGCACCGAGGAACTGGCCCAGGTAAACGATGCTTTGCGAATCGAGATCGCAGAACGCACTCAGGCCCAGGAAGCCATGCGCGCCCTCGAAGAGCGATTCTCCAAAGCGTTCAATGCCAGCCCCATAGCCATCACCATAGTGACATTCAACGAAGGCCGCTACATCGATGTAAACGAAGCCTTCGTGCGCTCATTCGAGGCTTCGCGCCAGGAGGTCATAGGCCGCACGGTCAAAGAGGTAGGAGTCTTCGTCGATCCGAAAGATCAGGCCAGAGTGGCGCGAATGCTCAGTGAGCGCGGCAGAGTCCAGAATGAAGAGATTCGATTTCGCTCGAAAACCGGCAGGATCGGCATACACAGTTACTCGGCAGAGTTGATGGAGCTTGGCGGCCAGCTATGCGTGCTCGGCCAGACTGTCGATATCACCGAGCGCAAGCGGGCAGAAGCGGCCCTCGAAGCGAGCGAGAAGAAATTCCGCGCTCTGATAGAAAACAGTTCGGACGCGATCGCGCTCATCGCCCCCGATGCCACGCTGCTTTACGCATCCCCGTCCATTCAGAAGATACTCGACTACGTCCCGGAAGAGTTCCTCGGGCGAAGCGCCTTCGAATTCCTTCACCCCCAAGACAAAGACCGCGCGTTGAAGACCCTCATCGAACTGTTCCAGCGACCGGGCGGAATTTCGAGGATGGAATATCGACTCCGGCATAAGGACGGAACCTGGGTGTGGATGGACGCCGTCGGCACAAACCTGCTGGCCGACGTCGATGTGAAAGCCATCGTCATCAACCACCGCGACATCACCGAGCGCAAGCGGGCCGAAGCCGCCCTCAGAGCCTCCGAAGAGAGGTTCGCCAAGGCATTCAAATCCAGCCCTCGCCCGATGAGCATCGTCCGACTGCGAGACCGTGTATTCATCGATGTCAATGAAAGCGTGCTGCGAATGACCGGATACCTGCGCGAGGAGGTCATAGGGCGCACTCCTGTGGATATAGGTTTATGGCATAGCCTGGAGGATCGCGACCGGGTGATGGAGTTGCTCAAAGAAGATGGAAGGGTTCGCAATCTGGAAGTCGTCTTTCGGGTCAAATCCGGCGAGATGCGACAGGGACTCTTCTCGGCTGAGATCATAGAACTCGAAGGCGAGCCGTGTCTGCTCACGACGACCGACGATATCACCGAGCGCCGCAGGGCTGAAGACGCGCTGCGCGAAAGCGAACATCGCTACCGACACCTGGTCGATAATGCCAGCGATATTATCTATGAAACCGATGCGAAGGGACACATCACGCTCTTCAACCCCACCGCTACCAGAATGCTCGGCTACGACGAGGAAGACCTGCGCGGGCGGCTTTATCTCGACCTGATTCGACCTGATTACCGGGATGCGATAGAAGCGTTCTACAAAAAACAGATCGCCGAGCGTGTTCCCAGCACCTACTACGAATTTCCGGCGCTCGACAAAGACGGCGGCGAAGTATGGTTCGGACAGAATGTGCAACTGGTGATGCGAGGGGATGAGGTTGCGGGCGCGCAGGCTGTGGCTCGCAATATCACCGAGCGCCGCAGGGCCGAAGACGCGCTGCGCGAAAGCGAAGAGCGATTCTCGAAGGCCTTTCACGCAAGCTCTCACCACCTGATAATCACCTCGCTCGAAGACGGGCGCTTCATCGCCGCCAATGAAACATTCCTGCGCGAGAGCGGTTATACGCGCGAAGAAATCATAGGTCGAACAGTACTCGAAGCAGGGCTGCTGGTAAACACAGAAGACCGCGACAAGGTCAGGGAGATGATCGCCCGCGAAGGCAGGGTCCGCGATATGGAGACGATGGGGCGAACAAAGAGCGGCGAGGTTAGATATGGGCTGCTGTCAGCGGAGATCATAGACCTGATGGGCAAGAAGTGCATGCTGTTTGACATAAACGATATCACCGAGCGCCGCAGGGCTGAAGAAGAACTCCGTGAGCGCGAGGTGATGCTGCGAACGCTGGGCGACAACCTGCCCGACGGCGCTATCTATCAGTATGTCGTCGAACCCGATGGCCGTCATTATTTCAACTACCTGAGCGCGGGGATCGAAAAGATTTCCGGCATCCGCGCCGAAGACGCCATGCGCGACGCCGAATTGTTGTTTGCGCAGTTTTTGCCCCAGGACCGCCAGCGCATACTTCGAGCCACTGAGCAGTCGGCTGAGAACCTGACCATATTCGATCAGCAGGCGCGCAGATGCCTGCCCGGCGGCGAGATTCGCTGGATGCACTATCGCTCCAAACCTCGCCGCTTGCCAAACGGCGCGACCGTCTGGGACGGGGTTGAAGTCGATATCACCGAGCGCAGGCAGGCCGAAGACGCGCTGCGAAAAAGCGAGGAGCGATTCTTCAAGGCGTTCAACGCCAGTCCCATGCCGATGGCCATAAGCAGAGATCGACAGTTTATCGAGGTCAACAACTGCTTTCTCAACATCACCGGCTACGCCAGAGATGAAATCATAGGCCGCGAGATAGATGACACAGGGCTGTTCATCTATCCATCGGATATGGAGAGAATAGGCCGGGCGCTCAGAGAGCAGGGATCGGTTCGGGACCTTGAACTCAGCATGCGCATGAAGACGGGAGAAGTGCGCGTCGTTTTGTACTCAGCCGAAATAATAGAACTCGGCGGCCAGCGATGTCTGCTTGCTGCGGCAATAGACATCACCGACCGCAAGCGGGCCGAAGACGCGCTGCGCGAAAGCGAAGCGCGTTTGATGATGGCCCTCGACGCCGCCCACATGGGAACCTGGGAGATGGATATAGCGACCGGGCGGCTGAAATGGAGCGGGCAGCAGTACAAAATGTACGGCCTGCCTCCGGGGTCGTTCGAGGGCACGACCGACGCGCTTTTCGAGATAGTACATCCCGAAGACCGGGAGAAGATCTCCCGGTCGGCGGCTCGCGCTATCAAAGAAGGAGTCGAGCATAACCCCGAATACCGCATAGTTCGGCCCGACGGGACTATTCGATGGATGTCGGTCAAAGGCAGAGTCGTCCGCGATGATGAAGGCAGGGCCGTGCGAATGGTTGGCATAGTTCAGGACATCACCGAGCGCAAGCAGGCCGAAGACGCATTGCGCGAAAGCGAAGAGCATCTGAGGATGGCCCTCGACGGAGCCAGCATGGTCACCTGGGACTGGGACCTGCTGGCCGACCGGGTGGAATGGAGCGGACAGCCGCACAAGCTCTATGGAATCGCTCCGGGAGAAGCTCCAGCCAATTCCGAGTCTCTTCTCGATCTGGTTCACCCGGAAGACCGCGACGCGCTGCGCCAGGTGGTCGTGCGAGCTTTCAATGAGGGGACTGAATACGCCGGTGAGTATCGCGTCATCTGGCCCGATGGCAACATTCGCTGGCTGTCGGCCAGAGGCGAAATATTCCGCGATCCCGAAGGCCGGCCCCTGCGCACAGTGGGCGTGGTGCAGGACATCACCGAACGCAAGCGGGCTGAAGACGCGCTGCGGGCTTCGGAGGAAAAATACCGCGATCTGGTCGAAGACCTTCAGGAAATCATCTACGAAGTCGACGACAAAGGGCGGATCACCTATATCAGTCCGGCTATAGAGACCTTCAGCGGCTACCATCCATCGGAAGTCATCGGGCGATCATTCGCGGAATTCGTTTACCCGGATGATCTGCCGCACACCCTGGAATCCTTCCAGAAAAACCTTATGGGCAACAACGAGCCGAACGAGTTCCGCGTGGCGACCAGATCGGGAGAAATCCGCTGGGTGCAGAGTTCGAGCAAGGGCGTCTTTGCCGACGGGCGCACGATGGGCGTGCATGGCGTGATAATGGATATCACCGAGCGCAAGCGGGCCGAAGAAGAACTGCATCGCGCCAAAGAGGCAGCCGAGGCGGCCAGCCGCGCCAAGTCGGAATTCCTCGCCAACATGAGCCACGAGATACGAACCCCTATGAACGGGCTTATGGGCATGCTCGACCTGACGCTGCGCACCGAGATGACCGCCCGGCAAAAAGAGTTCCTTCACATGGCTCGCTCTTCGGCTGATTCCCTCCTGCGACTGCTCAACGACATTCTGGATTTTTCCAGGATCGAAGCCAGAAAACTGGAACTCGAAACGACTGCCTTCAGACTGAGATCGAGCCTCGACGAGGCGATGAATTCCCTCTCGGTGCAGGCTCATGCCAAAGGGCTTGAGAAGATTCTCGACATCGATCCCGATGTGCCGGACGCGCTCATCGGAGACATCGGAAGGCTCAATCAGGTGATCGGCAACCTGGTCAGCAACGCCATCAAGTTCACAGATCGGGGAGAAGTGGCCATAAGAGTCGAAACCCGGTCGCAGGATGAAGACCAGGTGTGCCTTGAGGTTTCGGTGAGCGACACCGGAATAGGCATCTCGGATGACAAGAAGAAAATCATCTTCGATGCCTTCACCCAGGCCGACTCTTCGACGACCCGGCAGTATGGCGGCACGGGTCTCGGTCTGGCTATCTCTTCGCACCTGGTTGAAATGATGCGGGGAGTGATCTGGGTCAAGAGCGAAGAGGGGCGCGGAAGCGCCTTCTACTTCACCGCTTGCTTCGGCCTGCAAAAGGAGATCGCCGCTGCCGTCGAGCCGGAAAATCTGAAGGGAGTGCGGGCGCTGGTCGTCGATGACAACGAAACCAACCGTCGATTGCTTGTGGCGATGCTCGAAGACTGGGGCTTGAGGGCAACTGCCGTTGCCGACGGAACTGCGGCCCTTGAGCAAATGCGCCTGGTGACAGAAACCGCCGCCGCGTTTCAACTGGTCATTCTCGATTCGAGGATGCCTGGTATCGAGGGCCTGGAAACAGCCCGGCAGATGAAGGAGAACAAACTGCTCGACGGGGCGACCATCCTGATGCTGCTCTCAGCCGACCAGCCCGCCCAGATCGAACAGTGCCGGGAGATCGGGATAGAAATCCGTCTGAGAAAGCCTGTCTCACGCGAGCGCCTGATGAGAGCCGTCTCTGCCGCAATGCGACCGACTGACATAAAGATGACTTCGGCTCGAAGGCGCGGCGAAATGCCCGCGCTGTCGCACAGCCTTCGCGTGTTGCTGGCCGAAGACAGCCTGCTGAATCAGAAGCTGGTCGTCACCTTACTCGAAGAGCGAGGGCACAGCGTGACGGCAGTGGGAACCGGCAAACAGGCGGTTGAGAGGTTCGATCAGGAATCTTTCGATGTGATCGTGATGGATGTGCAGATGCCTGAGATGGATGGATTCGAGGCCACGCGCGCCATCCGTGAAATGGAAAAACAGACTTCATCTCATACGCCGATCATCGCTCTGACGGCTCACGCCATGAAAGGCGACCGCGAACGATGCATAGCATCGGGTATGGACGGTTATATCGCCAAGCCCATAAGGGTCGAGGAACTGCTCGGAGTAATCGAGGGCTGGGCCGGAGAGTCCTGGCAACTGATCGAAGAAGAAACTGCCGAGGCTGCATTCGACCTGGATGCCGTGATGAGGAGGACAAGGGGCCGCATGGATTTGATAAAGAGCTTCGCCGAAACATTCAAGCATCAGTCGCCCGGTTTGCTGGCCCAGGCCCGCGAGGCCCTGCGCGCAGGCGACGGCGATTGGCTTGAGCGCGCCGCTCACACCCTGAGAGGATCGTTGAGCTACTTCAGCGCGCGCGCTGCCACACGGGCTGCCCTGCTATTGGAAGAGCATGCGCGCGGCGGAAAGATGGATGAGGCCGAAGCGGCTTACCTCATGCTCGAAGAAGAAATCGCCCGACTCGAAAATGCCTTCGATGACCTGCTGCCTGAAAACTGAACCCGCTGTTGAAATCAGAATCAGTCAGATTCACACCTGCCGCCTTCGACCGATCGAACTCGACACCTCAGAGAGCACCAGCATCATGCTCGAAGAGAAGTCATCGCGCGAGGAGACTCAAGTGAGGAGATGGCCTGGGCCGCCGCGCGACTCGACAAACTCGACGCCGACCGCACGCTTGCCGAAATCGAAGAAGAACTCAAGATGGGCGACCCTGCCGACTCTCGCCTCGATGAAGGGGCGCACGAAGCTTATGTAGTGCCCGAAGGCTATCGCGGCATTCAGGAAACCGTCGTAGAGCCGGGCCGTTACTATGTCAACACCCTGGCGGTCACTCCCGTGATAATTCCGACCACGAACCAGGCCGTCGAATGGACTGCCGGAGAAGTCGCCAACACCTTCGACCCGTTCGAGGTGATATCGAAAGACGGCTTCACCATGCAGCTTGAAGTCAGGGTGGTCTTTCGCGTCAAGCCTGAAGACGCGCCCTTCATGGTGGCCAAGATCGGATCCATAGATAAGCTGGTGCAAAACGTCATGCATCCGCTCATCGACTCGATCTTTCGCAATCAGGCTTCGGAATCTTCTGCGATGGCTTATCTTCAGAATCGTCACGAAGAGCAGGAGCGAGCCGAGGCCCGCATGCGCGCCCACCTGCTCAAGTACCACGTCGCTGTGGTCAATGTTCTGATCTGCCACATTCACCTGCCCGAAGAGTTAATGAAGACCCAGGCCGAAAAGGTACTGGCCGAGCAGCGTCAGAACATGTTCAACGCCCAGCGCGAGGCCCAAGAGAAGCGCATTCAACTCGAAAAGACCAGAGCGCATGCCGACAATCAGCGCGACCTGATGGCGGCGACTGTCGGCGTGGAGATAGCGGGCAAACGATCCGAGCAGCGCAAGGCCCAAGCCGACGGCGAGGCCCATTACATTCTGGCGACGGGCAAGGCCGAGTCCGAGAAGGTGCGACTGATGGGCGAAGCGCAGGGCGTGGCCTATGCCGAGCAGGTCAACGCGCTCGGCCCGCAGGGAGTGGCGATTGTCGAATCGCTCAAAGTGATAGGCGAAAAGAATGTTCGCATCACCCCCGACGTGCTGGCCGCCGGAGGCGAGGGGTGTGATTGAAAGTGAGACTCGATATTGACCAGGAGCCTGTCTTTATCTGTG
>CAZPQE010000106.1:0-15245 GCA_964588615.1 uncultured Clostridia bacterium | reverse complement strand
AATCGACCGAAGACGCCGAGTTCGTCCGCGCCCTGGCTCACAAATCAGGTCTGGATTTCGCAGTCAAAGCAATCGATGTGAAAGCGGAAGCCAAAGCCTGCGGTCGCGGGCTGGAAGAGACGGCGCGTGAGATCAGATACAAATTCCTGCTCGACACTGCGCGCCAGTCGGGATGTGACCGCATAGCCACAGGCCACACGATGAACGATCAGGCGGAAACTTTTCTGATGCGACTCGCTCGCGGCTCCGCTCTGCGAGGGCTTTCCTGCATGCGACCCTTCGTTCCCGCTCATCAGTTCAGCCCCTCTGCTCCCCCGCTCCCCCGCTCCCCTGCTCCCCTGCTCATTCGCCCGCTGCTCCTGGTCACCCGCGATGAAGTCGAAGAGCACTGCCGCGCTCACGGCCTTGAGTTTCAGAAGGACGCGACCAACCTCAACCTCGACTACGCGCGCAATCGCGCGCGACACCGCGCGTTGCCTGCGCTCTGCGAGATCAATCCGCGCGCCGTCGAAGCGATAGCGCGAGCGGCGGAAATAATCGCCGACGAGGAAGACGCTCTCACTCATCTCGCGATCCGGCTGCTCGATGAGTCGCGCATTGAAAGAGAGAACGCTTATTCGATAGCCGCAATGATTGCGCAGCCACGCGCGCTGAGGCGGCGGATGATGATCGAGGCGATTGGTCGCGCAGGTTCGACCGGCGTCGGCTCGAAACACGTTGCAGCTCTGGAGCGATTGCTCGAAAGCGCGGAGAGCGGCGCGCGGGTTCAACTGCCGGGAAGGATCGAGGCATGGCGCGAATTCGATGGCATCGCTTTTCGAATCGCAGGCGAAACTGATGACTACCAATTCGAGATGATCGGCGAGTGTTCTATGGTGGAAGCAGGCGGACTGCTCATCGTCGCGCATCGTCGAAGACCGACAGAGTCGCTCGACGAATTGATGGAGGAAGCGCGGCGCGAAAGAAAAGCGCGCGGGCGCGACTGGATGATGGCCATACTCGACGACCGTCGCCTGCCCGACGTTCTGATCGTCAGGCCGCGACAAAGAGGCGAGCGGGCAGGGGTCGCCGGAATAAAAAAGTTGAAAAGCATGATGATAGACCATAGAATTCCTGCGAGCCGCCGCTCCCTGTGGCCTGTCGTGGCGACTCCTGACGGACAGTATGTGTGGTCTCCCGGATTGCCCCCTGCCAGACAGTTCGCCCCAGGTGACGAGACTTCGAGCCTCGCCATCCTGCGGGCCGACGAAATGTGATGTATATCCGCTTTGAGGGGGTGTTATGAACAAGACCTTCCGCGTAGTTCATTCTGAAGAAGAGATAAGAAGCCGCATCAACGAGCTTGCCATCGAGATTCGCAGCGCCCTGTCGGCTCGCGATCTGACTGTAGTGGGGATACTCGACGACGCTTTCGTGTTTCTGTCCGATCTGATTCGCGCGCTCGACCTCGAAGTCAGTTGTTGTTTTATGAAGGTGTCGCGCCACCTGCACGGGAGCCAGACCGAGGTGCTTTTTACCAGCGAGTTCGATCCGCGCGGGAGGAACATACTGCTCGTCGATGGGGTCGCGGCGACCGGGGTGACGCTCGAATATATAACCCGGCATCTGGCGGCTCGCGGCGTCAAGTCTCTCAGCACCTGCGTGCTGGTGGATAAGCCCGAAGAGCGACGCGTAGATGTGACTCCCGATTTTGCGGCCTTTCGCAGCGATGAAGGTTTTTTGTTCGGCTACGGGCTGGGAATTCAGAATCAGTTCCGCCAGCTTCCTTATCTCGCGGTTATGAATGAGTGAGGAACGACAGATGGTTCCAAAGCGCGATTGCTGCTGAGGGCGATTATTGCGCATCATAACCATGTGAGCTAGAATCAATCCAAGCGCCGTGGGCGCTCGTTTCTATCGGGAGGTAGCAGGTTGAACTCAACAGTCAGGCAGATAGTCTTCTGGATCGTAATTCTCGGCGGCGCGTTTCTACTTTATCAACTCTTTTCCGGCAAGAGCGGAGTCAAGGAAAAACAACTCAGCTACACCGAGCTCTACGACAAGATAACCGCAGGCAAAGTAAAGAAAGCTGTCATAAAAGATCACAGCATCAGGGGCGATCTGGACAGCAACGAGAGCTTCACGACCGAACTGAGCAACGAGGAAGTGCAGAGCAAGATAGCCGATGCAATGAGAGAAAAAGGCGTCGAGGTAACATTCGACCCCGAATCCTCAAGCCAGTGGATAATCGGCCTGATAAGCTATGCCCCGCTGCTCATCATCATCGCGCTGTGGATTTTCATGATGCGACAGATGCAGTCGGGCGGAAACAAGGCATTGTCGTTCGGCAAGTCGCGCGCAAAGCTCCTGAGCAATCAGCAGAAGCGGGTCACCTTCAAAGACGTGGCCGGAGTCGAAGAGGCCAAAGAAGAGCTTCAGGAGATCATCGAGTTTTTGAAAGAGCCGCAGAAGTTCCAGAAACTCGGCGGGCGCATACCCAAAGGCGTGCTGATGATGGGCCCCCCGGGCACGGGCAAGTGCGTAGTGGGCGACACGCTCGTTTTGACCCGCAAGGGATTGATGGAAATCAGGGACATCCCGAAATACTTCTGGGTCGATCCTGTGACCGATGAAGTCGCGGGCGCGTGGCTGCCCTCCGTAGACCTTGAGACAGTGACCTACTCCTACCGAGCCGCCTCGCACTGGTATCACCTGGGAGAGCAACCCACGCTGCGAGTGACGCTCAAGCAGGGCATGAGGCTCGAAGGCACGCCCGAACATCCCATCGCGGTGATGAACGAGCAGGGCCGACTGGAGTTTCGCCGACTCGATCAGTTGAAGTCGGGCGATATTGTCGCCGTGAAGTTCAATACACAGACCTTCGGCTCTCTTGGCGAAGTCGATGCGGAGCAGGCTTACCTGATGGGATTGCTGACTGGCGAGGGCAACATGTCAATCAGCAATCGCGTTGAACTGACCAGCGCGGATGAAGAGATAACCGGGTTTTTCCATGCGCATCTCAGCGAGCGTTACGGCAAACAGCTTCACATAGGCAGACGCTCGGACAATCTTACTTCGACTGTTTCATCGTGGCAGGTGAAAAAAGATTTGTTCAACGCCGGAATGTCTCCGCTGCTCTCTTTCGACAAAACCATACCGACGACTATCCTTCAGGCTCCTAAAGAAGTCGCCGTCGCTTTCCTCCAGGGGCTGTTCGATGCCGACGGATACTTCTATCGTTATTCATTCGGCTACAGCACAGTGAGCCGCAAGCTTGCCGATCAGGTGACCGCTCTGCTGCTCAACCTCGGCATAGTCCCGCGCCTTCACATCAAGAACGAAGTCGATGAAGCGCATCCGAGAAGAGTGTACGAGGTGACGGTTTCAGGAACCTCGCTGCCGGTGTTTGCTGAAGAGATAGGATTCCGCCTGCCTCGCAAGCAAAAGCAGTTGGATGAATACCTTCAAAAAGACAATGTCGGAGTCAACACCAACGTCGATCTGTTCTACAACATAACCGGCACTGTCGTTGAATGCTGGCAGGAATTGAGTCGAAATGGAAAGAGCGACTCCCGACTATCGGCGCTTGCCGACGAGGTTCGAGACCGAGAGCGCATCTCGCGCAACTCGCTGAGAGAAATGATAGTGGCTTTCAACAAGGGTGGCTGCGCGCACCCGGACCTGCCTTATCTGACCAGTCTCTCGGATGCCGACATTTTCTTCTCGCCTGTCGAAGAGATCGAACAGGGCTTCGAGGATGTGTACGACTTCACCGTCCCCGAAACTCATTCGTTCATCTCCAACGGCATCATCTCTCACAACACGCTTCTCGCGCGGGCAATCGCGGGCGAAGCCAACGTGCCGTTCTTTTCGATATCGGGATCGGACTTCGTTGAAATGTTCGTAGGTGTGGGCGCGTCGGTCACCGGCGACACTCCGATTCTGGTGCGCTCTGAGGGCCGGACAAGGTTGATGCCCATCGGAGAGTTCGTCGATGGTTATTACAAAGAAGGCCAGGAAGGATTCGTAGCCAGGATCAGCGGGGTGGAGACGCTGGGTTTTGAAGAGCGCGATTCGAAATTCAAAGGCTCCTCGAAAGTGTTTGTGAAAGGCAGCGCGTGGAAATCGGTCAGAGGGGTCTATCGCCATCGGGTGACGGAGATATACGAGATTCATTATCTCGGCGGCATGGTTCGGACGACAGCCGATCACAGCGTTTTCATCCGCACGCGAGACGGCGTCAAGGCAGTTGCGGCACGCGACCTCAAGCCGGGCGATGCGCTTGTGAATCTGCCGCTCAAAGTGCGCGGCCAATACTCCGCCGAGCAGGGAACGCCGCATTCGGTTCGAGCGCATGAGTTCGCTCCTCTCACGGAACCTCTTTTCCTCGATTTGCAGGAGCGCGACTCGGCGGCAGAAGCGATTTATGCTTTCGCTCTTGCGCAGCGGGGAGTGATGAGTCAGGCGGCGACTGCTGCGGCCATCGGCGCTTCGCAGGCGACGGTCGGTCACTGGCAGTCAGGCAAACATCAGCCCAGAGCTTTGTCGTCAAACTACACCGGCACTGCGCTGCCTGACCGAATCGAAGTGACGACTGATCTGATGAAGCTCTTTGGCTATTACACTGCCGAAGGGCGCGAGAACGGCTGTCTACAGTTTACCTTCGGATCGCACGAAACCGATCTGCATGCGGATTGTGTCTCATTGTTGATGCGTTTGTTCGGCATCGAAGCGAAGGTCGAACATACGAAAGACAACAGCGCGAATATCACGGCCTATTCAGCGCCGCTCGGTCGATTCTTTGCGCGTCACTGCGGCACGGGCAGTCACAACAAGCATGTGCCTGAATTCTTGTGGGATTTGCCGCGCGAGTATTTCGAAGCTTACCTCGAAGGCTACGCGCTCGGCGACGGTTACACTACGAGCGAAGGCAAACTCAGCATGACATCCGTAAGCCATCAACTCATACTCGAACTGACCTGGCTTGCGGCCATGCACGGAATCAAAGCGGGCGTGCGCCACAGGCATTTGCCCGCTGGCCGAGTCATCAAGAACAAGCCTCTGCCGGAAGGAGAAGCCTGGAACCTCATCATCGGCCAGACCAGCAATCCGTTTGCAACGGATGTCACCGTCCGCGATCAGGGCAAGCGGGCTGTCGTGCGCGAGATCGTCATCAAGCGGTTCGATGGATATGTGTATGATCTGTGCGGCTGCGATAACGAAGCTTTCTTCGGCGGCCAAAAACCGATCCTGCTTCACAACAGCCGCGTTCGTGATCTGTTCGAACAGGGAAAGAAGAATGCGCCATGCCTCATTTTCATTGACGAACTCGACGCTGTCGGTCGGCATCGCGGAGCGGGGCTTGGCGGAGGCCACGACGAGCGCGAACAGACGCTCAATCAACTGCTCGTCGAGATGGACGGCTTCGAATCCAACGACGGAGTGATACTCATCGCTTCGACCAACCGTCCTGACGTTTTGGACCCTGCGCTGCTCCGTCCCGGACGCTTCGATCGAAGAGTCGTCGTCAGTCGACCGGATGTGAAAGGGCGCGAAGGAATCCTCAAAGTTCACACCCGCAAGATACCTCTCGGCGACGATGTCGATGTGAGCGTGATCGCTCGCGGCACACCTGGATTTACCGGAGCAGACCTGGCCAATCTCGTAAACGAAGCCGCGCTCAACGCCGCTCGCTACAACCGCAAGGCGGTCGCCATGCCCGACTTCGAATGGGCCAAAGACAAAGTGTTGATGGGAACCGAACGCCGCTCGATGATGATGTCGAACGAAGAAAAGCGCAACACCGCTTATCACGAAGCGGGACACACCCTCGTGGGCATCAAGATACCCAACGCCGATCCGGTTCATAAGGTCTCGATCATCCCGCGCGGCATGGCTCTGGGCGTGACTATGCAACTGCCCGAAGCCGACCGCCATTCGCACACCCGCGATTACCTCGAAGGCCAGATTTCGATCATGATGGGCGGGCGAATCGCTGAAGAGATTTTCCTCAATCACATGACTACGGGCGCTTCGAACGATATCGAAAAAGCCACCGACCTCGCCCGCCGAATGGTCTGCGAGTTCGGAATGTCTTCTCTGGGGCCGATCACCTTCGGGAAAAAGGAAGAGCAGATATTCCTCGGACGCGAGATAGCTCAACATCAGGATTACAGCGAAGACACCGCCATCAAAATCGATCAGGAAGTCAAGCGCATAGTCATCGAGCAGTACAACCGCGCCCGCCAGATCATAATGGAAAACAAGGACGCGATGGTGCGGCTTGCCGAGGCGCTGCTTGAGCGCGAGTCGCTCGACGCCGTCGAAATTCGCCGCCTGATAGCCGGGCTTCCGCTCGACGAGGACGACACCACGCCGACGCCGACCCGCGAGGACAAGCCGAAGGCCGAGCCCAAACCGTCGCGGCTCAAACCCATCATGCCCGTGCCGGGCGACGCTACTGCCTGATAGATGATGAGAAATGCGCAGAGTCTCTTTGCGCATTTCTCATCCATCACACTCCTTCATCCGTTTTCCTTGCCCGAGTATCGAACAGAGCGCGAACCGTTTCACTTAGCGCATTGCTGTTCCACACGGCGCAATGCTTCTGTCAGAGATTTGTTGTCTGTGATTGCGGCTGCCGATCTCAGGGCTGATTCCAGATAGGATGACGCCTTGCGGCAATCGTTATCAGTGGGTTGCATGGCCAGCGCGCGGTCGATGTAGACGAGCGCCTGCTCGTATTTTTTGTTTTCTATCATCAGGGCGATGATGCGCACGCATATCTCGTAATAACGCGGTCGCCTGTCAAGCACCGAAGCGAGCACTTCGAACTCCCTCATCGGGTCTTTCTCATGAAAGAGATTCGACAGCGCCGCGTAAGGCTCCATGTTGTCGGGTTCAAGTTTTATCGCTTCGCGCAGCAGGCGTTCTGCTTCCAGAGACTCGCCCTGAGCTTTTCTGAGCGTGCCCAGCGCCCCGATCATCTGCGAGCGGAACATCAGCGGACGGCGAATGGTGATGAAAGAACGGCCTCCGGCTTCGACCACCGCGAGGCCCTGATTGATGACTTCTTCGGCCCGATCGTACCTCTTCTGAGCGATGTAGAGATCGATGAGCCGCGTGTAGGCCGCTTCGTAAGCCGGATCAGAAGCCAGCGCCTGCTTGTAATAATATTCGGCCTTCTGCAAATCGCCCTTCACTTTTATGTACTCGACTGCAAGATTGGCCGCCGCGCGGGGCGACCGGGGAACGTCGTTGTAGTTTTTCTGCCACAGCGAGAACTCGTCTTTCCAGTGCCGGTTATTGAGCATGGTCATCACCGCAAAGGCAACTATCACCGTTCCCACCCCGACCCACGCATACCTTGCCGCCGCCTTCGAGCGGGCTGCAAGCATCTCCATGCCTGCGGCGACAAACAACGCGAAACTCGCTATGGGAAGATAAAGATAATGATCGGCTACGAACTCGTGATGAGGGATTATCTGGCTCACCGGAAGCAGCATCGCAAAATGAGACAGCGCGGCGAAAGCCATCAGGCGGTTCTTTTTGAGCAGGGCCAATGCCATCGCCAGCGCCGAGACGGTCACGGCAATCGCAAGCAGCACTTTCCACTCAAGCAGAGACGCGCTCGGCTCGAACGCGCCGTAATATTGCGCGATGGGAGTCGGAAAAACGAGTTGCTTGAGATACCAGGCCTGAGCGCGGAAGGCCATCAGCAGATTCGAATAGAAGCTCCCGCCCCAGAAAAAGACCCCTTCGAAACTGACCCGCGCGCTGGCCTGCTTGTAGAAAACATAAAAGAAGGTGTAGGCGGCCATAGCCAGAGCGAGCGGCGCGTAAAGCCATTTATCCCTGCCGAGAGATTTGATTGCAGCAAGGCCCGCTCGCCTGATATGCGACCCTGTTTGCTCGCCCCATAGATCGCAGAAGCTCCACAGAAAAACGACCAGCGGAAGGCTCACGGCCATCTCTTTCGACATCAGGCTCAATACCCACATCAGGACCAATAGCGCAAGGTGACGCCGCCGTCGGCTGCGACGATAGTCGAGGTAGAAATGGAACGCCGCCAGATAAAACATGGCAAACAGAACATCTCTGCGGCCTGAGATGTATGTGACCGAATCGGTCTGAATCGGATGGACGGCGAATATCAGCGCGGCCAGAAAAGAAGGCAGCAGCCGGGTTACGAGTCGACGTATGAGGAAGAAAACCAGCAGCACGTTTACAGCGTGTATCAAGGTGCTGGTGAGATGAAACCCAAACGGGTTCTCGCCCCACAGCCGGAGGTCGAGGGCGTAAGAAAATTCCCTCAGCGGTCGGTATGAATAGCGGAACATTCGCAGAAACTCTTCGAGGCTCTGCGGCCATCGCCTGAGCAGGATCAGGTGATGATCGTCGAAGACGAACTGATTGTTGAAGCTGTTGGCGTAGCAGATGATGACCGCAAGCAGGAGCGCGGCGACGGCGAAATAAAGAAGATGTTTTTGCGGAAGGCCCGCGGCGGCGGATCGAGCCTTCGACTGTTTCCCTGCGGCTTTGCTGGCCTCGCGCGATGTTTTAACTCCCATACAAAATCCGTTGAGGCAGGCAATTATACAATCCTGCGACGGTTCGAACAAACCGGCGATTCATCGGGCGGAGCCTGTCGGGTCGCCGACGGAGATTTGCCTGAGGGTAGCAAACATTTTCGCAAGGCGGCGCGCAAGGCGGTTGGCGATGCCCGGCGGCAGCGATTTCATAAGGAGCCAGTACACGATCAGCCGCAGAGTCTTTCCGTCAAAGAGAGATTGCGGATGCGAGAGGATCGAGCTTTTGAGATGACGCCCGGCGCGGCTTACGCCTGCCGAACCCGGCGCGTGATCGAGGCACAATCGGGCGAGCAGTTGATCGACTCTCGACCGGCTTCGCCTCTTGAGATGAAGCAATTCAGCAGGAGCCTCGCCAAACGCTTTTTCGATAATCATCAGATCGTATTCTTCCATCAGGTCGATTTGCGACGATAGCATCGAAGCCGACTGGCGGTAAAAGACCTGATAGCGAGGAACGAGAGCGAACGGCCAACGCGCGGCGAGCCTTATGAAGCAGTCCCAGTCTTCGGCGATGCGGATCGAGGGGTCGAATCCCCCTATCTCTTCCAATGCTTCTCGTCGAATCAGCGCGTTCGATCCGCTGAATATGAAATTGCTCACGAGAATCTGAGCATAAACCCGGCCTTCGATCCTCACTGCGCGCTGCGGGTAAAGCAATCGCCCCCGCTCATCGATGAGGCTCGTCCAGCTATAAGCGAGCGCTGAGTGCGGATCGCGCCGCAAAGCGTCAACCTGCGATTCGAGCTTGTCGGCAGACCACAAGTCATCGTGGTCGAGAAAAGAAACGAACTGTCCCTGGGCGAGCGCAAGGCCGCGATTGCGCGCCGCAGAAATCCCTCCGTTTTCAAAAGAGAAAATGCTCAATCTCGAATCAGCGATTCGGGAAATCGCCTCGCGCGTGCCGTCGGTCGAACCGTCATCGATCACCAGGAGTTCGAAGTCCGAAAATGTCTGGACGAGGACTGATCGAACGGTTTCAAGAATCATTTTCTCGCCGTTGTAAACCGGGATGATTACGGAGACCGAAGGCATCGCAACTCCTCGTCAATCTTTCATGCTTTCGCGCAACGCGATCAACGGCCTGCCGTCGAGGTGCTCGGCGACGGGAGCGCCCATCATTTCGAGTATCGTCGGAGCGATATCCAGAGCGTGTCCGGTCGAATTCAGCGAGCTCGGAGCTATGTCAGGCCCGGCGGCCAGGATGAATCCTCTATCGACGTGGCTTCCCGATCTATTGAAAGGCGCGGGGCCGATGCGCCCGAGGCGCGGGCTATCGACTACGTCAGAGACTATCGAGTTCCAGCACACGATCAGATCGGCATCGGGCAGATTTGCGTCGGCGTCGGTCGCCGCGCGCCGGGTGCGAATGATTTTTCTCACCATTTTCTTCTGAGTCCTGGCGTCTTTCAACTCCATCAGGAATTCGGTTATCTCATCGCAGACCGAATCGTATTGGCTTTCATCGACGATGCCCGCGCGCTCTCTTCCGCGCGCATTGATGCGGACATAACCTTCGGCGAAACTCGGCAGCGCGAAAGCCTTCATCTGCGGCCAGCGCAATCGATGCCACATCGCCGGTTGATTGTAGGCGAGCGATTCCTGTCGGCGATAAAGAGCCGGAACAAACGCAGGCCCGAAAAATTTCTCCGCGTATTGAAAAACGCGCGGCGTCGGAACCACGCGGCGGAGAAATCGCCTGAGCGGATTTGAGTCCTGTTTGAGGCTCCAGACCTCGCCCGTCCACCCGCGCTTGCGCGCCTGGAGAGGCGGAGGCGGAGGCTCATCGATCCTGCCGACCGCCATGTACTGTTTGCCTGGGAATGAATAGCGGTAGAGGAGTTCCGGCAGAAAAAGAGTGCTGGGCAAATCCATCGTGTTGGACTCCATCCCGTGGGCGGCAAAAAGCATAACGCGGGCGCGAGGCGATGCCGCAGCGATTATTTCGCCCACTGCCTCATCGATTGTCTGATAGATTTCAAGCAGCGGGTCGTTTGCCGGGCTTCCGAAGCGGGAATAAAGCGGATGGTCTTTCCGGCTCAGGTGCCAGAAAAAATGCCCCGCCGAGTGCGTTTCTCCGAAGGCGGTCAGAAACAAATCCCACTCCTCGCGGCCCAACAAATCGCGGCAGATGGCTGCGCGCCTTCGGATTCCGGTCTTGAGGTTTTCTTTCAGGCGATCAAGCGCAGCCAGGTTCCAAAGAGTAGCGTAGTCTTTGAGAAAAGCGGGGTGGCTGCCATAGCGCGCGGTCAACTCTTCGATGAGTTGTGGAGGGCTTGACTGGGTTGAAGCGTAAGGAGAGTGCGCGCCCCAGGCCAGAGCCTGAATGCCTGAAACCCGCTCTGAGAGCCTGGTCTGAGGCACATCGAACACGGCGACGCGATAGTTCTGTCCGAGGGCGTAAAAAGGCTGACAGTCGGAAAAGTCATAAGATCCGGCTTCGCGCACCGAGTAATTTTTTTCATCGAATCTGTAGGGAGACCAGAAGCCGGTTTTCTGCGGGCGGCATCCGGTGAGAAAAGTAGTCCAGGGCAGTTCGGCCCGGTGGTGATCGAAGTTTGTAAGGCGGCAGTAAGCTCCCTGCGCGCGCAGGCGAGAGATGTTCTTCAAATGCCCGCCGTCGATCCATTCTTCGACGAGAAGCTGGTCTGCGGAATCGAGGCCGATTGCGATCACCGGATTTTTCATGAGACCCGCAATTATATAAGCCTGCGACTGCGCTAACAAACCGGCGGCTGAGGGTTGTCGCGCGATCATTGAATTATTGACTCCGGTTGAACCGAAGGTTACAATCCGGGGTGAATTGCCCCTCGCGCCGAATTCCATAAATCAATCGCCGCTATCCCGGAAAACAGGAATCGTGTTTCGAGGAACCGCTATGTACAGGATCGAGACAGACTACAAGAAGAAATTCATCAGAGTAATAGTCCAGTCGTTTCTGAAATCGCTTGAGGCAAAGGATCTCACGAAAAAATTGATCGACGAGATGCGCAGGCTCAAAGGGCAGGGCTTCTCCATACTGCTCGATTTTCGACAGGCCGCCGTGCTGCCTCCTGATGTGGCTGACCTGTGGGTCGATGTAGCAAAGGAGGCGCGCACTATGGGGCTGCATAAGTCAGCGCGGCTGGTTTCTTCGGCCACGATGGAGGCTCAGGTCAACTGGGTTGGACGCGAAGCCCACAACTCGGACGTAGTGCACAACTTCACCGATGAAGCCGAAGCCATCAAGTGGCTGATGAGTTGAGAATCAGAAGGGATACCCTCCGGCCTCGATCACCCCTGCAGCAACGCGAGAGCACAGGTCCGCGCTGTCGATGAGCGGCGATGCGACCAGACGGTTTATCGTCGCCTCAAGCTCCGGGTTCGCTCGCGCCGATGTGATTATTCCGGCGGCTTTCAGGGCTGCAAGGCGCGCGCGGTCGAATGCCTCTCGCGCAAACAGCGATGCGGCGCTCCTTCGAACTTCGCACACGCCGTCGGCGCGCAATCTCCGCTCTGCCGCTTTCCGCGTCCGGGCGACAGTGCTGTCGATGGCCAGCGTCTCGATGACCATATCGCTCAACGCCGCCAGAAGCATCTGCTGGCTGCGAAGCTGGTCGCCAAAAGACTCGACGGCGGCCCCAAGCAGTATGAGCGCCATCTGTCGGCTGCCCTCGCTCATCTTCTGCTCGGCAGCGAGATGGTCATTCCAATATTTTTGTTTATGCGAACGCGCCTGATGCCATGCCTCGGCGATGGCCTGCCGCAGGGGAAGAGTTTCAGACTGAACGAGCCTGAGCAGGCGTTCGGGGATCAGAAGGCGATGAATTTCGTTCGTCCCCTCGAAGATGCGATTGACGCGAGCGTCGCGATAGAATCGCTCGACGGCATAGTCTGAACTGTAACCGTTGCTGCCGTGAATCTGCACCCCTTCATCGGCGACGAAATCCACAGTCTCGCTGGCCACCACTTTGACTATCGATGACTCGACGGCAAAACCTATTCCCGTTGTCGAAAGGCGCGCAAGGTCATCGGTGAGCAATCCGGCGGCCCTGTAAACTATGCTCTCGGCGGCATAGATGCGGGCGGCCATCCGCGCCAGTTTTTCGCGGATCAGTTCGAAATCGGCCAGCCGCTTTCCGAATGCTTTTCTCTCAAGGCTGTAGGCGACTGAAAGCGAAAGTATCTCTTTGGCCGAGCCGACGAGTCCCGCGCCGAGCTTGGCGCGGCACACATTCAAAGTCCCGAAGGCCACCTTGTGACCTTCGCCGACTTCGCCCAGTACGTTTTCGACAGGGATGGCAACATTGTCCAGAGAGAGCGCGCGAGTCGATGAGCCGCGCATGCCCATCTTGGACTCTTCAGCACCCAGGCTCACCCCAGTCTGATTGCGCTCGACTAAAAAAGCAGTGAAGCGATTGCCGTCTGCTTTGGCGAAGACGATGAACAGATCGGCGATGCCCGCATTCGTCACCCACATCTTCTGACCGTTGAGCAGATAGTTGAGCCCTTTGCTGTCGAGCGCGGCTGAGGCGCGGGCCGAAAGCGCGTCCGAGCCGGATGCGGCTTCAGTCAGCGCGAATGCGGAGATGATATCTCCAGACATGATTTTGGGCAGATAACGACGCTTCTGCTCCCGATTGCCGAAGAAGACTATGGGCAGAGAGCCTATGCCGGTTTGCGTGGCTATCGCCATGCCGAACGACATCTGGCGGGCGAACTGTTCGATCTGCAACATGGCCGGAACAAGCCCAAGCCCCATGCCGCCGTCCGCTTCCGGCACCTCGGTGGCCAGGAATCCCACATCAGCCGCGCGACGGATCAGGCTTCGAACCAGATCGTCGTCGTGCTTTTCGAGATCGTCCGAACGGGGAGCGACTTCGCGCTCATAAAATTCACGGGCGGCTTTGCCCACAATCACCTGTTCATCGGTCAAATCTTCGCGGGTGAAGACTTCATCAGGCGTGGCTGTCGCAAGAAGGAAATCTCCTTCGACGCGCGGTCGAGCCAGCCGGCGGGCTTTCATTGAAATGGCTGATTGCATGATTCCTCCATCGCTCCGACCTCGGCGGAGCCGTCAGGGTTTATTTCCGCATGATGGCCGAGAGGGTCACTCCCTTGAGCGCGCCTTCGATTACCAGACGGCCTTCCTCAGTTCGGCATTCGAAATCCGCCGCCAGCGCCGGGCCTTGCCGCGAGTTGATGCGGATAGTGGCCTTCACCGTTTCGCCTATGAAGACCGGCGCGCGGAAGATGAAGGTGACCTCCTGAGCGAGCAGTTGCCAATTGCTGGCGATGTCGGTAAACAGACTTGCTACCAGCAGTCCGGGGACTATGGGTCTGCCGAACCGGGTCTTGCGCGAAAACTCCTCGTCGTGGTGCAGAGGATTCTTGTCGCGCGTCACCTGACAGAAGGCCGCAACGATCTCGGCGCTGAAGAGGCGGCTGCCGGTCATCACGAACCCCACGTCAAGTTCTGAAGCGTCTGAGTTGCTCTCCATGTTTTCGACTCTCCGCAGTCACGCGCTAGATCAACACGGTAGTTGCCTGCTGATACTTCATCAGCAGGGCGGGTATGATTTCGCCGTAGCCGTCTTCAGTCATTGGCTCAAGTAACTCGCGCATGTAGCTGACGTGCATTCGCTCGTCCTGAGCGATTCGCCTGAACATGCGCGAAGTCAACGTATCGGCATCCAGAGCATCGGCCATCGCTTCGAAGAAAAGCATGCCGCGATATTCCTCGACATAGCCCCGCGACAGGAAATTGGCCAGCGTGTCCATGTCGCCCTGCTCTTCGTTCTTGAAGCCCGGCAGAAGCGAAAGCACGTCGGCGCGTCCGGGAACGGGAAGTATCTGCCCGCCGAGGTCTACTGCGCGGTTGGCGAACATCGCCGCGTGCCTTGCTTCATCTGCGTTGTGGCGGGCGAAATTCAAGGAGGCTCGCGGTATCCTGGAAAAATAGCGGGTGGCTATTGAGAGGGCTTCGACGCCCCTCATCTCGTTCCAGCAGATTCGATTCAGATATGCGGCAAGTATGCGGCGTGATCGCGCCGCCACGCGAACCTCCCGCTCCTGGGTAGGGATAGGTTCTATGACCCAATATTTTTCCTGCATAAAAATGGCCTCCAGTTGATTCGGGACGCTAAAGCGCGGACCCGCAAAATCCGATATTTGCGGCGGAACAATGTAAGTTGTCTGCTAGAACTGAGGCGAGTATAAATTACCGATATTTCTTTGTCAACGAATTTGCGCTAAATGATACCCCGCAAGGGTGTATTTTTCGCGCTGAAGGATCATCGCGCGGCTGGTTCCGACAATCGGGCGGGAGGACGAAAACGGCACACTGCGAATGATAAATTCCGTTTATTCTCTGACCGGATAAACCCTCTCAGCTTGACAACCGACTGACTATTCCAGTATTCGATTAGCTTGGTTTTTGCGCCGGGTTCCTGATCGTGCGCCGGTTAAGCGCCTTTCAATCTATACTGGAGATTATTCAATGGCTACAAAATACGTTTACCTTTTCGCAAACGGGAAAGCCGACGGGCGGGGCGATATGAAAGATTCGCTCGGCGGCAAAGGCGCAGGGCTGGCTGAAATGACCAACGCCGGTCTGCCTGTGCCTCCCGGTTTCACCATAACGACCGAAGCCTGCAACGCCTACTATACGTCGGGCGAGAATTTTCCCGCCGGGATGTG
>CAZPQE010000105.1:11808-15266 GCA_964588615.1 uncultured Clostridia bacterium | reverse complement strand
GCTTCCCATCAGCACCTTTTCCTTGCGCCCGCTCCCGGCATTCCAGATGATAATCGAGCGGTCTTCTCCTGCCGTGACTATGCGGTTGCCGTCGCGCGACCACGCCGCTGCGCGCACCGAATCCGCATGCTCATTGAAGCCTGTCTCTCTCCGTCGCTCTTTCACATCCCATACCTGAATCGTGCCATCGCCATGGGTGGAAACCAGCCATCGCCCATCGGGAGAAAAACTCGCGCTCCAGACTATGGATGGATAATCGAGAGGCGCGATCTTCTCTCGTGTGATCGCATCCCATAAAATGACCACCTCGGCCCCGGTCGCCACCAATCTACCATTGGGAGAGAAGGCTACCGCTCGCCCGTTGTCCTGATGCACAGGATAGCGACCGATCCTGCGTCGTCGCTCCATATCAACAAAGGTGACAGAGCCGTCACTGTCGGTGCTGACAAGGAGTTTTCCGTCAGGAGAGATCGCAGCATTGTTGCCGCTCCAGGCGGGATCGAACTGATCGGCTGTCTGACGCCCGGTCTTGAGGTCCCAGGTGTTGGGAGAACTGCTGTGAAAAATCACATACCGGCCATCACGCGAAAAGAGGATATTATGCGCTCCGCCAGCCCCGAAAGATAATGTCATGATCCTCTGCCAGTCGCCTGCTCTCCAGACTATCGTGCCATCCTCTGGCGGCTCGCCTCGCGCGCCGGAGGTGACAAGCAGGCGGCCATCGGGCGAGAAGGCGGCTGCATAAATCCCGGCAGGATGGCCGATGAGGACTGCGGCTTTCTCCAGCCGCTCGGCGTCCCATACTATCGCCGTCCGGTCCTTGCTGGCAGTTACGAACCATTTCCCGTCAGGCGAGAAGGCGACTGAAGTTACCCAGTCGGTGTGGTCAGTAAAGGTAGCCAGGCGTTCTCGGCTAGAGAAATCCCACACGATGACCTGATGATCTTCGCCGACCGAGACCAGCAGCTTTCCATCAGTCGAGAAGGCCGCGCGGCGAACCGCCGCCGTGTGCCCGTCTTTCAAACGCACCTCTTCCCACTCCTCGCGCACTGAAGCCCATGCGGCGACCAGTGTAGTGATCGCCGCGAGCAGTATCGCCAGAGCGATCGCTTTCAACAATCCCCGCTGCCAACTCCTGCGCCAAAGCTCGCCCCGCTCCAGATCGGCGTAGCGACGGATGAACCACAGATGTTTGAGCGGTATGCGCGCGCTGTGGTCGACCGTATACTGCGAGAGGTATTGACGGAGCAATCGATTGGCTCTCTGCGTTGCGTTAAGCGCATGGCCTGTCAGATGGTTGATCTTTTCGATCAGGTATTCGTGCATCAATTCGTAGCGCCAGGGTTCGTCTTCCTGAATCTCCCGGATCAATCGCGACTCGACGAACAGGGCCAGCAGTCGCTCTACAGTAGAGCGACTGCGCTGCATTCTTTTGACTATCTCGTCGAGCGGAAGCGTCGCCCGCGTATTTTCATCCGAGATCAGGGTTCGCAACAGCAAGCGCGCGCCTTCCTGATCGCCTGAGCCTGAAATCACGTCTTCGAGAAAGCTGTGCATCAGCGGCTCTTTTCCGCCGGCCCGCCGGTATTGATGAACCGTATAAATTCGCTTGCTCTGCAAACGCTCGCCTATGATCTGCAGCTCCGAAGGCAGGACGACGCCATCGGTTTGAAGGTCGCGCGCCACGTATCGAGCCAGTCCCGCTTCCAGCGGAAGGCCCGCTCGACGGGCCGACTTTTCGATCACTTCCTCAGCCTTCTCCACATCGAAGTTGCGCAGGTGAAAAATGCGCGCGCTGAGGAGCGGCTCTTCGATCCTTTCGCCGAACTCAGCGTTGATCTGATAGAGAAAATCCGAACGCATCGAAAAGAGAAACTTCACATCGAGCGCAGCGTCGTTGTGACAGGCGGCTACAAGCGACGCAAACGGCTCGCGCTCCTCACTGGTCTTGAAGTTGACGAAGAACTCTTCGAACTGGTCGCAGATAATCACGAGTATCGCGCTCTCTGAGCGGGATGCGCGGCGCAGATGGTCAATCACATCTTCGCCAGCGCAAGGTTCGACCTGTGTCTGGCGGCGACACTCTTCGACGATTGCCACAACAGGGTCTTTGTAGGAGCGACAATAGACCGGCACGTAGCCCGCTTCCCAAAGCCTGGGCATCAGTCCGGCGCGCAAGAGCGAGGTCTTGCCGCAGCCTGATTCCCCAAACACCACGCCGAATCGGAACTCGCTGTGGGCGACTCGTTCAAACAACGTCAGCGTGTCTGCTTCACGGCCATAAAAGTGGTCTCGATCAACCTCCTGAAAAGGGAGCAGTCCGCGAAATGCCGCCGTCGCTTCCGACACGCTCGAAAAGGCAGTCGAACGGAGCCGCAGTCGAAAGTAAGCGATCAAATAAACGGCTGCCAATGCAAGAAGTGCCGCGTCTCGTTGCCACTCGGAGAACGGAGGGTAAAGTAGAGCGCCATCGAGTGCCGCCAGCAGCGCGAGAAATATGCCTGATGCCAGAAACCATTTGCGATGCCTGGCCGCACGCCTGGAGAAGTTTTCTCGCGGAGGCTCCATCGATTGAGCGACAGGCTCGAAGGCATTGTGCCGATCCGAAAACAAAAGGTCGTTGAGTTTTTTCAACTCCTTCAGCATCGGCTCGATTGTCTGGTATCGAGCGCGTGGGTCTTTCTCAAGAGATCGCCTCACGATGGCTTCGAGATCGAGCGGAATGTCTTTGCGGATGAGGCCGAGCGGAACCGGTTCGCCGGAAAGGATTGCTTTTTGCAGATAGCCGGACGACTCGAAAGGGAGACGCCCCGACAACACTTCATAGAGCACGACTCCGAGGGAAAAAATATCCGTCCGGGCATCGAGCGGCTCGCCTCGAAGCTGTTCGGGCGACATGCAGGCAGGAGTTCCTTCGATGCCTGCATGTTTCTGAGCCGAAGGTTGACTGCATCTTGCAAGGCCGAAGTCCAGAACCTTCACCGCTCCCTCGATGGTGAGCATGATGTTGGAACTCTTGATGTCGCAGTGAATCACTCCGCGCGCGTGCGCTGAAGCGAGAGCGTCGGCTGTTTGGATGATGACGCGCAGCGCCTCATCGAGACTGAGCGGCCCCTGGGCGATCCTCTGCGCTAGGGTAGTCCCTTCGACATATTCCATAACGATGAAGCTTTGCCCATCGCTTTCTATCACGTCGTGAATGGTGGCTATGTTGGGGTGATTGATGCTTGCAGCAAGTCGCGCTTCAACGATCAGTCGCTCCTTATAGATCTGCGCGCGATCGTCGAGAGTTTTCAATGCGACGACGCGACCGAGCCTTGTGTCCTGAGCGCGGTAGACCTGTCCGCAGCCGCCAGCGCCGATGCGGTCGAGCAAGCGGAAGTGTGCGATCACACGATCCATCGCCGTGTGATTCTATTCCAGTTGCGCAGGGATTGAAATCCATTTTCTTCAGGTGC
>CAZPQE010000105.1:0-11798 GCA_964588615.1 uncultured Clostridia bacterium | reverse complement strand
TGATCCAGGCAGTTCCGACAAGTATCAGGCCGATGAAGACAGTGGCCTCGCCTGTCGAGGATTTGTATGAAGCAGAGGTCAGGGCGATGCCGATGACCAGCATCGCGGCTCCGATTGCGATGCGGCGAAGACCTTTGGCGCGATTCTGTCCGGTGAAAGACTTGCCGCAGTCCCGGCAGGTGTCATCGATTACCGGGCCTGAGCATTCGGGGCATTTGCGGGCTGAAACATCAGGAGGAAGTTTATCGAATACGCCGGCCAGCCTTTCGCGCTCCGACTGACCGCCTTTCAGTCCGACTCTTATCACCTGCTCCAGGTCTCCGCCCCAGGTGTGGATTGTCCCGAAATAAGAGAAGCGCCCCTTGCTGCGAATATAGTTCTTCATTTCGCGCAATTGGCTCCACGCGCATTCGGAATGAACAGTGTCTTTCTTCGTCAGTATTTTGAAACCGCTGCTATTGACCTCGATCCGCACTTTGGAAACGCTGTTGCCCAGAGGCCCGATCAAACCGGCTTCAAAACTCTGAGGCTCGATGTCGAGCTTTATGCACTGCTGAGGCGAATTCAGTTTCAGCATGGCTTTCTCCCGTCTTCTTCATCGAGGTTTCTCAGTTCACCTGGCTGTCTCCTCGGCAGGCTTGACTGAAATCGGTGTTGACCCCGACAGAGATAACTTGTACAGGCCGTCAGACCTGGGAGCGGCGAATATCAAGAGAAGCTTCGTCCCTTTGCCCTCCGCTTTCACTTCGATATCCCCAGCGCCCTCTGCCCGGTTGACGCTGACCCTTCCGCCTGAACTGTCGGTTTGATTGAGCGGATAGCTGTCGAAGATCGTGCCTTTCGAAGGCGGCAGCGGGCTGTAGTTTTCGATTGAGAATGCAGCCGTGCCATCGAGCTTGTATTCATTTCCATCGGGGTCTGCCAGCTTTGCTTCAGACGTTTTGAATCTCAGTTCACCGGCTTTGAGCGCAAGCTCGATGATGACGAACGGGTATCCCGTGTCCAGGTTGGCCACGTTGATGCTGCCTTCCTCTGTCTGCCTGTCTTTTTCGTTTTGAATCGAAGTCCTGATGGCGAGGCTTTCCTGAAACCAGGATTTAGCGACATCGAATCTCGCGTCCGATGGAAAAGTTTGGTTGGACGACGGTTTCTGCGCCTGAGTTTCATCCGGTTGTTTTGCGCAGGATAAACTCAGGGCGCACGATATCGTGATGAAGGCTGGAAGCAGTTTTACCTTCATGGAATTTCCCCCTTTTCATCGCGGGAAAGCGCGATTCACATCCTGTCTACCCGTCAGCCACATCAACGTCGTAGGGAATGATCTGGCCGGCTTCCATGAGTATCTGGCTCCGGCCTCCTGCGCGCCCCGTGTACTTTTTCCCGTTGAGCGTGACCCACTCGCCTTTAGCCAGTTTTATAGGGCGGCCAGCCTCCAGCTTCACCCATCGCTTTTGCTTTCCGTCCGGCCCGAACACCCCTGTCTCTATCCCAACTGTCACCCATTTCCCTTCGGGCTGTGTGTCGGATGCCTGTTCACTGACAGCAGACCTGTTTTCGTTCGACGGTTGAGCAGAATCGAGCGACGAGTTTTGAGAAGGCGCGGTTTCGCCTGAGCATCCAAACAGGAAGCCAACGGCGATCAGCGTGAGAAGGATGCATTGCTTCGACATAATACAATCCTCCCGTGATCTCCGAGACTCAAAATCTGAGCGCCCATCATTGAACCACGAGTTTGCCCAAATCAGTTTTCGTCGTTTTGCTATGGATGGTGACTTTAGTCAGGCCATAGGCTCTCGATCCTTCGTAAATGCCGAATTCCAGTTCATCGGTCTCAGATTCATCCTTGAGGTAGGGTTCCATCTTGATTGTGAACCGTCCCTTGCTGTCTGACTTGGCATTGGGAGTGGCTAAGGCCAATTGACCTTCTTTCATGCCGTGTAGAATGAGAATTTTTCCATTCTTGTCTCTCAGGATGAGGCCCACGACTTTGCCTTCAAGAGGCAAGCCATCCTTATCAACAACGGTTCCTGAAAAAGTAAGGCTGTCGTCTGCCGGCTTCTTTTCCTTCGCCGCATCTTTAGTCGATTGAGCGTCGGCATCCGCCTTCGGTTCGACGGATTGTCTTTGAGAAGGTGAACTGCTTGTTTTCGGTGACACTTTCTGTTTCTTCGACACCTGAGCTTCGGCATCAGTGAAAGCGGAGAGGCATAGTGAAATCACTGCTCCGCATAAAACTATTCGCTTCATAACATTCTCCTTTTTTAGTGGCAACCCCGACATCATCTCATCCCCGAACGAGTTTCATAATGATCCCCAATATCAGGATCAATGCCAGGATTCCCAATGAAACAGCGGATTCGCGCAGAAGAGAGCGGCCAAATGTCGGCTCCTGATACCAGTCAGGCGGCGACTTGAGTTCTGATTTGCGTGTCACCCATCGCCATCCTCCGAATCCGAAAAAGAATTGACCGCTGACGATGATAAAGAGGTAGCACATCGGGAATATCAAGCCGAACCAGCCGAGGGCGAAGAATACGACCGAGCCGCTTTCTTCCCACCCGGCAGATGGTTTCAGGATGGCCCAAATAATAAAACAAATCGCCGCAAAGCCTGCCCAGATGCCTATGTAGACAAGCCGCGCCTTGTTTATCACTTCTATCAATTCCATTTCCTTCATTTCGTTGTAACAGGTTTGGCAGTTGCGATCGCTGGAAGGCTTCCAGGCTACGATCTCGATAGAGCGGCATTTATCGCAGCAGTAGGCATGTTTATTATGGGTTCGGCCCGCTCTCGTTCGCGGAACAGCGGTCGCTGAAGTCGATGCGCGCTTAACACGTCGCGCGCCTGTTCGTTTATTATGGCATGGTTTGCAAAGCCCGCCCGTCTTCTCAGCGGTCTGATACAGTATTGACGCGCTGCACGCAGTACAACTCCATCGCTCTTCCATTAGGTGACTCCGCTTTGAATTGCCTGGATGCCCTCAATCCGAAAGCCTGGGTTGGAGGATGAGATTGAACAATCCCCTCACGATGGCGAACAATCCGAGCACGATGAGTCCGTAGGAGACCAGAAAACTTTCGCCATCGATGGACGACTTGTATGACACTGCCGTCACCGCCAGCCCCAGCATCATCGAAAATGTTCCTCCGAGTATCGAGCCTGCTCCGCTCCTCCGATCAAGCCGACGAGGGCGATGCCTGGTTTTTCGCGCGCGATCAGAACACCGAATGCCGCTCGACAGGTCGCGCCTTTCCTCCAAACCCGCCAGCACACCGGCCAGTCGTCGAGCATCCTCCGGGTTTTTGAGTTTGATGCAGATCGTGATTTCTTCCTCTTCGCCCGGCTTGCGAAAGCTCGCCCGAAAGCAAAGTCCTGCTCGCAGGTCATCGCCTATCGCTGTCAACTCGTCCCACTTTATGCGGACGGGTTGTCTGAAAAACGATCCCGGCTCGCCCTCAGGGCGGATGCGCAGCCCGGTTGCATCGATCTCAAGCACATCACAACCCGCATGGCGCAACGCTCCCTCGCCTGCTCGAAAGGGCTTGAAGGTGATGACCTCGAAAACCATCCTTCCGGCATCGGGCAGTGCGGCTAGCGTAGTGGTTGAAACAATTCGGCTTCGCGTCATAGTCGTTTCCTTGTGACTCAATCCAGTCTGTCGAGCACTTTTTCGATAGTTGAACTATTCACTCCATACTTCCTGAGCAGCTTGGCATTGCTTTCATCAAGGTCGGCTTTGTTGACTTTCTCCAGTTGAGAAACTCGGAAACCTCGGCATCTCTCGTCCAGTGCCTCGTTATTGCTGTATTAAGGACGGCTGGCTTCAGCGATTATCGGATTCGACAGCGACCCACCTGAAACCGTCAGCTTGATATGTTTGTATCCCGTTTCGTCAAAGGTGAACTCAGCCAGCGCGTTATATGTATTCTTCGGATCTTTGACTGTTGCCTCACCTCGACCGCGTATGGGCCTGCTGGACTCATCCCATCGCTCGTAATTCATTTTCCAACTTATGCCCTCTTTCGCGGGATCAACTTCCTGCCCATGCAACTTCCAGGTGAAGCTCTTTCCATCGGGAGATATTTGTACGGACAGCGGGGTCGAACTGCAGCCGCACAACAACAAGCAGAGGATGAGCATTCTACTCGGCTTCATCATGGGCGTTCCTCCTTCTGTCCGATATCATTTCTCCCAACTGGCATGTGATTCCTCAAAGAAGAGATGCGCGTCTTTGAGGCGCTATTGAAATCGAGTTTTACACGGCGAATGTTTTCAGGAACCTCGTAAAGCACTTCAAAATACCAGCAGTCGCGCAGCAACACAGGACCTTTTTCCGGAGATAATCCAGTGAAAGCGGAGCCGGGCAACTGCACCATTTCCCAATTGTACGCCCAGTGGTTCCAAAGATAAGGATCATCCGATTCTGCGTTCCTGATGGCGAATTCTTCTCTGTGGAATTGCAACAAGCCCTTCCCCTTAAATGAAAGCACGACGAAGCTCTTCACTTTCTCTGAAGTCTTTCCCATTTTGGCTACTTCCATCCTGCCTATTTTGTAAAGGCAGCCTAATGAAGTATCAACGTAACATCGTTTATCCTCCGGGAATTGAACCTGTGTCGTTGATACATCAATAGTATCTGTATACTCGAATGCATTCAGTTGATTCTTGCCGTCGCTGTTGCTCAGGGCAAAATCGTAGATGAAGGGTCCGTACTTCCTACTATTATCTTCAGCCTGGATCTCAAGCTTTGAAACTTCACCTTCGAAGGATACGTTCATACAAGCCAGTTTTCCGCTTTCTACCTTAATCAACTTTTCCTCCGCTCTTTGTTCTGTGCGATCTGTCCTGGTCAGTTTTAGAGAAAGCTGCCTGAGTATTACCGATTCTCCCGGCTTGCCAGTGTGTTCAATATGCAGTTGCAGTGAGTTCAGTTTGCGCTCTGGGTTCTCGCTGACGGTCTGCTGGTTCCATACCCTAAAGGTTAGAAGTCCATCGCTGACAGGTTCGGAGGGCGGTGTGGCTTTTCTTTGTTGATCTGGAGCAGTTGAGGTACAGCCTCCGAGAAGAAAGAGAATAAATGCAACTGTGCTGATGCTTAACCTGCAACGTCTATTCATAAATGCCATACCTTCGCGCCACCAGATCGGGGCCGATACCACTATTTATTGCTTGCTCTGACCAATTCCGGCTTTCCATTCAGAGGATTGTACGTGCCTTACTTGGGAATAACGGGCCAAACTGATTCCGGTCGTTCCCCGACTCTTGAAGGCTACAGCAACCTGAATGCCGAACAACCCGCGGGGAGATGAAACGGATTCATCTCATCTCATCAATGAACTTACGAGAGGTCGAAGAGGTTTTACGTTTTCGAGAAGTGTAGCCTGCCGTGCTACGAAAGCAGGTGGTAACGCGAGCAGATGTAGTTTCGAAGGCTACAGAAGAAAAGAGCCGCAAAGAGAATCCTGTGATTCTCTTTGCGGCTCTCGGTCGAATCAGAAGTCGCGCGCGATTCAGACAATGGCAAAGTCGTATTGCTCCTGATGCAGGTTGGGGTCGGCCTCTATCGTGATGGGAGTGCCGAAGTAAGCCTCTATCTCCTCGAAGACCTGGCTCTCAGTCGAGCGAAACGCTTCGGCCACATCAGGCGAACAGCGCAGCATCACATCGCTGCTCCCCACTACCTGTTTCGATATGGCTTTGGCTTGTTCTAATATCTCGAAGCACATGGTCTGAGGAGATTTGACCATACCCGCGCCCTGGCAATACGGGCAGGGAGTGCAGAGCGTGCGCTCAAGCGATTGCTTCACCCTCTTGCGGGTGATGGCCACAAGCCCGAAATCGTTTATCGAAAGTATCTTCGACGGCGAGCGGTCGCTTTGAAGTTCCTGTTGAAGAGCCATCATCACCTTCTGACGGTTCTTGCGCTCTTCCATATCGATGAAATCGATGACGATGATTCCACCCAGGTCGCGCAAACGCACCTGTCGGACTATCTCTTTTGCCGCTTCGAGGTTCGTCTTCGTTATCGTGTCTTCCAGTCGGTCAGACTTGCCCACGAATTTGCCCGTATTGACATCGATTGCGACTAAAGCTTCGGTCTGATTGATGACGATGTAGCCGCCCGACTTGAGCCACACGCGAGGCTTGACGGCCTTGTCGATTTCGGGCTGCACTCCGTACTTTTCCAGAATGGGCTGATCGCCCGTGAAGAGCTTCACTCTCTTCACCATCTTGGGCTGCACACGGTTGACGAATTCGACTATGCGGGCGTACTCCAACTCGTTATCGACCCGGATGGCGGTGAAGTCATCCGACACCTGATCGCGGAGAATTCTCTGAACCAGGTCGAGGTCGCGGTGAACCAGCGCGGGAGACTTCATCCGGTCGGCATTCTTTCGCACGTCGGTCCAGGTGCGAATCAGGTAGCGCATGTCATCGTGGAGTTCCTGTTCGGTGTGTCCGGCGCAGGCGGTTCTTGCTATGAAGCCGCCGGGCGCGGCCTCGCGGTCTCGAAGCTGAGTGACCACGCGCTTGAGGCGCACCCGCTCGACTTCGCTCGGAATCTTGCGCGACACTCCGATGTGATTGACCGTAGGCATATAAACCAGGTAGCGGCCCGGAAGGGCTATGTGGGAAGTGATGCGCGCGCCTTTCTTAGCGATCGGTTCTTTGGCTATCTGAACGAGCACCTCCTGACCTTCGTGCAGAAGCTCGCTTATCGAAGGCGGCCCTCCGCGTCTTCGGTGATCAGGGCGAGGAGAGGGCGGGGTTTCTTCTTCCCATTGAGGTTCCGGTTCCGCTTTGACGCTTTCGGCAAGAGCAGGCGCAGCCTCTTCTGTTTCTCCTTCCGCGCGTCCTGCGGGCGAATCGCGGCGCGGGCCTCTCCTGCGCCCGCGCCCTCCGCGTCGGAGAGCGAATTGGGCGCGCAAGCCGCGTTCGCGCACCTCGGCCTGGAGGTCTTCTTCTCCCTCTTCGCCCTGCGCGCCGCTTTCAGCCGCCGCGACAGGCTCATCCTCGCTCGCTTCCTCAGCAGCGGCTTGCACCGTCGGAGACGATTCATCGTCCTCTGCCTGGCTCTCTTCTGCCATCTCGATGAGGGCGGCGGGAATCACATCGCTGATATGTCGAAGAGGAGCGACCTCTTCCTTGTCGGATTCGTGGGGGTGTTCTTCGATGAAGTGAGTGACGACCGGAGTGCCGAGGCTCGTGACCGGCTCTTCTTCGACTGTGGATTCATCGATGACGCGTTCGAAATCAGACTCCTGCTTCAACTGAGAGCGGAAGCTCCCGACTCGCCATTCAGTCTCCGGCTCTTGGGGAGTCACAAAGGTTTCATATTCGGCGGTGTGAATCTGTTCGACGATTTTTTCCTGCACCATCGCATCCTTGAGGAACTCTCCGGCTTCCTGGCCCATGTCCTCGTCGGTGATGCGCTCGAACTGAGGAGCGGCGGGTTCTTCTTCGACAAGGGTTTCTTCCGTCGCGGGGCGCGCGCTCTTTCTCTGGCCTCTCCTTCTGGTTGCATCCGGTTCGGCCTCATCGGTTTTTCTTCTGCGCGAAGAAGCCCGCGCTGATTCGCCTCTGCGGCCACGCCCGCGTCGGGGTTTTTCTTCGAGTTCTTCGGCTGCGGCTTCTTCTTCGACCGCTTCTTCCGCGTCGACTATCGCTTCGAACCATGAAGGTTGGGGTGCGGGTTCGGCCAGCAGGTCTTCGACGGGCGACACTTGGGCCTCGGCGGCGGGCACGCGCTCGATGGCCACTCCTTCTTTTTCATCTTCGGGAGGCGGGAGGATGCCGCTCTCATCGGCTATCTCAGCCAGTTGCTCGACCACATCTTCGATCTCCAGGGCGGCCTCCGGTTCATCTTCCCGCTTTTGCGGAGCGGGGCGGAGGGGCGGGCGGTTTCGCGCAGAAGCCTGACGGCGATCTTCTCTGCGCGGGCGCGCATCTTCTCCGGCCTCCTTGAAATCGATTTCGTCTTCTTCTTCCATGAACTCGGTGAAGTCCGAAACATAGAGGAAGGCATCTCGCTCAAGGCCGATGTTGACGAAAGCCGACTGCATGCCGGGGAGCACTTTCATCACCCGGCCTTTGTAGAGATTGCCGACGACGCCCTGATTCTGATCCTTGCGTTCGACATAAAATTCGGTGACGACTCCGTCTTCGAGTATTGCCACCTTCTTTTCATGAAGGTTGGCGCTTATGATCATTTCCTTTGCCATGAATTCTCCTGTTCCGATTCGCGCTCTCCAGGTGTGAAATACAGGCGGGGCTTTGGATCGGTCTTTTGACAGACCGGCCATCAGGTCGAAGGGCGTCGCTTGAAGAGTAAACCAGTTACTCTTTCGACTCGGTTTCAACTCCGCGTCTCCGATCCGGCGCGGGCGCGCTGGGCGCTATCAAACCGCGCCAGAATCAGAGTCACAAACGACCTGTCAGGCAAATTGCGCGCAAAGAGCCGTCAGCCCTCCGCGCCTGTGCCTTCAAATCCTGCATAAATGTTCGGTAGCACGAACCATCAAATTTTTTCAAATGTTCTCAACCGGCAGAAAGCGTGGGCAACAAAGGCCGCCTTCGAGGGCTCGTCACAAAAGCCCTTCCGCGCTCTGCCGATAAATGTACTCAATCGCCCGCCGGGCTGCGAGAGGCAAGCGGCTGATCTCCCGGCCCCTGAAAGGCAATCTTCTCATAGCCGGGCAGAGTTCCCTTGCCCGGCTGGTCTTCAGAGTAAACTCTCAGGCGGTACACTCTCGAAGAGAGCGATGTCTGCTCCTGCGTGCCGAGGCCGTAGATGGCCGCAAGCAATTCAACAGGCTTGACGCCGCCGCTTGGCGAAATCTCGGTGACGATGCGCAACCGGCCATCTTCAACCGACACCGCGAGCGTGTAACGACGCACATCCACTTTTTGCACCTTGTCCCTGCGCGCGCGCTCTATGACGAACGATTCCCGCGCCAGGAACTCACGGGTCAAGCGACGGTGCATAAGATGGCTATCGACCCCGGATAAATCTTCGCGTTCGGCTCGCGCCCGTTCCATCGCCGCAGCAATCTCCGGCGCATCGAGCGCGATTTCGTACTCCGCTCGATTCACTTCCCTGACGAGCGAAGGCGCGCCTTCTTCGAGCCGGGTGAGCGATTTGAAGCGCAGCCCCTCAGCCAGCGAACCATTCATGCGAAGAAGAAAATCCTGCTCCTCAAGCTCATCGGGCGAATCGAAATCCATCATCTCGTTTTCCCCCGCGCTCCCGACCCCTAGCGCCGGGCCATACTGAATCAACGGCATCGGGTGAAAACCCTGACTGTAGCCCAGGGTCACTCCCGCCCGTCTGAAAGCGCGGGGCAGCGCGCGGGTCAGATCGAGGTGCGAGAGATATTTCGCCTCTTCGCCCTTCGCATAAACAGCCCGATAGCGGCGCAGTGGTCGGTAGTCGGTCGTCGGTCGTCGGTCGTCGGATTTACTCTGCCCCCTGTTCCCTGTCCACTGTACCCTTGTCAACTGCACAAGCGGGCCTTTGGGAATCTGCTCTTCGAGCTTGCGCATTCGTTCTTCGTAAGTGCGAACTTGGGTGTGAAGGTCGAACGCCTTTTGCAGATGCTCGCGCGACTCTGCCAGATCGCACTCCAGTCCGCAGTGATAACAGAGCAGCGGTTGACCGGCCACTCGCTCGAATTCGTCGTGCGATGGGGCGATGGCTGTAGGGCGGCCATCGATTACCTTGACGGGCAATTCGCAGGGCGGAGAAATCCTCGCCTTGATGCCCTTCAAGTACTCGCGGGCGTTGTAGTCCTGTTTGACCAGAGTGTCGAGGTGATCCCACGGCAGAGCAACAAGCGGAGCGCCCGCCTGATCGAACTCTCGCACGGGGAGTTCTTTGAGGTATTGAGCAGGGTCCAGGCCTTCGGCTCGAAACGCTTCCATCCACCGGTCGATGTCGAAGTGTTCAGCCCAGCCGTCGAAGCGGCATCCCGCGCGCCACGCGCGCTCGATCACCCGGCACAGCCTGCGGTCTCCGCGCGAAATGATCCCTTCGAGGAGCGAAGTCTCGGCGTGATGCACTTTCAGGTCGATTCGATATCGTCGGCCCAGGTCTTTGAGCAGGCGCTGCTTGCGCTTGATCGATTCTAAATCTTCCTGCGCGCACCATTGAAAAGGGGTGTGCGGTTTGGGGACTAGAAAAGAAGCCGAGCAGGTTACTTTGACCGACTTGTTGAATTTCTTCCGTCCCAACTCGCGCACTTTCCTTCCGAGTTCGGCGATGGCTTGCACGTCTTCTTCGGTTTCCGTCGGAAGGCCGATCATGAAATACATCTTGATCGAAGACCAGCCTTCGGAAAAAGCGACCGAGCAGGAACTCATTACGTCTTCTTCGGTGACATTTTTGTTTATCACATCGCGCATGCGCTGCGTGCCCGCTTCCGGCGCGATGGTGAATCCGGTCTTGCGCACGCGGGCTATCTCGCGCGCGAGAGATTCCTTCACGCCCGAAGCGCGCAGCGACGACACGGAAAAGCTCACTCGCCGACGTTCAAGCTCCGCGCCCAGCATCTTGACCAGAGGTTCGAGGCAGGTGTAATCGGCTGTCGAGAGCGAGGTCAGAGAGGTTTCGTCGTAGCCGCCTTTTACTATTCCATCGATTATCGTATCGACTATTTTTTTCGGATCGCGCTCGCGCACCGGGCGATAAATCGTTCCCGCCTGACAGAAGCGGCATCCATCGACGCATCCGCGAGCTATCTCGATGGCCACGCGATCATGGACGGCTTCGATGTTTGGCACGGGCGAATCCGTTGGAAAGGGAAATGCATCGATATCGGCCACGTAGCGACGGCGGACGGGAAACGGAATCGTCGGGTCGTGAGGTTTATCGATGACCAGAAGGCCATGATGAGGGCTGACGCTTGCGGTGTAAAGCGAAGGAACGTACATCCCCTCGATTCGGCTGAGTTCTTTGAGCAATTGCTGTCGGGTGATCCCCGATTCTCTCAACTCGATGAAACGTTCGACCAGTTGAGGAAAAGCTTCTTCGCCGTCGCCGATGACGAACACATCGATGAAGTCGGCCATCGGCTCGGACGAATACACGGCAGGCCCTCCGGCGATGACGAGCGGGGCGGAGAGAGCGCGCTCTGCGGTGCGCAGAGGGATGCGACCGAGGTCGAGCATCGTCAGCACATTCGTGTAAGTGAGTTCGTACTGAAGCGAAAAGCCCACGACATCGAATTCACTGAGCGGCGTGCAGCTTTCGAGCGACAGCAATGGGATATCGTGTTGTCGCAATCGCGCTTCCATGTCGGGCCAGGGCGCATAGACCCGCTCGGCTGCCCAGCCCTGATGACCATTGAGCAGGCCGTAGAGAATTTTCAATCCGAGATGGCTCATGCCTATCTCGTAGGTGTCGGGAAAGGCGAGCGCGATGCGAGTGTGGATTTGCTCCTGCGGTTTTCGGACAGCGTTCCACTCGCCGCCGGTGTAGCGCGCGGGTTTTTCTACGGTCGGCAAAATGCGGTCGAGCGCGTCTTTATATTTTCTGATGTTGTCCATGCTCACGACTGAAGACTTACGATCAATTGACGAACCTTCTCAAACGGACGCTGAGGGCGATTCCGACTCCGGCGAAAATGGTGATGACCGCCGTTCCGCCCGCGCTCATCAACGGGAGCGGTATGCCCATGATGGGCATCAACCCGACGACCATTCCGAGGTTGCAGGCTATATGAAATGTAATGAGGGCGATCAATCCCATGATGACCAAAGAGCCAGCGCGATCGCGTGCGCCCAGGGCCACGACGAACAGG
>CAZPQE010000104.1:0-15277 GCA_964588615.1 uncultured Clostridia bacterium | reverse complement strand
GACACCTTCTCGGTTATGCTCGTATTCTTGATGAGCGAGAAGTCGAAGTTGCTGATGTGATCGGCGCGAAGGAATCCGAAGCGGAGCGGGAATGTTCGCACATTGCTGGCCAACTGGAAGGCCGAATCCCGGTTGAATCCTACGGGCGAGGCCAGCGGCTTGGCGCAGGCCGGATTGGTTTTGCACGGATCGTTGAAATCGACCCATACCGGGTTTCCAGCGCTGTCTCTTACGACCGTGCCGGTCGGCGTTCGCAATGCCACAAAGCCCGGATCGGTTCTGATCCATCTCTGGAGTTCCTGCTGGGATCTGGGCAGCCGGAGGTCTCCCAGGTTGCCTATGTAAATGATATTACCCCAATTGAGCGGTGGGCCGCTCTGATAGGCATAGAGCCCCGATAGTTGCCATCCGCTGACGATCCTCGATACAACCGAGTTGCTGTCGGCCAGTAGTCGACGGCCTTTCCCGAACGGGAGTTCGTAGATGCCGCTGATCGAAAGCCGGTGCGGACGGTCATCGACCGATATCACTTCGGACGGGGCGGGGTCGGCAGCGTTGAGAAGCTCGGTGGCCTCCATGAACTTGGAGTAGGTATAGACGACGTTCATCGTGTAGCCGCTCGAAAACCGCTTGTCGAGACGGAGTTGAAGCGAGTGATACCACGAGTATCCCTCGTTGGTCGTCGTGTTGACCGCATCGAATTGCGGGAACGGGCGAAGCAGTCTTTCGCGCGCGATAGTCGAAGACCTGAAGGTGCCGCTTGCAGTCGCGGGCATCAGTCCGGCGAAGGGATTGGGAACATTTCTCGACAGGTAATCGATGCGCGCCTGATCCCGCGTCGGCAGGGTGCTGAGGTACTGGATCGGCGTGGCGTTGATGTTTCGACCAACCTGGAGATGCGTTCCCCGGTTGCCCACATAAGCGGCCTCGGCGACGAACCCCTTGCCTATCTCGCGCTGAATGCCGAGTTCCCACCTCTGCTGGTAGGGAGTCAGCGGGTTCTGGTCGAAGAAGGTTATGCTCTGGCCGAGGAAGGTCTGCGGGCCGAGCGCCGAGCCGACAGGCGTTATTATCCCGCCCTGGAACGGATTCGAAAGAGTCTCGATGAAGTTCAGCCCGTTGTCGAGCGTGACGTTGATGGGAGTGTTCTGGCTGAACCCGGCCTGAATCACGTCGCCGCGTCGCTGGCCGAGGAATCCGAAGAAGATTCCATAGCCTGTGCGAAGCACGGTCTTTTCAT
Source organism: uncultured Clostridia bacterium (assembly GCA_964588615.1). Taxonomy (GTDB): domain Bacteria; phylum Acidobacteriota; class Blastocatellia; order UBA7656; family UBA7656; genus UBA7656. The sequence continues at coordinate 14,037 of CAZPQE010000104.1, read as the reverse complement.
CTATCTTCCAGGCGATGCCCAGGCGGGGCATGAAGTTCTTCTTGGGAGTGTGATAGAGAGCGCGCAGCCCGTCGCTTGCAAAGGTCAGCCCGCCTCGTACATTGAACTGCGTCACCTCCGGGGTGGCGTTGGCGGGGTTGGACTGAGAATTGTTGAAAGCGGTGCGGGCCGCAGCCTCGAACGGCTGTATGAAATTGGGATCGAAGCCCCTGACGCTCCGGTTGTGTCGTTCGGTCAGCGCGCCCTCGACTTCATATCGCAGGCCGATATTGAAGGTCAGCTTCTGGTTGAACTTCCAGTCGTCGTGAATGAAGAGCCCCCAGGTCACAGACTGTTCGGCATAGCTTGCAGGATTGGCGATGAAGCTCGATGTGTTGGGCAATCCGAGCAGGAACTGCGCAAACGACTGGCCTATCGAACCGGGCGCAAGCGGAGAATTATCGAGCGGCCCTTTCGTCCACGTTCCGTCGAAATTGAACTGGCCGGTCTGATTATTGGCATAGAAGAAATCGTTCTCGCGGTAGGAGCGGAATTCCACGCCCCACTTGAGCGAATGCGCGCCCGCCGCCTTGTTGACGGTCACGCCAAAGGAGTGAGTGTCGTTGGGACGGAACTCGCCTCCGACTCCCGTGCCCTGATAGCCGGTGATATCGAATCGCGGGAAGCGGCGAATATCAGGCGGTATAAGGTTGTTGTAGGAAGCGGGAAATCCCAGCGAGGTGAGGTCCAGTCCCTGGCTTGCGGAGTTGCCCTGGTCTGTTCGGATGAACCGGTTGTAGCCGTATCGGGCGTTGAGCACCATAGTCGAGGTTATGGTGTAGACATCATCGAAGGTGATCTGGCGCGAGATGAACTGGAATTCCTGACCGGTGGCGATGTTGTTGAAGTAGTTGTTGTAGTCGCTGTCGCGGTCGTACCAGCTTGCGCGCCCGAATATGCGCTGCTTGTCGCTTATGGTGTGGTCTATGCGGATGGTGTGTGTTCCATAAATGGTGCGCTCAAGCATGTCCGGCCTCAGATAATTCAGAGTGCCGTCAGCATTCCCGGCTGACCTCGGAGCGGGGAAGAAATCGTCGACTATCTTCCTTGCGACCGGGTTGATGAGGTTGGCGGGAATGATGTTGTTGGGGAACGGGTCTGACTGTATGCGACCGTTGGGGAGCCTGCGCCGGGTGAACGGGTTGTAAATCACAATCGGGACAGGCTCGAGCCTCAGCAGGGCTGAAAAATCGCCCCGCTTCATGGCTTCAGTCGGCACGGTAGGCGTTCCGTTATTGCGGGGTCGGGCCTCGCGTATGGCCTCGTAGCCATACATAAAGAACGTCTTGTCCCGACCGTTATAGACTTTGGGTATCCACACGGGGCCGCCCACAGTTCCGCCAAACCGGTTGTAGTAGAAACTCGGGCGGGGGACGTAAGGCTGGGCTGCGTTGCCGTAGAAATCGTTTGCGCCAAATCCCGGCCATATCTTCGAGTAGTTCAAAGTCCCGTGAAGATCGTTGGTTCCCGACTTGATGCTCAGGTTGGTCACGCCGCCTTCAGTGTTTCCAAGAGCGGCGTCGAAGGTCGCGGTCTGAACTTTGAACTCGGCCACTATGTCCTGAGGAGGAACGAAGGAGGCGATGACTTCTCCGGGGTTGGCTGTAGCCGTGCTCACCGTCCCATCGATGGTCAGATCAGAGCGGTTGGCGCGTGTGCCGTCCATCGAGTAGCCGACGATGTGCGTAGGCTCGAAGGGGCGATCCAGCCTTTGACTTCGGGTGAATGAAACGCCGCCGGTCAGCCCTATCAGCGCGTAAGGGTCGCCGTGTCCTATGGGAAGTTCCTGCACGCGGCGCGAGTCGACGACCTGGCCCATCGATGCCGAACCCGTGTCGAGTTCAGGAGTCTTGGCCGTGACTGTCACCGATTCTTCGACGGCTCCGGCCTCAAGCAGAAGTTCCAGTTCGATGCTGTCGTTGACCCGCACTAGAAAGCCGTCACGGATGTGCTTCTTGAATCCTGTGGCCTCGACCGTCACCTGATAGTTTCCTGGTATGAGGTAAACGGCCTGAAAGAAACCATCGTCGTTGGTCTTCACTGTTACGTCCGTGCCCATCGCCACGTTGGTGATCTTCACGGATGCGTCTTTGATGACCGCCTTCTGGGCATCCATGACTCGGCCCGATATTTTGCCGCGCGCCTCCTGAGCGATGAGCGACGCAGAGGGGAACAGAGTCATAATCATGGAAACGGCTAAGGCGAATGCCTGCGCTACTCTAGTTGTCCTTGATTTCATTCGTCTCCTCCTGATCAAGATTGAAAGCTATAGCCTGCTCCCGGCAGATGCATGAGGTCGAGCGTTGCGTTTGAAGGTGACTGCCAGGCAGTCTGAGACCCGGTGGAGTTCTGCGGCTCATAATCGTTTTGCGGGTTCGGGTGATGACGCATAGCTCAGAAACGTTTTTTCTCCGCCCGATCCTGGTGATCTGGCGAGTGCAACTGCCCGGAAATTCCTTGTGAGCGGTTCGAAAACAACGCCGCCCGATAGCCGGAATGAATTTCTCGCCACTGTTCCAGATTCGGGACGGTTGAAACATGCGATGTGCCGGGCAAAACTTCTGCTTTCGGCACCCAACACAGAGACCGGAGCATGTCTCTTATAATGCTAATCCTCTCTGATGTCTTTAGCCGGAATTGACATTTCATTGTATGTGAATGACAAGAAGGCTGTAGATGGCCCGATGATCTCGTATTCCCCTTGTCAGGGGATTCATCAAACGCCTGATCCAATGGCCGGGATGGGGAGTCGGAGCAATGAAAGGAGCCTATGTTTCCAAGGGCGGAGTTCCGTTGGCTGTCGAAGGTTGCGAACCGACGACGTAATTTTTGGGCGTGGTTCCCGTGAATTTCCTGAACACCCGGTAAAAATGAGAGAGGTCTTCAAATCCGACCTCGAAGCAAACCGACTTGATCTCCTTCTGACGGGTCGCAAGCAGTTTCTTGGCTTCGTTTATCCTCAGTTCCTGCAAATACTCTTTGAAATTCATGTTCGTAAGCTTCTGAAATATCCTGATGAACTGGCGGGTTCCGAGCGGAACCATCGAGGCCAGTTCCTCAAGCGAGGTGTTGCGGTAAAAATTCTTCTCCATGTAGTTTATAACCCGCAAAACCGATTTTTCAGTAGGCGACAGTCCGCTCGTCGAAGGAGCCTGTTGAGCCGTGTCGGAGTGAACGAACCGGCGAATTCGAATGAGCATTTCGGTGAACAGGAGCCTCATCAGCAGGTGAGACTCTTCAGTCTGATTGTTCTGCTCGAACATCATTTCGCGGAAATACTGCGGGATGCGGTAAAAATCGGGATTGTTGATGGTCGTGATTATCCTCTTCTTCAAATCCAGTTCTTCCATGAAGCGCACCAGCACGCTGTCTTCCTGGTTGTAGTTTATGACCTCATCGGAAAAATAGACGCAGTAGAGGTGAAGCAGATCGCCCGGCTCATCGAGTATCGTGTGATCCTCGTTCGACCTTATCAAAATCAGATCGGACTTTCTGAGCGGCAGCCTCCGGTCTTCCAGAATGAGCTCGCCTTTTCCATCGATGATGTAAAACAGTTCGTTGACGCTGTGATAGTGCAGGGGGAAAACATTCGCCCTTATGTGTTTGTTCTCCACTATGTAAAAGGGAGCCTTTTCAGGCGTATCGATGAGCCTCGATTCTTTCCTGTCACTCATAAACAGATTCCTCACCGCTTCTTCACTTCGACGGCATAGACGTGAGATGCCCCGTGAAGGTTGGAGCGAAAGACTATCCATTTCCCGTCGGGTGTAAAAGTCACATTGGGTTCGAGTCGGTAATCATGCCCGGCCAGGTTCACCAGCCGCTCCACTTTGAGAGCGCCACTCGCGGGAGTGAACAGATAAATCCACTGGCCGTTTCCCGGAGCGGCCACGCTTTGCGGCCCGCCGCCGTCTCCGGCAAAAAGCTTCCCGTCCGGCGAAGAGTTGTAATGCACCGACCAGTGCTGGCGGTCTATCCGGTATCTGATCTTTTCGCCGGTCGCAAGAACGTAACCCGTGAGCCAGAACTCTACCGACTTGGGCGTCTGCTGGTCGTACCAGATCGTCTTTCCGTCCGCGCTGAAGAACTCATGCCCGGCTATTTCCATGTCCATCGTGCGAGTATGGATTTTGCGCAACTCTGAGCCGTCAATGCGAATAGTCCAGATGCGGTCGACTTTGTGCCAGGGGCCTTCGTGACAAAACATCAGCAGAGTCGGATCGGTCGGGGAAAACTGAACGTGATTGAGCCAGTCTTTGCTTGGATGAAACGACTTTACTTCGCCCGTCCTGACGTTGATCGTGTAGAGTCGCATCGGCAATCGGGCTGCCCAGCGGGCTTCGAGGCTCGATTCTCGCGCGGCGGCGCTCGTCGGGTTTGCAGCGGTCAGCGCGCTCGGAGCCGTCTGGCCGCCTTCGACGTAGCTTCCGGCAAGCAAGGTTTCGTCGGCGTTTATCGCAAAGCCGGAGCCTGAGCGCAATTCCACCATCGTCGCTATCGTCCGAGTGGCGTGGTTGTCGAGATTGGTGGCCATCACCGCGTCGCCTTTCATGTAAAACATCTGTCGGCTTTTTTTTCCGACCACCACCTTAGAGGCAGACCCTTCGACAATCCGCTCGATCTTTCGAGTCTTGAGGTCTATGGTCGAAAGCCCCTCTCTGGTGGAGAAGACCATCTTGTCGCCGCTCGCGGTATAGGCATTCTGATGAAAATAGAAACTGCCGCTGCCCGCATCCTGCGATAACCGGATCACCCGATGCCCCGTATCAGGATCGATCCACTCCAGAGGAGGCGCAGTCGCCTGATGTTCCTGATCACGCGCTAGGATGATCTGAAACGAAATGGCCATCAGAGCCGTCAGCGCCAGACAACGCAAAATGTGATTCATCTCTCTCCTCCTTGAAAGTCCGACAAGCTGCCGGCTTGTCGTTGCTTCGATTATCGCACTTTCAGGCGTCGGACAATCTGGCAGATCGCCCTACAACGAAGAATCATCAAAAATTGAAGCGATCAACATTCGTCCTGTTGAAGATGAATGGAGCGCCGAGTCTTACTTCATCTCCCGCGACTTCGATCCTGCCCATTCGCCCGGCTGTCATCTCGCGGTCGCCGCGTTTGATCTCGCCTCTGCTCAACGAGGCGGAGGCGTAAACCGTCAGGTAGCCCAGATCGAGCGTGTTCCAGAGGATGAAGCTCTCAATCACGCCGTCGTGAACATAAGGTTTGCACATGCTGGGCAGCGACAGCCCTGTAACTTTGACATCCGTCCGGCCTGACTGCTTGACCGCTTCAGCCGCGCCGGGAACCGCGTAAGCGGCAATAGCCATAATCAGCTTCACATCAGGGTAGACCTTGAGCACGGTCTGCGTCTCGGAAAAAGCGCGGTCGCGGTCTCCGTCGCTCGGCTGAATCGCCCGGAGTTTGATGTCGGGATATTTTTCGGCAAGCCGCGCCTTGATGTGTTTGATCCATTCGTTCTGATTGGCCGCGCTCAACGAAGCGGTGATGATCGCGAACTCGCCTTTGCCTCCGAGAATCCTCGACGCTTCGTCCGTCAGCGCATAGCCGATGCCCTGCTGCGTCGCCTGATTGATGAAGAAGTCGCGGGCGTCTTTCTGCGCGTCGGCATCCCAGGTGACGACCTTGATGCCGCGCTCGCGCGCCTTGCGAAGCACCGTAGAGATTGCGACTTCGTTTTCGACGCTGACCGCTATCACATCGACGCCGCTCGTAATCCATGCCTCGACCACTTCGTTTTGTTTGGCGGCATCGAGATCGGTCGGGCCATCCCATAACAAATCGATGCCCAACTCTTTCGCCGCTTCTTCCGCGCCCTGACGACATGAGATGAAATACGGATCGCCTTTGGCCTTAGGCATCATCGCTATCACCGTCCGGCGTTGATCGGCAGTCGCGGATGAATTCTTCGAGGCGACTCCAAAGCCTGCGTTCTGGCGAAGCGAGCGCGCCAGATACCAGTTGCTCCCGGCCACGATCAGAGCGGCCAGGAGAATCACCGCGCTCAAAATGGCGACTTGTGAGTTTTTCACTTCCATCTCCTCTGAAATTATTTCGTCCCGCCGGGTTTTCGCCCGCTTCAACGCTCGATCGAGCAGTATGGTTACGATCAACAGCGCGCCCGTCAGAATCCCGGCAAGCTCGGCAGGCTGCGCGCTGAGTCGCAATCCGTTTTGCAGAACCACGATGGCCAGCAACCCCAGCGCCGTCCCCATCACAGTGCCGCGCCCTCCGAATATCGAAGCCCCTCCGAGCACGACGGCAGTGATGGCCATCAGTTCATAACCGGTTCCGGCGTCGGACTTCGCCTGCCCGATGTGCGCGACGTAAATTACCGCCGCGAGGCTCGAAGCAAGACCTGACAGCATGTAAACCAGGCCGAGTCTTCGCGCGACAGGAATTCCGGCAAAGCGCGCTCCTTCCTCTGAATGCCCGATGGCGTAAAGGCTGCGCCCCTTCGCGGTCCGATGCAGCCACCACCAGCAGGCAGCAATGGCCGCGATCAGAATGAATAGCTGCGCGGGGATCACTTCGCCCACATAGCCCTGGCCCAGAAATAAGAACTTCGAAGAAAACCCCGAGTAGTTTTCTACGCCGCCAGTGAGTCCTTCGGCAATCCCGCGAAAGAGCGAGTAGGTGCCGAGCGTCACTATCAGCGGAGGGAATTTCAATCGCGCGATCATCAGCGCGTTGAGGCTCCCTCCAATCAGGCCGACCAGCAATGAAAGACACACAGCCAGAGGCATCGGCATAAGAGCGTCGCGCCACACCGCCCCCATCACGACTGCCGACAGTCCCATCATCGAGCCGACTGAAAGATCGATTCCGCCGGTGATGATGATGGGTGTCATCGCCAGAGCCAGCAACCCAATTTCGACGGCTAGCCGCGTCACTTCGAAAGCGTTCGCCGAGGTCAGGAAATTGTTTCCGGTCAGGCTGAAGATCGCGCATTCGACCGCGACAACGAGCAGCAGCGCCCATTCGTTATTCGGGAACAGCCGCTCGCGCCATGATACTTCGGTCTTAACGGACGCTTGAGCCAATGGTATTGAGTCCGACATGTTTATCGAGTCGTCCCAGCGCGGCGTCCGACACCAGAGCCGCAAGTATGATCGCCCCTTGAATGCTGCGCTCCCAAAACGGATTTATGCCCGCAAATGTCAGCGCCGTGCCAACAGCGCCGAGCAGCGCCACCCCTATCAAAGTGCCTGCGAGATTGCCGCGCCCGCCGCTGATGGCCGTTCCCCCAACGACGACTGCGGCAATGGCTTTGAGTTCCAGTCCCGTTCCGGCATTGGAAGGGATCGAAGAGAATCGAACAGAGTTGAGCAAAGCGGCAAGCCCGGCCAGTGCGCCCATCAAAACGAAGGCGGCGAAAATCACACGGGGCGGCTCGATGCCCGCAAGCCGCGCGGCTTCCGCATCGGAGCCGGTGGCATAAACCGCGCGCCCCGCGCCGAGATTGCGCAGCATCCATGCAAAGCCCGCAAGCACGGCGAGCGCGAGGGCGACGATCAGCCATTGACCTGCGCTTTGCCCAAGCCCGAACCATTGAAAGTTTGCGGGCAAGTCCTGAACCCACGCGCCTTCGGTAGTCCAGCGCAGTGAGTCGCGCCAGACTACGAGCATAGCAAGTGTGACGATGATCGAAGGCAGGCGGAGATAGCCTACGAGCAAGCCGTTGAATGCGCCCATCGCCGCGCCGATCACGAGCACGCACGGCAGGAGCAGCAGTATCGGCACGCCTGCTTTTGCCAGCCACCCGGCGGCGACGCTGCACAAGGCGAACTGCGAGCCTATGGAGATATCAATTTCGCCCGTCAGAATCACTATCGTCATGCCGGTAGCGATAATGAGCGCGGGCGCGTTATTGAGCGCGAGGTCGCGCAGATTCGCGCCGCTGAAAAATGACGGCGCGATGATGCCGACTGCCGCCATCAGCGCGGCAAAAGCGATGGCCGCCGATAGCTCTCTCTTGTAACGACTCGGATTCATCTACGATCTTTCGGTTCGCGCTTCAATGCCTGACTCGCCGTTCTGATGTCCGAGAGCCAGCGCGAGAATTTTTTGTTGTGTGGCCTCGGCGCGGTTCAGAATTCCCACAATCGTCCCGCCGCGCATAACTGCGATGCGGTCGCTCATTCCCAGAATCTCCGGCATCTCCGACGAGATCATCAGTATCGCCGCGCCTTCCGCTGCAAGCTCTGTCATCAACGCATGGATTTCCGACTTCGCCCCCACATCGATTCCCTGCGTAGGTTCGTCCAGAATCAGCGCCGACGGGCGAGTCGCAAGCCACCGGCTCAGGGCGACCTTCTGCTGATTGCCGCCTGAGAGCGTCGAGACCTGAGCGAAAATCGCGGGCGTCTTGATGCCGAACCTCTGAGTGTAATCGACGGCGATTTCTTTCTCTCGTCGAAAATCCATCTGCCCCGCGCGCGAAAGCTGATCGAGCGACGCAAGCGTGATGTTTGCGCTCACGCTCATCTCTGCAATCACTCCATGCCGTCTTCGGTCTTCGGGCAGATAAGCTATGCCTCGCCGGATAGCCTCAGCCGGGCCGTCGATGTTGAGGGCTTTGCCTCGCAGCAAAATTTCTCCCTCGTCTGCCGGAGTCAATCCGAAAATCGCTTGCGCAAGCTCTGTGCGCCCCGCGCCCACCAGCCCGGCCAGACCCACTATTTCGCCCGCGCGCACTGAGAGATTCACGTCTCGCACTCCTGACGCGCGACAACCAAGATGTCGAACCTCTAAAACCACTTCTCCCATCTCGACCGCTTTTTTCGGAAACACCGCCGCGAGCTCGCGCCCGACCATCAAACGAATCAATTCGTCGCTCGTCGCTTCCGACATCCTTCGGGTCTCAATCACCGAGCCGTCTCTGAGCACCGTCACGCGGCCTGCAATCAGCGGCAGTTCTTCCAATCGATGCGAGATGTAAATGATGCCGACGCCCTGCGAGCGAAGTCTGCCTATCACGCTGAAGAGATTCTGTGTGTCTTCTTCGGAGAGCGAAGCAGTAGGCTCATCCATTATCAACACCCTTGCATAGGCTCCCACGGCGCGGGCGATTTCGACCAGTTGTTGCCCAGGCATCGTGAGGTCGCCCGCCGGAGTCTCCGCGTCGATCTTCGCTCCAACCTGCCCAAGCAGCCGGGCGGCTCTCTGCCTGCGCTCTCTCCAATCCACTCGCCTCCACAGAGTCGACGGCTCAAGACCGAGCGCGATATTTTCCGCGACCGTCAGTTCAGGAAAGAGCGCGGGCTGTTGATAGATCGCCGCAATGCCGAGCGATTTGGCCACGCGCGGTGAATTGTGCGAGATAGTTTGTCCGTCGAGTATGATTTCGCCGCTGTCGGCTTCGACCGCGCCGGTGATTATTTTTATCAGCGTGGATTTGCCCGCGCCGTTTTCGCCCACCAGCGCATGCACTTCGCCTGCGCGCAACTCGAAGCTGACGCCTCTGAGCGCATGCACTCCGGCATAAGACTTCGATATGTTTCTCACCGCTAATAGCGCGTCTTCAGCCATTGATTCACTCGCTGCCTTTGATGAGCCTCAACGCCGTCTCTTTCGAAATCTTCAGGACGGAGCCGTGACGGTGATCTGCCGGGAAAGACACCTCGCTTGATATGTCCTTCCACTGTTTCAGGTCTCTGCTTTTGACTGCGCCGTAGCGATGCTCGCGGTACTGATCGAAATAGACTATCCACTCTCCTTCGATCTTTATACCGGACGGCCCTTCAACCCAGTCCTTTGTGAATGCCTCCGATGCCAGTCGGTATCGGCCTTCAGCGCGAGCCGACAGAGCCAGGCGCAGATTCTTCTTCACTGGTTTTTCTCTTTCGTCTTTGAAAACCATGAGATACTTCCTGCCGGTTTTCAAAACGGTTGCATCAATCACATTGAATCCGGGATCGAAGAACAGCCGGGTCGGGCTGAAAGTCTCAAAGTCTCTGGTGGTGACATAATAGATGCGGTGGTTTTTGCCGTCCCGGCTGTCGGTTTCGGGGAAACGGCCCGGAACGGTCGTCGCCCAGAAGATGAGCCACTGCTTTTTGACCTCATCGTAAAACAACTCCGGCGCCCAGGCGTTGCGCGCCCCAGGCTCATGCCCCATTACAGGAATTGCGCGTTGCTCGCTCCAGTGAATCAAATCTTCAGAGCTTGCGTAACCGATAGTCTGATCCCACCAGCCGGTCGTCCACACCATCCGAAACACTCCGTCAGGCCCCTGGGCTACGGAGGGGTCTCTCATCAATCGCTCCCGCCCGACGACGGGCTTGAGGTACGAACGATCTTCATTCAATGCCATCCAGCGATATCCATCGCGGCTCAGAGCCAGATGCAGGCCGTCTTCTCCGTTTTTTCTGAACGAGGTAAAAAGAAAATAAGGGCGGTCATCGGATGCAGTGGTCGCCTGTTTTTTCTTCCACGCCGGATAATCTTCGGCCAGCAGTTTTGCGGGCGAGCTTACATACCAGCGATAGCCGGTTCGCCGCTCGTATTCGATCTCGGCCAGACTGTATTTGATTATGCCGTCGCGCCCGCAGAAAATCGGGCGATTGTTTTCTATTTCATAAAAGCGCGCCCAGAGCGGTTCGGCTTGAGGGTCTGCGACGACTACTCTGTCGAATCCGCGAGGAAGCGACGCATCGGGTTTATCGATCACTTTGATGCCGGTGAGTTTCGCCTTCTCAAACCATGCGACAGCCGACTCGATGGCTTCGATCACCTGACGCGACGGGCGCTCGATTCCCATCAGAAATCGGGTGATGCCCACACCTTCGCCGCCGCTCAACGAGACTTTTTCATACGCGCGCGCGGATGCGGGCGCAAGCGTGCGTTCATCGTGCTGCGCGCACCAGGCCGTAAGCTTGCCCTCGACCTTGATCTGGCATTTGAGTATGCAATCGATCCCTCGGCTGACAGCCCTCTCAGCCCTCAGACGGCGGGCTTCATCGATGAAAGCGTAGGCGGAGCCTTTTTGCGCGATGTCGCGCAGGAGTTCCATCACGCCGATCATCGCGTCGTCGTTGAAAGTGATGTGCGAGTAGTAGCCCTTCTGCAACGGGTAGAACTGCGGCCAGCCGCCGTTTCCATACTGCGCGCGGAGCAGAAAATCCACTCCCCGGATGAAAGCGGATTTGAAGCGCGCCTGCCCTGTGGCATTGAACACTCTGGCCAGATAAACCATCTGCATGTGGGTTGCGCCGTTATCGATAGTGGAATCGATAGTCGATTTCTGACGGATGAGTTCGGCGCGCTCTTTGTCGTCGGGCGTCGCTGCCATTTCGGTATTCTTGGGCCAGCCGCCGCTCGCGCGCTGATAGAGAAGAACATTATCGGCGATGCGCGTCGCCTCGCGGCTGGAGTACCATTCGCTGCTTTGTTTGAGGCAATCCTGCCATTTGACCGGAGAAACACTGGCGGTCTGGGCCGACGCAGAGATTGCCATCAAAAGACAGACGAGCGCGATCATGGAGACAGATTCACCGCAGAGGCGCGGAGCCCGCTGAGGGAACGCAGAGGCTTTCTTTTTTCTCTGCGCTGTCTCTGCGTTCTCTGCGTCTCGGCGGTGAAAGGGCATTTCGCCATAGACCGAATGGCGCTGATCATCCGTCAGCAAAACTTTTTCACCACCCGCCACTTCTTTTTGGGCTATCGTATCAGTTCGCATACCGCGCCTCGATTGCCTCGTATCTTCGCGCCGCCTCTTCCCACGCGCGCGACGGGCGTGGAGTGAATCTCTTCATCCGCATGTTTCGAGCAACGTGTCGCCGCCCGTCGGCAAGCGACGCAAATCGCCCATGCGCGATAGCTTGAACCAGCGCGTTGCCTGCTACGGTCGCTTCTACCGGCCCTGCAACAACCGTCTTCCCGGTCGCGTCGGCAGTCGCCTGATTGAGGTAATCGTTCTGACTGCCGCCGCCGATGATCTGAACTCCTTCGATCTTTTTATTGGTAAGCGACTCGATGGTGCGAATGATCGAACTGTAGCGAAATGACAGCGAATCGAGAATCACCTTAGCCAACCCCGGAGGATCGAGCGGCGCTCGCTGATCGTTCTCTGAAATTTGCTCAGCCACCGCATCGAGCATGCTGGGCGGATTGAACAAGCGCGCGTCATCGGGAAAGATAAACGCCGCGTGCGGCTCAATCGCTTCGACCTCGCCGAGCAAAGTTTCATAGTCGACCGCAAGCCCGCGCTCTTTCCATTCCCTTCGGCACGATTCCAGAATCCACAGTCCCATCACGTTTTTGAGAAACCGCACAGTGCCGAACGCGCCGCCTTCGTTGGTGAAGTTGTGACGCGCGACATCAGCGTTGATGAGCGGGCCGTCGCGTTCGACTCCCACCAGAGACCACGTGCCTGAAGAGATATAAGCCCATCCGTCTTCAAGCGGCGCTCCGGCGACTGCGCTCCCGGTGTCGTGCGTAGCAGGGGCGATGACTCGCGCGCCTGCGAGCGAGAGTTCATCAGCTAGCGCCGATATGATCGGCCCCAGGTCTGCGCCTGCCCGGACGATTCCGGTCAACACACGCGATGGCAGGCCGAGACATTCGATCATCTCTCTGTCCCACGTTTTGCTTTGCGCGTTCACCATCTGAGTCGTGGTGGCGTTCGTGTATTCGGTTGCGGCTCTGCCTGTGAGAAAAAAATTCATCAGATCAGGGATCATCAACAGTCGCGTCGCTGCGCGCGGGATTCCTTCCTGCGCGTGAGCATAGAGTTGAAACAGAGTGTTGAAGTTCAGAAACTGAATGCCGGTTCGTTCAAAAATCTCTTCGCGCGGCAATCGCTCGAAAACTTCTTCCATCACTCCCCGCGTCCGCTCATCGCGATAGCAGACGGGCTGCTCGATGAGATTGCCTTCATCGTCTATCAATCCGTAATCTACGCCCCAGCTATCGACTCCTATGCTTTCGACGCTTCGCTTCATCTCTCTCGCGCGCTCGCCCGCTTTGCGCAGGCCCGTTTTGATCTCCTCGAAAATTTTCGGCGCGTCCCATCGCAGATGCCCGGCTGACGCCAGGGCGGGATAATGGAATCTGTGCGTTTCTTCGAGAAGGAACTCTTCGGCTCCGGCCAGAAAAACCCGCCCGCTGCCTGCGCCTAAATCAACCGCGATGTAGAGGGTTTCGTTCATCAGCGCGCTTCGAAGCTGTACTTCCCCGACTGAGCCAGAAACACAGCCACTCCATCTTCCATTCGCAAAAACTTCAAGCCTGCCGATGCGCTTGCAGGCTTTCCACTTTCAGTCACACTCGCAACGTCTTTTGCAGGCACATAAACCGCCGCCGTAGTGTTTGCCGGAATCGTCACATCGAATTTCAGTTTGCCGTCTGCGAGGCTCCATGCGGATTCGATCTTTCCGCGAATGGAGTTGTATGAGCCTTTCGCCCACTTCAAACCGCCGCCGGGATAGGGTCGCAACGTGAAATGCTCGTAAGCCGGATGAAGGTCGTCATTGTTTATGCCGAGTATGACTCGATACATCCATTCGCCCACCGCGCCGATGGCGTAGTGGTTGAACGAGTTCATCCCCTTGTCCTGAAACCCGCGACCTTTGACATATCCGTCCCATCGCTCCCAGATGGTCGTCGCGCCGTTTTCAATCGAATAGCCCCAGGACGGGAAGGTGCGGTTGTTGACCAGTCGATATGCCACATCGTTGTGGCCCGCGCGCGTGAGTTCGAGCATCATTCGATAAGTCGAATGAAAGCCCGTCGACATGTGACCGTTGTAACGAGCTATTCCTTCGAGCATATACTTCACCGCCAGCGAGCGTTTTTCTTCAGGCAGCAGATCGAAATGCAGAGCAAGCGCGTATCCGGCCTGCGTGTCGCCCTGAATGCGACCGTCTTCTGCGACATAAGCCCGGTTGAACGCGGCTTTGATGTCAATGAAGAGCGCGGCATATTTTTTCGCTTCATCGTCTTTGCCCAACACCGAAGCCATGCGCGAGAGCAGGTCGG
>CAZPQE010000103.1:0-15289 GCA_964588615.1 uncultured Clostridia bacterium | reverse complement strand
GTCGGCGCAGATGACTTCAATGTTCGCTCCGAGTCGGCGGAAGACCTCCGGAGCGATGGTCGAGGCCGCTCCGTTCGCGCAGTCTATCCCTATGCGAAGGGAATCGAGCGACAGTTGGCGACCGACTTCTTCGACCAGGTAAGAGATGTAAAGCGCCGCGTGATCGGATGATGGATCAGAGATGGTGAATTCATCGGCTGATTCGTTCATCTCACAGGAAGTTTGCGACAACAGGGCGATGTCGGCTTCCACTCGTTGTTCCATTTCATCGGAGAGCTTGCGTCCCGAGGGAGAGAAAATTTTTATGCCGTTATCCTGATAAGGGTTGTGGGATGCGGAGATGACCACTCCGGCGTCGAAAGATTCCCTGCGGGTTATGAAGGCGACTCCCGGAGTGGTTATGATTCCGGCAGCCTCGACGCGAGCGCCCTCAGATATCGCTCCCCGGCTGAGAGAGCTTTCAATCCAGCGGCCCGACTCGCGGGTGTCGCGCCCGATTATAATAGAAGCCGGGCGATCGAGATCGCGCGACAGGTTCGAGACGAGCGATCTTCCGATCAACTCAACAGTCTTTTCATCAAGCGGGTACTTTCCCGCTTTGCCTCTTATTCCATCCGTTCCGAAGAGTTTGTCATGGGACATTGGTTTGATCCTTCCGAAAAGCGAGCCGTTCAATATCTGATTCGAATCATCGAAGGCTCAACTGAGCGGACTTCGATGTGGCCGGAGTATTCGTCCGGCAGGAAGACGCGGGGGGCGACGCTTGCGGGCCTGCCTTCCGCGCAATCGATTTCGATCCGAATGTCCTCTATCTTCAGGGCATCGATGGCAGAGCGCGGGCCGAAGACCGTGATCTTGACGAATCTGTTCTGAGGTTGAGCCGATTGCGGCGCTCCGATGAGCGCGACCGGCAATCGGTCGAAAGCGCGCTCTTTTCTGATCTCGCTGATATTGACCGTGAGTTGAACTTTGGTTTGATCCTTGCTGCTGATATTGACGTTAGGCGAGCCGATATCGATTGCGACTTTCTGGCCGAACGCCTCGCGCCTGTCTGTCAGGCTCACGGTTTCCGTCGAGACTTCCGTGATATCGCGGACGTGGCTTGCGGCTCCCACGATTCGGATAGTCGGCGGGATTATCTGCTGACTGATGATCTCGTAGCCTTCGGGCGGCTCTCCGTCGAAGCGAGGCTTGACCTGAACCTCGCGCTCGACTTCCGGCTCGACAGTGATGCGGATGCTTCGTGGCTCTATCCCTTCTTCCTTCACGCTTGCGGGCAACCGGCTCTGATCGAGTCTGAGCGGTATGACGCGCACGCCGGCTTCGACGCCTTCGAGGTCGGCGTAGAGAGTGATCTCGCTCGAACTGATGGCTCCCAGAACATCGACCGGCCCGGTGAGGTAAACCTGGGCCGAGAGGGTGTCGTATTTCGATACCGTCAGCTTGGGCGATTCATCGAGGTTGCGCAATTCCACAGGCACATCGCGAACAGTGATTCGGCTGGCCGGGCGTGAGGCGACCGAAAGCCACAAGACTCCGGTAATCAGAAGGGCGAGAACTTTCAACCCTGTGTTTTCGAGGACGTAATCTTTTGAATAGTCCTTTATGATTTTCAGGAATTCGACCAGCCTGTCCATTTCGCCTTCTTACTTGATGAATGTTTCGCTGACCGTTTCTCTCCCGGCCTCGGCGCTCTGTTGAGGAGAGCGGGCGCGGGTCTTCTCTCTCAGTTTGATCGGCGGCTCGACGGCCTGTTTTATCAGTTCGCGCAGACGGGAACTGTTCAGGTATCGGGTGATCGCTCCGTTTTCGACGAATGAAATGACTCCGCTCTCTTCGCTTACAACTACGGCTACGGCGTCGGTGTCTTCGGTGATGCCGATAGCGGCCCGATGACGTGTGCCGAGTTCCTTCGACAGCCTCGGATTGAGCGTCAGAGGGAGGAAGCAACTGGCCGCAGCTACTTTGAGGTTGCGAAGAATCGCCGCCCCGTCGTGAAGAGGCGTATGCGGATTGAAGAGAGTGACCAGCAGGTCGTAGGATAGAGCGGCGTCGAGCATCACCCCTGTCTCGATGTAGTTCTGAAGGCCGACGTTGCGTTCGATGACTATCAGCGCGCCGATGCGGCGGGAGGAAAGCGTCTGGGCTGCGAGCACTATTTCCTCGAATGCGTCTTCGCCCGCTTTCTTCGCGCGACCGAACCGGATAGGGCGACGAAGGTTCGAGCCGACCCTCATGAGAGCCGAGCGGATTTCGGGAGCGAAGATGACCAGTATGGCGAAGCCGAAGTAGAGCAGCGAATTCCGCATCACGAATTGCAGGGTTTCGAGACCGAAGGCTACAGACAACTGATAAAGCAGTCCGACGCCCAGAAGCCCGGCGGCCATCTGCACGGCTCGCGTTCCGCGCACCAGCTTGAGCAACCCATAGATGATGGCCCAGACGATGAGAAAATCGACCAGGTCGGTCAACTGAAGCTGCTGCAAGAATCTTATGAACCCATCCGCCATGTCGCTTCCCACCTCGCAAAGTGAGGGGCTTGAGCTCGGCTCCCTCGACTGCCGAAGATGCCTGTTGCAATTGTCATCTGTTTGCTGCGCCAGTACCGGCTCAAGCGATTGAGCAGAGAGATCGCCTCCAAAGACTCTCCATTGACCGCGAGGTCATCGATAGAGGACAACCGTCCTGAGTTGTCTTCGCCTGCACCAATTGGGTTGAGCGGTTGACGAACTTACCGGATATGGAACAAGGCAGGTTGCAGCAAACCTCCCCTCACGCCGGTCATCCTTTCTTTCTCATCAGGCTCGTCGAAGCTGAAGTCCGAGACCTCTATGGTATATCTCTGGAGGGAATCGATCAAGCACGGCGGCTAAATGACCGCAAAATACTCCCGGATATTGCAGCCTCCTGACTGATGCCGACTGTTGAACAGCCGCTCGCTTCCCCAAAAACGCCCGATAGAATGCCCTTTTTTGGCACACTGCGTTGGCTGACCCAGACCTCAGCCCCGTCGCCCCTGCGTTGCTTGCTGACCCCCCCCCCTGAAATCACCCTCTATTCAGGGCGGCATAGCGGTTTCAGGTAAAATCTCAAAATTCCCGGATGCGGCGACAAACCCAAAATAGTATCTGGCATCCAAGTTGCTCTATATTTATTTGACTATCGAAGATTCTGAGGAGCAGAGGTTATGACGATTCGACTTATTAAACGAGAACAGCAATCGCCCAAGTCTAGAAGAATCGAGAAGGACGCGCCCCGAACCCAGATGATTTTGAAGGCCCAGGAATGGGTCAGCGAATTCAAATCACGAAAGGCCAGAGCCGACCTTGACCTTCTGGCAGCAATCAAGCGCGCCTGAATCAAACCGCTACGGTTCGATTTCTGAAACTGAGCGAGGCGTCAAGTATACGGTCGGCGGCCTCGCGCTTGGTCATCAGCCCCAACTCGGTCGTCTGATCCGACGAGACGAGAATTATCCGGTTGGTCTCCACTTCGAAGCCCGAATCAACGGAAGTCACATCGTTGGCGACGATGAGGTCGGCCTTCTTTTCGATCAGTTTCTTGCGCGCGTTTTCGATCACCTCCTGAGTCTCTGCGGCAAACCCTACCACAAGTCGGTCGCCCTTGAGCCGTCCCGCCTCGGCCAATATGTCTGAGGTCTTCTCAAACTCGATCACCAACCGATCGCCGCTCTTTTTGATCTTCTGCTTCGAGACGCTGACCGGGCGGTAATCGGCGACGGCAGCCGCGCAGACGACGAAGGTCGACCATTCGAGATTGTTCATCACCGCCTGGCGCATTTCGGCTGCCGAGCGGACCGAAACAACGCGCGCCCCTTCGGGCGCTTTCAAAGAAACCGGGCCGCTGACGATCATCACCTCAGCGCCGCGAGCCAGTGCAGCCTCGGCAAGCGCATAGCCCATCTTTCCCGAAGAACGATTCGTCAGCCCGCGAACCGGATCGAGAGCTTCGAAGGTCGGCCCGGCAGTTATAAGCACCCGCTCGCCTTTCATATCCGCCTGGCGGAATGATTCGAGACTGAGCCTATCCCAGACGGACTGAACTATTTTTTCAGGATCGGCCAGCCGCCCTGCTCCTACCGTGCGGCAGGCCAGATAGCCTTCCTCCGGGTCTATAAACCTGACTCCGCGAGCGCGCAATCTAGCGACGTTTTCACGGGTGGCCGCATGCGCCCACATCTCGACGTTCATCGCCGGGGCGACGATGACCGGGGCGGTCGTCGAAATGTATAGAGTAGAGAGGAAATCGTCGGCGATGCCGCAGGCGAACTTCGCCAGCGCGTTTGCAGTCGCAGGCGCGATCACGAGAAGGTCTATCGATTGGGCAAGCTCGATGTGCCTGATCTCGGTATCGTCAGCGGCGGCGAACATAGAAGTGATGACCGGGCGATGGGAGATTGCTTGAAAGGTCAGGGGGCGGACGAATTCGGTCGCATGGCGGGTCATCACGACCTGAACCGTGACTCCCAGTTTTTGCAGACCGCGCATGACCTCTACGGCCTTGTAGGCGGCGATGCATCCGGTGACGCCGAGGGCAACCAGCATTTTCTTATTCCGCAGGCGGCTCCTTGATTATCGGCTGATACTTGACGAGTCCGCGCTCGACTTCTTCGAGCGCGACGCGTGTCGGTTTTCTGGCGAGGCTCGGCACGCGGGGCCTTGCTCCCTTTTGAATCTGCTTGCTGCGCTTGGCCGCAAGCAGCACCAGGCGATACTTGCTGTCCATTTCCGTAATCCAGTCTTCATCCATCTTAACTTCCGGCATAAACGGATTCACCTCCAAATGTGGCTATGATCGATTGCGCTATCTCCTGCTGTTTTCCGGTCGCGTGACGCTCGGCAATTATTATCGCTTCGAGCGCTCTGGTCGCGTGGTCGAGGTCATCGTTGACGATCGTGTACTTGAACTCTCTGTGCATCTGCACTTCTGTGGCAGCGTTTGCCATCCTGCGCTCAAGGTCGGTAGGGGTGTTGAGATTGCGCGCTCTGAGACGCGATTCGACCACCTCGCGCGACGGCGGGAGTATGAAAACAGTCACCGCATCCGCCATGTTCTTTTTCACCTGCGCCGCCCCCTGCACATCGATGTCGAGTATCACATCGCTTCCTCTTCGCCTGATCTCCTCGACCTGCGAGCGAGAGGTTCCGTAGAGATGGCCATGCACCTCGGCTGATTCCAGAAACTCGCCTCCCTCGCGCATGGCCAGGAATTCGTCTCTTGACACAAAAAAATAATCTACTCCATTTTTCTCTCCGCTGCGAGGGTTTCTCGTCGTGTAGGAGACGGAGAACTCAAGTCTATCGATGTGATCGAGCGCGCCTCGGACGAGCGATGACTTGCCAGCGCCCGACGGCCCTGCGACTACTATAAGGTTTCCGCAAGGGGCGATCGAGGCTGCCACAGGCGCAACTCCGTCATCGCTTTGACGATCTTCATTCGACATTCTGAGCCTGCTCCCTGAGTTTCTCCACTTCCGTTTTTATTACTATGGCCGCGTCGCTGATCGCAAGATCGCCCGATTTCGAAAGTATAGTGCTGGCCTCGCGGTTCATTTCCTGAAGGATGAAATCGAGCCGTTTTCCGAGGTCTTCTTCGACTCCCAGAAGCTCGCGCATCTGAACTATGTGACTCTTGAGCCGAGCTATCTCTTCGCTGATGTCGCTGCGGTCGACGAGCATGACGACTTCCTGAGCGAGGCGGGCTTCATCCATCCGCCCTTCGCCCACAGCTTCCTGCACTCGCTTTGCGAGCTTTTCGCGAATGATTCCGGGAAGCCTCGCGGCTTCACTCTCGATAGTCGGCAACTGAGACTGTATGCAGTCGAGGCGAGAGGAAAGCTCGCGGGCTAGTTCCTCGCCTTCGGCCTTGCGCATGGCGATCAAGGCTTCGAGCGACCGGGCAAGCGCCGCGCTGACTCCTTCGACCACAGCTTCGTCGAGTTGCATCGAGTCCTGAGAGGCCACCAGAGCGCCCTGTAATTTCGCTACCAGTTCGAGCGAAGGCTCTCCGGCAAGCCCGAACTCGGTTTTGAGTTCGGCCAGCGCAGAGAGATACCCGCTAACCAGCGGGCGGTTTATTTCGAAGACGGCCTGCTTCATCTGCTCTACGCTCACCGTCACATCGACTCGCCCGCGACGCAGCGCCGATTGAATCTGTTTTTTCACGGAAAGCTCAAGGCTCGATAGTTCCGGCGGGAGTTTGGCGTGAATATCGAGAAAGCGATTGTTGACCGAGCGAATATCGACCCTGACCTTGAAATCTTTCCCGGCTGCGCTTCCCTGCCCGAACCCTGTCATGCTTTTTATCATTTCGTTCTCGCTTCTTTGTCTAACCTTTCATCGCGTCATCGGCCACAGCCAGAGGGCCGATCGCTTCATCGGAAAATTGCAGTTCATAGAGGTCGCGGTATATCCCGCCCCGCGCCATGAGTTCTTCGTGCCTGCCGCAATCGACGACTCTTCCGCGATCCATCACTACGATCTTGTCGGCGCGATGAATAGTCGTCAAGCGGTGGGCGATGACTATGGTGGTTCGACCGCGCATGAGGTTGGTCAGCGCGCGCTGAACCAGACGTTCGGATTGAGTGTCGAGCGCCGAGGTCGCTTCGTCCAGTATCAGTATGGGCGCATCTTTGAGCAGCGCGCGGGCGATGGCCAACCGTTGACGCTCGCCGCCCGAAAGCTTGACTCCTCGCTCTCCGATCAGCACATCGTAACCGCCGCGCTCGATGATGAAATCGTGAGCGTAGGCGGCGCGCGAAGCCGCCTCAATTCGGCTGTGGTCGAAGTCAGGCCGACCGTAGGAGATGTTATTGATGATCGAATCGTTGAACAATATCACGTCCTGAGTGACAAGTGCGATCTGCGCGCGAAGGCTGGCTAGATTCGCCTTCCTTATATCCGTCCCATCGATGAGAATTTCTCCGCCCGTCGGATCATAAAACCGCATCAGCAGGTTGGTGACGGTCGTTTTCCCCGCGCCCGAAAGCCCAACGAGCGCGACCACCTCGCCGCGTCTGACCCTGAGATCGATGTCTCTCAGAATCGAGTCGGTCGAATCTGAGTACCTGAAAGACACTCCGCGAAATTCTATCTCGCTTTCGAGCGGAGCCAGATCGATGGCTTCGGGCAGGTCACGTTTTTCGGTGTGAGTGTCGAGGAGCGAGTTGATGCGCGCGCTTGCGGCGAACGACTGTTGGAAATAATTCTGAATGCGCGAAAGTTTTCTCAGTGGATCGTACATCTGGAGCATAGCCACTATGTAGCCGGCGAACGTCCCCACGCTCATCATCCCGGCCTGGATCAACCTCTGAGAGTAGAGCAGGAACGCGGCGGCGATGATGACCCCTAAAAGCTCAAGGATCGGCGATGAGAGATAAACCACGCGCGCGGCCCGCACCTGTGTTTGGGCAAGCCGGGTCAGAGCGCGCAGAAAACGATTCTTTTCGAATCTCTCCATCCCGAAGGCATTCACTATGCGATAGCCCGATATGGTTTCCTGAGCTATGTCCAGAACGTCTTCAGTCCCAAGCTGAGTGTGATGGGCGATCTTTCTCAACCGGCGACCGAATCTCACGGTGAGAAAATAAACCGCCGGCCCGACGATGAGAATCATCAGCGTCAGCCGCCAGTTGAAAACTATCAGCAGCCCGAACAATGACAGGAAGGTCAGCCCTTCGCGCAACAGGTCGGCGAGCAGTGTCGAAACCGATGTCTGAACTTTTTCGGCATCGCTGAGGATGTGCGTAGTGAGCGCGTTGGTTGGGTTGGCGGTGAAGAACTCGGACGACTGCTTGAGTATATGCTCGTAGAGTCGCTGGCGGAGGTCGACGACCACGCCGACTCCGATTCGCCACATCAGCACATTCGAAAAATATTCTGAGCCTCCGCGAAAGACGGTGAATGCCACAAGCAGCCCGGCGATGAGCGGAAGGGCGTTTGCATCCTGTGGAAGATAGGTTCGAATATCGATGTAGGATTGAAGATCGTGTTGAGTTCGATAAGCGCGCGGTGAAATCGCGCTGGCTACCGGAGGCGAGAGCGAATCGATTATGGATTTGAGCAGCGCGGTGCGACCGGCTTCGAACAACCCGACCATCGTCATCAGGATGAAGGCTAGAGCGAACAGACCGGCGTAAGGTCTGACGTATCTCAGGAGTCTCAGGAAGTCGTTCATCAGTGCATGTCCACGACAACGGGCTTTGATTAAACGATTGATTATACGCTGAGGACCTTCAAGGTCAAGGTCGCGTCGTCGCGCCGTTGAGTGTAAAATCACGTGGCCATGACTTTCACTCCACGCGATCCGAATTTCGAAGAACGCGCGCGCGCAAGCTTCGCAAAACAAACCCTGATGTGTACCATCGGCGCGGCGCTGACCCTCGTCGCTGCGGGCGAAGTCGAAATAGAGATGCCGGTGAGGAACGACCTCGCGCAACAACACGGCTTCATTCACGCCGGCATCGTCACCGCCATAGCCGACACCGCTTGCGGGTACGCCGCCCTGACCCTGATGCCTCGCGGGGCGGCGGTGCTGACCGTCGAGTTCAAAGTCAACCTGCTCTCTCCTGCCGCAGGCCGGCTATTGCGCGCGCGCGCGCGAGTGAAAAAACCGGGCCGAACACTCACGGTCTGCGAAGCCGACGTGTTCGCCCTCGCCGAGGGGAAAGAAAAGCTCGTCGCCACGATGCTGGCCACCATGATTTGTCTCACCGACGGCAAGGGTTTGGCCGACTGAACGGTTATGGAATTCTAGCCCAGCCCCCTCCTGGGGCGGTCGTAGAATAATAGGCCAACCTGCTTTCCTTCGCATTCTCAAACAGTCGAGGCCGGGTCGGGATCGACCTTCCATTTCAGGCTACAAAGGCTAAAACACCCCGATTTTGGGCCATAAAACCGCCACTTCGTTTCCTGGCCTCATCCACGCTTTTCCTCTGGCACGGAAGTTGAGCAGCATAAGACGACCCTGTGGTGAAACCCGGTATAGAGACAGGGCGAAACAGAAAGCGCACTCCCCAATCCACTTTTCTCGGAGGCGCTGAGACAGGTGGTGTATGGATCGAAGAAAGAAACTGGTAAGGATTTTTATGGCGCTTCACCTTCTGATCCTGCCTGTAATCGGGTTTCCCGGCCACAAAGATCAAACGCATATCGGCGTCTTCGCACAGTCGGAGGCACCCTCAGATGGCTGGGAGGGCAGTCAGGAGAACAAGCTTCCGTCAGACCTCCAATCAATAATCGCTAAATCTGCAAACGATTCGGAAGATCGTTATGAAGATGTAATCGTTCAAACACGCGATGAGCAGGAAGACACCCGCATCGAGACCGTAAGCAGGCACGGAGGGATGGTAAGAAAGAACTTCCGCAGCATAGCCGCTTCGCTCGTGAGAATCCCGGTCTCTCGACTCAAGTACCTCGCTTCGGAAGAGAGCGTCGAATTCATAACTCCCGACCGGAGGGTGACGGTGGCGATGGACGCTACCGCCAGGATCGTCGGAAGCGACCATCTAAGGATTCCTGCCGCAGGCGTTTATGGAAATACTTATCCCGCGCTCGACGGCGCGGGCGTCGGCATCGCAATCATCGATTCGGGAATCCACACCGGCAATCCTGATTTCCGAAAAGTCGGGCGCGGCGGACATCGCGTGATAGCTTTCAAGGATTTCATAGGCGACTCGGAGGGGGAGAGAAAAGAAGACGCCTACGACGATTACGGTCACGGCACTCCGGTAGCGGGAGTTGCGGCGGGCAACGGCTGGGCCTCTCAACAAATAGACAGTCACGGCGTCGAGTGGTACCCCGGCAACTACGGCGACTTCACAGGCGTCGCGCCCAATGCCAATATCATTTCGCTCAAGGCTCTCGATTCCCAGGGATCAGGCACTATCAGTGCAGTTCTAAAGGCTCTGGATTACTGCCTGGCTAACAAGAGCCGCTATAACATCCGCGTAATCAATCTCAGCCTCAGCGCGCCGGTGCTTCAGAGCTATCGCACCGATCCGCTCTGCCAGGCGGCGGAAAGATGCGTGGCAGCCGGAATCGTGGTGGTCTGCTCTGCGGGCAACTACGGCCACAACGATGTCGTCGTCGGATACGATGAAGAAGGCAAGCCCATTTATCAAACGGTCTATGGCGGAATCGGAAGCCCCGGCAACGATCCGAAAGTGATAACCGTCGGAACGACCAAAAACCCTGAGCAATCCTTCCTCTCCTGGCCCGATCAGAGAACTGCGCCCGCTCTCGATCCAACGCCCAATCCCCTGCGCAGGACTGATGTCGAGGTGGCTTCTTACAGTTCTCGCGGGCCGACGCTCGTCGATGGGGTGGTAAAACCCGATCTGGTCGCTCCGGGATCGAAGATAATTTCAGCTTCGACCCGCAGCCACACAACTCTGACCGATGAGACGTTCCCCAATTCGATACTTCCGCGCTCTTCGATCAGAGGGATGCCCAGGGTTTACTGCCAGCTTTCCGGCACTTCGCTCGCCGCTCCTGTAGTGTCGGGACTGGCTGCACTGATGACCCAGGCAAATTCACGACTGACTCCCGCGCTTGTCAAAGCCATACTCAAACTGACGGCGCAGCAGCTTTACTCGCTGAGGTCGCGCAGCGCCATCGAGAGATTGCTCACCCAGGGGGCGGGAATGGTCAACGGCCTTGCAGCGGTGCGGCTGGCGCAGAACATCCGCTCCGACCTCCAGAACGCGAGGGCGGGACAGAGCCTGCTGCGAAGCGGGGTGACGTTGAGCGGTTTGAGCTCGGACCTCCGTCTGGTGATGATCGATGCCAGCGGCAACCCGCTCGAATACGCGCCGCTCAATAACGGGTTTCTGCTCTCGGACGGATTCCTGCTCTCGGACGGATTCCTGCTCTCGGACGGGTTCCTGCTCGCAGACGGATTCCTGCTTGCAGACGGGTTCCTGCTCGCAGACGGGTTCCTGCTCGCAGACACAAGCGTATGGCCGAGCGGGTTCCTGCTTGCTGACAGCTTCCTCCAGGCAAACTGCTTCCAGACACAGGGTGGCCGCCTGCTGACGATGCAGGGGCCGTTCTCTTCAGCCGTGCCTGCGGACAGTTGGCTATCTGACGGGACGATTTTGTCGAGCGGCCAAGCGCATGGAGGGGCGACGTTTTCTCCTTCGGCGCGCGCGCTATGGGGCGGAGCGGTTCTCGATCCTACTTCAATCTCTTCTGCAAGCGGGTCGAGCTCCATCTTAGTGCTTTCGAATAATGATGACGCGCCCATCACCGGGTTGAGACTGCTGACAAGCGCGAGTCCGTTTTATCCGAAGGCCAGGTAACGATAATGCCCTCACCGGGGAGGGTACACGCAGTTGAGCCGTTGCGCCCTATTGTCACAAGGCAGCGGCAGAAGTGGAGGCTGGCTCAACTGCGTCAATATTCTTTGATCGGCGGTCAGTATGAGCGACAAGAAAAGAGCAATCAGAGAAAGAGCAACCAGAGCGGTTATGCTGCTGGTCGCTTTTGTCGGGTTGGGGACAGTGATCCTTTCAGCGCGCGAGGCGCCGCAGGCCGTCATCGGCCTCCCTTTCCTGTTGCTGTCCTTATTGACGGTCACAGTCAGTTCCCGCATAAACATCAAAATCCCCCGCTTTCAATCCAGCGTCTCGATCGCCGATGTTTTCATCTTCCTGGCCATGCTGCTTTTCGGCAGAGAGGCAGCCGTGCTGTTGGGGGCCACCGAAACCCTTATCTCGTCTCTGCGAATAACCAAAAAGCCTCTGACCATAGCATTCAACACTGCGGCCATGACCTGCGCCACTTTCATCACCGGGTGGACGCTTCAGATAGCCTGCGGGCCAGTCGATCATATAGTGGCCCAGGAAAGCCTGAGCCGACTGGTGATGGCCACCGGATTGATGGCTTTCGTTCAATTCGTAACCAATTCGGGCATTGTGGCCATAGCCGGCGCGCTCAGAGCGGGTCAGCCTATATGGAATACGTGGAGGCAATTTTATCTGTGGACCTCGGTCAGCTACTCTGCCGGAGCATACTCCGCAGCGATAATCGCCACTCTGAGTTCGTTCGTCGGGTTCTACTCGCTGCTTGCGGTCGCTCCCATCATCGGGGTCATATATCTTACCTACTCGACTTATCTGAAAAACCAGGAAGCCGCGCTCGCCCAGGCCGAGCAGGCCGTCCGCCACATGAGCGAATTAAAGGAGAGCGAGGAGCGATTTCACAGCGCGTTCGATTATGCTCCCATAGGCATGGCGCTGGTCACTCTGGACGGAAAATGGATGCAGGTCAATCGCTCGCTGTGCGACATAGTTGGTTATGAAGAGGAAGATCTCCTGGGGAGCCAGTTTCAGACCATCACTCACCCGGAAGACCTCGACCGTTTTCTTCAGGAAGTCGTCGATGTTCTCGAAGGGCGGGTTCAGGCCAGCCAGGTCGAAAAGCGATATGTCAACAAACACGGTCAGGAAATATGGGCGCACGTTTCCATCTCCCTCATTCAGGGGACCAACCAGAAGCCCGCTTCGCTCATACTTCAGATTCAGGACATCACCGACCGCAAGCATGCCGAGCAGCGATTGATGCATGAGGCTTATCACGATCCGCTGACCGGCCTGCCCAATCGAGCGTGGTTCAAAGAGCAACTAGCCATAGAGCTCAGTCGCCAGAAGCGCAACCCGCAAAACATGTTCGCGGTGCTTTTCCTCGACCTGGACCGATTCAAGATAATCAATGACAGCCTCGGTCACATGCACGGCGATCAGCTTCTGATAGGCATCGCCCGCAGACTTCGACAGTGCCTGAGAACCGAAGACCTTATCGCGCGCCTAGGAGGAGACGAGTTCACCATACTGCTGACCGATATCAAAGACGCAACCGATGCTGTGCGGGTGGCCGAGCGGGTTCAAAAGCGCATATCACAGCCGTTCAAGATCGGAGGGTTCGACGCCTTCACCACCGTCAGCACCGGGATCGCGCTTTCGACTCCCGATTACTCCGGGCCGGAAGACCTGCTCAGGGACGCCGATACCGCAATGTATCAGGCCAAGTCTCAGGGCAAAGCCCGGCACGTGATCTTCGATCAGTGTATGCACACTCTGGCTATGAACACCCTTCAGATGGAAACAGACCTCCGGCGGGCGATAGAGCGGAGAGAATTCTTCCTCAACTACCAGCCGATAGTATCTCTGCAAACCGGGCAGTTGACCGGTTTCGAAGCGCTGCTCCGCTGGCGTCACCCTGAGCGCGGCCTTATCTTTCCGATGGATTTCATACCGGTGGCCGAAGAAACTGGACTCATAATGCCAATAGGTCAGTGGGCGCTCAGAGAAGCCTGTCTGCAAATGCGCAGGTGGAAGCGGCTCTCTCCCTGCACATCCAACCTTTCGATCAGCGTGAACCTCTCCGGCAAGCAGTTCGTCCAATCCGATCTGATCGAGCAGACCATGCAGACTCTCAATCTGTCGGGCCTCGATCCACGAAACCTCAAGCTTGAAATCACCGAAAGCGTGGTCATGGAAAATGTCGAAAACGCCACCGCGATGCTCTCCCGCCTGCGGTCTCTGGGGGTGGAAGTGAGCGTTGACGATTTCGGCACGGGATATTCCTCATTGAGCTACCTCCACCGCCTGCCCATTGACACTTTGAAGATAGACCGCTCGTTCGTAAGCCGGATGGGAGAAAACACAGAAAACTGCGAGATAGTCAGAACCATAATCCTTCTGGCGCAGAACCTCGGCAAGAATGTGGTGGCCGAAGGAGTCGAGACCAGAGAACAACTTGAACAGTTGCGCGAACTCCGCTGCGGCAGCGCGCAGGGCTATTATTTCTCCAGACCTCTGGATTCCGAATCAGCCGGAGCCCTGATACTCAAGGGCGCGCACTGGCACGAAGAAGTGCTTGCGGTTCATCAGGACAGCGAGTTCGGCCCGCTGGTTTCTCAGCATCCGATGTGAAGTTCGATCACCGGGCGAGAATGTAGGCGATTCGCGCAAGCCCGAACAGGATGAAGGCCAGCGCCAGCGTCGGTATCAACCTCAGGCGCGAAGCCGCGCGATCCATCAAAGCCACAGGCCCGGTCCGACCCGTCAACACTAAAGCCGAACGCAGCCAGACCAGGAGAGCCAAAAAGAACGCCACCGGGCCGAGCAGGTTGAAACGGAACGCTTCTTCCAGGTTCCCTTTTCCTATCGCGCAAAAAGAATGCGTCAGCCCGCATCCCGGACACGGAAGCCCGGAAAAATTCTTGAACAGACAAACCGTGAAATACTCGCCATCGGCTCCCGGCTGAGATGGCTGGTAAAGCGCGCTCACGAGAAATATGATAGTTATGCTCAGCAATGCAGTCAGCGCCGAAGTCCGGGAATATCGACGCCGATAAAACTCGATTCCTGCTTCGCTGACAGGTTGAGTGAAAGTCGTTTCCGCATCCTGCATACTTATCGCCTCAGCTTCAATCCCCCGCCCGGCGCGGCTTCGAGCCAAAGGGAGAAACTCCGAATGAGCCTGGCAAACTGACGCGGGTATTCTAACATGGGCAGAAAGCCGCAGTCCTTGATCGTGGCAAGTTTGATGTCGCGGCCACCCGAAAAAATCCGTCGCGCTTCCCTGCCGCCCTCGCGGTCTCGGTCTCCGCACAAAACAAGGGCGGAAAGTTCGGTCTCATCGATTATGGAACCGAGCGACCGGCCTGCGGCAGCCGACAGTGCGGTTTGAAATGCCGCGCGCGGATCGATTTGGGCGAAGTCTTCGAAGAGCCGATCACGAAATGGCTGAGGCGCGCGACGGAAGCGCCACGCGACCAGGTTGCGCAGCAGAGGATAGGAAGCAAGCTCACGCAGCGCGAGCGCGGTGGGCGTCATCACGGAAAGCTTTCCCACTTCATCTCCCGACGCCGCAGGCCGCGGGCTTACAACCACGATCGCCCTTGCAAACTGAGGATGCCTCAAAGCGCAGAGCGCGGCCACCTGCGAGCCTGTGTCATGGCCTATGAGCGTCGCATCATAAAATCCCGTGTGATCGAGAAGGCAGCCAAGGTCTTCTGAATGGTCTTCGAGTTCGAAGGCGGATTCCGGGGATGCGGGCTGAGAGCGTCCCGTGCCCCGCGCGTCATAGAACAGGCAGCGGTGGCTCGCTTCAAGGGTTTCTATCACAGGCCGCCAGCACTGGCCGGTCATCGCCCATCCGCTTATGAAGACGAGCGGCGGCCCGTCGCCTGTGATTTCGAAATAGATCGGCCCTCTCGCGGTCTTGAGTATCATCCTTCCCTCATCGGTCGAAGAGTGTAATCG
>CAZPQE010000102.1:0-15327 GCA_964588615.1 uncultured Clostridia bacterium | reverse complement strand
GCGCTCGCTCTGAAAGTTTCAAACTCGCCACCGCATGCCCGTTGAGCGAGTAGTTTCCTTCGCTGGGAGAATCGAGCAATCCGAGTATGGAGAGCAGCGTCGATTTGCCGCACCCCGACGGCCCGGCTATGGCGATGTACTCGCCTTTTTTGATTTCGAGGTGGATGCCTGACAGGGCGTGGGTTTCAACCTCGTCGGTGTAGAAAATCTTGCTGACGGCGTCGAGTTGAATCAACGGCTCCAGGGTCATTTCTTTATCCTCCGGTTTCCTAATTCAAACGTATCTTATCGGCGTTGTCCCAGGCCGAGGTGTCGGAGAGAATCACCCGTTCGCCTTCTCTGAGTCCCTCGATGATTTCGATCCTGGAGACGCTGCTGCGACCGAGCCGCACCTGCACGCGAGAGGCGCCCTTCCCGTCCGGGTCTACTTTGAACAATCCCACAGTGGCGTTTTCCTGACCGTGAACCGGACGGCCAACGAAGAGCACATTATCGAGCCGCTCAAGCTCGACCGTGCCATCGACGTTCATATCGGGCCGCGCGCCTTTGGGCAGTTCGCCTTCGAGCGAAGCATCTACGGTCACGGTTCCGTTCTGCGCCGCCGGATCGATTCGGATGACCAGGCCCGGAATGATTCCGTTGCGGGTGTCTATCTGCACGCTCTGGCCCAGAGCGATGTCTTTGGCCTGGGTTTCAGAGATGCGCAGTTCGGCCTTGAGTTTTGTAGGATCGGCCACGCGAGCGAGGTTGGCTCCGGGCGAGACCTGCTGGCCGACCTGCACCTGAACCGCCTGGACGACTCCCGATAGCCCCGAGCGCACCTTGAGCGATTCTATCTGAGAGCGGCGCAGATCGAGCGTGGCCTTGAGTTGATCGACGCGGGCCTGACCGGCGGCTATCTGCGCGCGCGTCGATGCCTCGCTGATGGCCAGTCGTTTTTCTTCTATCTCGTTTCGGGTGGCGAGCTCTTCAGCGCGCACTTTCGAGAGTCTGGCCTGAAGGTCTCCGAGCAGACCTTTTTTGGCCAGGTCTTCATTGACTTCAGCCTGATATTTGGCTGAGACGTAATCGGCCTTTACGGTCGCGGCGGTCGCCCGCTGATCGAGCGACAGGCTTTCGAGGCGGACCCTGAGCGCGGCCAGGTCGGCTTCCGCAGCGCGAAGTTGCGCTGCGGCGTCTATAGCGTCGCGTTCGGCTTCGGGGTTTGAGAGTTCGATCAGGACGGTGTCGGCTGTCACCTCGGCTCCGGGCTTGACGTTGACTTTTTCGACCCGGCCCTGAGTGAGGGCAGGTATCCACCGGATTTCTTCGGGGACGAGCGTGCCCAGGCCCCGCACCTGTCGGAGCAACTCGCCCCGCTTGACGGTCTCGATCAACACGGTGGCCGCATCGACGCTCTGGGCGGCGGGTTCGAGTCTGGCCACGACGACGGTTATGCCCGCGATGACGATCGCGGCGAGCGAAGCGTAGATGATGCGACGTATGATCCTTTTTCGCGCGGCAGATTTTCGTGGTATGTCCATGTTTCCTCCCGCAGATGACAGGAAAGCGGCGTGCCACTCAGAGGGCTTCTATTAAACTCTTTCCTGTGCGCGTTTGGCCTCATTAGGCCGACCATCAGGGACTATAACTTTCGCCGATTCCGGGAAAACGAGTGTCCGTATTCGGACAGTTGGGCTAAGTTTCAACCCATCCGTCCCTGAGCCGGATTATTCGGTCGCTGTAGGAGGCATTGGTCTCCGAATGCGTCACCTGAACGATGGTCGTTCCCGATTGATTCAATCTCTTAAACAACTCCATTATCTCGCGTCCCTGGTCTGAATGAAGATTGCCCGTAGGCTCATCGGCGAGGATGATTTTGGGATTGGCAATCACGGCGCGGGCCACGCCCACGAGTTGTTGTTGCCCGCCGGAGAGTTGATTGGGATAGAGGTCTTTTTTGCCGACGATCTGGAAACGATCCAGAACATCGCAGACTATGCTCTGGCGGTCGGACTTTTTCACGTCGCGGTAAGAGAGCGGGATTTCGAGGTTTTCATAGACGGTGAGGTTATCGAGCAGGTGATAGCTCTGAAAGACGAAGCCTATGTTTTTGTTCCTCAGTTCAGCCCTTTGTTTTGGAGCGAGTTTGTGTACGGGCTGATCGCCGAAGAAATACTGACCTTCCCACTGAGCGTCGTGCATGCCGAGTATATGAAGAAGGGTGGATTTGCCCGCGCCCGACGGTCCCATTATCGATACGAAATCGCCCTCGGCGATTTCCACGTTGACGCGCCGCAGGACGTAGAATTTTCCGCCTGCCAGCGGGTAGCTCTTTTCGATGTTTTCAAGTCTGATCATCTGTCATCTCCCAATCATCAGCCGGATTGCGACTGCGCAGAGAAAGCAACCAACTCGCGTGCCATTGCAGTTCGATGGTCAAAGTAATCAGATCAAAAACCTTATCGTGCGAACTTCAAAAGAGAGCGAAACCCGGCGATGCCATTTGCGGGAATACGCCGTCCCACAAGCGAGCAGTCAGGCAACGTCTCGACTCTATCAAAGGCGCGCTCAGGTTAAAAGCTTGATCATCGCCCACATCAACAAAACGTGCAGCCCCCACATCGTCAGCGCGTAAGGCAACTGAAATTTTATCACCCCATATTGATCTTTCATGTTGAGGAGCGCCGTCGGCACTACGTTGAAGTTTGCCGCCATCGGAGTCATCAGCGTTCCGCTCGACCCGGCTGTGAGGGTGATGATGCCGACCATCGCCGCATCTACGCCAAACGGCTCGATGATGAGCGGCGCAAGCACCCCTGTGGCTATGACCGGGAACGCCGCAAAAGAATTTCCCATCACCACCGTAAACAAGGCCATCCCCGCGCAGTTGGCAAAAACGAGCAGAAACAAATTGCCTTCGGGAACTACGGATTTGATTCCTTGCGCTATCAGATTGCCTATCCCGGCGGCGGTGAAAATCACTCCGAGCGAGGCAAGCAGTTGAGGCAGTATGCTCACCGTTCCGACAGCGTCGTTGATCCTTCGACCTTCGTTCATCATCTCTCGGGCGGTTCCCCGCGTTATCAAAAGCGCAAGCGCCATAGCCGCAATCCCGCCTGCCCCAAGTCCTATGAGCGCGCCCCGGCTCACATCGAGATTCAGGAAGCGATAGGCCAGCGCGAATCCGAAAACCACCGCAGGGATGGATAAAACAGGCAAAAAGATTTTTCCCTTGAGAACTGCGCTTCGTCTCTCTTTTTCTTCCACAGGAGTCTCGCGGAATTTGCCGCCGGTCACGCGCCTGGCTCCGTCGAGGGCGACCATCGCCAGCACCATCAATCCGGTCAGCCAGTGCGGAAGCAGGTTTCCTGCGGCGAAGACCACGCCCAGCAGAAACCAGAAGCTGCCCGCTGCCGCGCGATGAGGATTGCTCCGATCACGCCAGGTCAAAACCGCGAACACGATGAGCGCCGCACCCGTCAGCGCGTACACTGCGTCGAGACCATTCATTCTGCCGCCTCCTTTCTGGCAAACCGACGGTCGAGCAGATAAAACTGAATCGACGAAAGTATGACCGAAAGCGTCACCACCGGAATGGTGTATATGACCAGTTTCACCAGGCTCACTTCGTAGCCCAGCCCCTTGAGCGTGCCGTAGACCAGAAGTACGCCGGCCTGAACGGGCGAGAGGTTCTGGCCGTAGAAGTTGCCGTAGTTCTCGCTGGCCGAATCAGCCGCTTTTATCTCTTCGATCTTTTCTTCGGCCACTTCATCCGCGCTTGCGGCCCCGGTCATCGCTTCGGCCGCGCCGACCGACATGGGAAAAATCAACGGGCGCACGAACGAGGCATGGCCGTTTAGCCTTATGCCTGAAATGCCATGAAGTATGCGGAAGAGTTGATAGACTATCGCCAGGCGTCCGACAGTGGCCACGCGTATTTTTTTTATCAATCGCGCTGACTGTTCCTGCAACCCGTAGGCTTCGGCAAGCCCGATGGCGGGAAGCGTGATGATGAACAGGGTCATCAACCGGTTCTCGACAAACGCCCGGCCAAGCATGTTGATGATCCCTTCCTGATCGCCTTTTGTAAGATAAGGCACGCCTTCGAATATCCCCGCGCCCGTAAACAGAGGCATCCCCGCGATGAGTCCGGTCAGGAGCGCGGCGGCCACTACGACGAGCGTCGTGCGCAACTTCAAGGCGAGTCCTATGACGACCACCGCGATGCCAAGCAGCTTGAACCATTCAGGCAAGATGTTTTCTCCTCGCTCCACAGATTGATCCACAGATTTCGCAGATTGTCTCGCAGATTCTCGCAGATTTATTTCGACTTTGCGACGCGCGGACAAGTCGATGGAAGATGGTTGTGAACGAGAGATGATCGAGGGCCGCAGATCAAGGCAGATGAAATAGAATCTGCGTCAATCTGCGGCCCTCAATCTGCGGATGAGGATTTAGAGGGTGAGGATTTCTATATCCGACCAGAGCGAGTTCTTCATCACCCGCACGCGGTTAGCGCCGGGACGGATGTTGAGGGTCGTCGTGTTGCCGTTGACCTTGATCTTCTTGTTCGAAGTGTTGTCTTTGGTGGCCACGATCACGCCGTTGATTTCGATCTGAACCTGTCCGCTGAAACCGCTGCCCTTGAGGGTCATCTTCGACCCGCTGAAAGTGACTTTATTGAGTCCAGGCCCGCCCGGATCGGCCTGGCTGAAATCAGCCGTGATGGCCACGCTGCGGTTGCTTGCCCCATCGATGAACACCACAGAACAACGAGTCGCAGTAGGCAGATTGCTGAGTCCGGTCACTTGAAAGTTGAAATTGAAAATGGTCTGCCCGCCTGCGCTGACCGCAAACGGAGCATCCTGACGGACGATGTTGTTCGAGCCATCGAGCATAGTCGTCTGCGCCTGCGTGATGTCGCCCTGTGTGTCGGAGACCGATCCGGTCAGAGTCAGCGTATCGAGGTTGAGTCTTCCCGCAAGCGAATTGATGGAAGGTGCGCCGGTCATTCCGCCTCTTCGCACGTACCCGAAACGGTCGAATGCCAGCAGATCGTTTTCGCCTATGACCTGGCGCTCGCCGAAAGCTATGGCCGGGTCCATCAGACCGATGACAAATCCCACGAAAGTATTGTTCTTCCAGTGACTCGCCTGAAAACCGTCCCCGCCCGTCCCGTCGTTGCGCGAGGTCGAAAGCGGTATGTCGCTTCCGCCCACGAAAAACATGTGATCGCCCCCCGGGGAAAGTATGCGCGATGCCGTCGGAAATGTGCCCAGGGTCGTGCCCGGACGGAAGCGGAAGATGTCGAGAACTGAAACCTGAAGAGGGGCCGTCGTCCCGACCCTGGAAGCAAAGCCCAGTGCGTGAGCTATCTCGTGGGCGGCTACGGCATCGAAATCGATCTTGTCTGAGTCGATGCCGTTGCTCGGATCGAAGTCGAAAGAGAAGTTCGAATTGAAACCTATCGAGGGCGGATTGCCGAAGGCCGTCTGCTCACCCGCAGGATCAGCCACAGCCGGAATGCTGCCCAAGGCGCGCAGCAACGCTGAGGGAACAGAAGCGCCTGCGGCGCTTCCGAGATCAGTCGGCAGGGGTGACACGGGGAGCGCGTTGTAAAGCGACATCTCTTCTGCGCTCGCGCCCGTAATCAACCTGCTTCGCACATCCGCATATCCCGCCGGATTACCTAAAGCCTGCGTGCCGGTGCTGCCCAGCACATCCTGTGGATAAGGCGTGCCGAAGCGCGTCGGGCCGAAATCGACATCGATTATTATCGTGATGGGGTTGTTCGTTTGAAGAAGAGATATCCACCGGTTGGCGGCTGTAACAAAAGCGTTCTTCGCCGCCGGAAAACCGTCGAGCTGCGCAGTGCCTCGCAGCGTGATGGTGATGTCGCCCACCTGCGCGCTCAGGTCGTTGTGGTTGATAACATGCAATGGCATTTCGGGGTCTCGCTCGTTCATTATTTGAGCTTCATCCGATGTTGCCGGGCGGCAGACAGCTTCATTGTTGCTTGCGTAATAAACGAATCCCTCCGGCTCTTTGAAAGTCCAGGAGGGAGAATCCTGCTGCGGCGCATTAGCCGATGGCGCTGTGCGCGCAGGCAGACTGGTGGAAGCCAGCAGCAGAGTAACTATCAACAGTCTGAGAATCGAATGTTTTCTTTGCCTCATAATCTTCACCTTTCATTCAATGAGGAGAGTCGGAACGCCTTTGGAAAATAGTTTACTGAGCAGTCCTGCGCGTCATTATAAACCCAAACCGGGCAAGTCATGCCAGTTTTTCTTTGCCCTTCGCTTTTTCTGTGGTAAAGAGAATTGCGTCAATGAATTCATCGCGCTTGGAAAGGCTCAGGATGCTCGAAAAACTCGCTCTCTGCATTCAAATCATTTTATCGGTTTCAATCCTTGCCCTGCCTCAGACGGGTTACCTGCCGCATCGGGTCTATGATTCAAAACACAAGCGGTTCTCGGATTTCGAAGCGATGCTCGCGGAACTTTCCCGCTCGGACGTGGTGTTTGTCGGAGAACAGCACAACGACCAGATGACCCATCACCTCGAGCTCGCCCTGCTCGAAGGGATCGCTCGAAGAAAACCATCGCTCATCGTGGCTCTGGAGATGTTCGAGCGCGACACTCAATCGGCGCTCGATGATTATCTCGCCGGTCGAATGAGCGAAGCGGACTTCCTGAAAGCCTCTCGGCCCTGGCCCAACTACGCGACCGACTATCGCCCTCTGGTGGAGCTTGCCAAAGCCAGAGGCTGGCGCGTTGTGGCGGGCAATGTGCCTCGTCGTTACGCCGCGCAGGTCGCCCGGTCGGGACTTGCCTCGCTTGACTCCCTGCCCGCTGAAGAGCGCGCACTGATCGCCCGCCAGATCGATTGCCCGCGAGACGATTACTTCAAACGGTTCGCCGAAACGATGAAGGACCACCCCGCAGGTCAGCAAACGGTAGCCGAGCAGGAAGCGATGACCGAGCGGTTCTATCAGTCTCAATGCGTGAAAGACGAAACCATGGCTGAAGCGATAGCTTCGGCTGCGGCGACCGATTCGAGGCCGCTCGTCGTTCATTTCAATGGAGCTTTTCACAGCGACTATCGCCTGGGCGCGGCAGAGCGAACGAAGAGGCGATTGCCCAAATCCCTCATCCGAGTCGTGTCCATCGTGCCGGCAGAAGACCTCGACAACCTGAAGACGGACGAACTTCGCAAGCGCGGCGACTTCATCCTCTTCGCGCTCAAGGCCAGGAAGAACGACAAGTGACCTCTCTCTGACTGCGCAGTAAAACATCTCCAACAGCAATAATACTGCTGCCCCCGCGACGGCCCGCCGCCGACTTTCAACCAGTTAGCAAACGGCATGGCGATTGCCTCCCCGGATAAACCGCTGGAGGATTATCAACTCGAAGGGAGAACGCCATGAAGAAAGTTGCGGCCATAGCCTTTATTGCGCTGCTCGCTCACCTGCTCATCGAACCTGCTGCGGCAAGCTCGAAGGAAAAGAATCAGGCGGAAAAAGTCCGCGCCAATATTCTCAAACTGGGATCAGGCCCTAACGCCCGTGTGAAGATCAAGCTGCGGGACAAGACCCGGATGGAGGGCTACATCAGCGAGGCGCAACAGGACTCTTTCACCATAATCGATGCCAAAACCGGACAGACTACGGTCATCGTCTATTCGACCGTCGCTAAGGTGTCGGGCAAAAACGTCCTGACGGGAGTTAAAATCGCCAAAGACCTTGCGGCTACTGCGCTGATGGTCACGCTGGTGGTGTTGTTCATCCGGGCGGCCAACGTCGACTGACTCACCGGATTGTTTTCCCGATCAATCGATTCTCTCGCCTGCGAATCCTGTTCATTGCCGGACTGTTGGCGACAGCCCGGCAATGGGGTCGCATTCTGCCATCGAAACAATGTACACTCCTCAGCTTTGAGACCGGATCACGGGCCGGTCAATGATTCATTCTGAAAACGGAGGCAATGAAATGGGAATCGATAAAGTAGCTGTTCTCGGATGCGGACTGATGGGATCAGGAATAGCGCAGGTGTGCGCGCAGGCCGGACGCGATGTCACTGTAATCGAAGTGTCCGAAGAATTCCTCAACAAGGGATTGAGCGGGATCAGAAAGCAGCTCGACCGGCTGGTAGAAAAAAACAAGCTCACTGCCGAAGACCGCGATGCCATCGCCTCGCGGCTCCATGGCTCGACGAGCCTCGACTCTGCTGCCGGAGCCGGGGTAGTCATCGAAGCGATAATCGAAAACCTCGATGAGAAACACAAGACCTACTCGGCTCTGGATCGGATTTGCTCGCCTGAAACCATATTCGCTTCCAACACGTCGAGCCTTTCGATCACCCAGATGATGACTGCCACATCTGCCGAGCGACAACGCCGATTCATTGGCATGCATTTCTTCAACCCCGTCCCGGTGATGAAGCTGGTCGAAGTCGTCCGCACCATACTGACTGACCCGACTGTGTTTGAGGCCGCTACCGGATTTGCGCGCGAGATAGGCAAAGTTCCGGTTCAGACTTCTGATCGTTCGGGATTCATCGTCAACCGCCTGCTTGTCCCCTACATGCTCGACGCCATTCGCGGGCTTGAAGAAGGCATCGGATCGATCACGGATATCGATAACGGAATGAAACTCGGCTGCGGTCATCCCATGGGGCCGTTCACGCTTCTGGATTTCGTGGGACTCGACACCACCTATTACATCGCAAACATCATGTTCGACGAATTCCGCGAAACCCGCTTCGCCCCGCCTCCGCTCCTCAAGCGCATGGTGATGGCCGGGTTGTGCGGCAGAAAAACCGGTCGCGGTTTTTATGATTACGCAGACCCGCAAAACCCCGTGCCGATGAATCTGGTTTAGAGTCTGGAATCATTCAGCGGCGGAGTTCATCGGCGATCTCCTGGGCGGCTTTTCGGGCCAGCGCGATTTCATCCGTTCGAAAAGAAATCGCGCCCACGACTGCGTGGCCTCCGCCGTCGTATCGCTCGCAGATCGAAGCCAGGTTGTGACGGCGCGGCGTCGGGCTCCAGGGGTTGAACCCGACCGACACCTTCGAGCGATGTGCCGAGAGGCTCACGCCAACCGAGTAGACGCTTTGAGGGTAGAGGTAATAAGGAATGAACTTCGAGTAGCCTTCGGCGTCTTCATCGCTGAGGTCGAAGAAGACGACCCCATCCTCGAAGCGCGCGGCCCGGCGTATGAGATCGATAGTGCTCATGTGGCGGTCGTAGAGCGGCTGGAACTGCGCGTCCACGTCGGGGTCGGCGATGATCCTCTCAAGGGGCTTTGATTGCATGTCGCGGATTATCCTCTCCATCAACGCGGCGTCGCGGCTGGCTTCGATCACCAGCATGAGTTTCATCGCGGGCGCTTTGAGTTCGACAGCGGTTCGCGGGTCTTCGTACTGCGCGCCGTCGATTATGTCGGCCCAGCCGATGAGTTCATCGAGAGGGCTGGAATCGAAACCGTATGTTGCGGACGCGGTGTCAGCGATGAACTTGGTGCAGGACTTGTACTGAGGGTCGTAGAACTTGGTCGGCGATTTGGTCGAATAAAAATGACGTTCATCATCCGGGGAGAGAAACGCGCTCTGATGATGATCGAACCACCAGGTCAGCCGGTTGGAAGGGCTGTACTTGAAATCGACTATGGCGTTGTGGTCGCCGTCGAAGAGTTCTTCCTCGATGAATTTCTGGTTTGGCTTGTGAGCGAGTCCGCCGTAAAGAATTTCAGCATCGGAGTCAATTTTTTCAGCGAAGAATCTGGAAAAAACTGCCGCAGAAGCGAAGCCATCGAAGCAGTGATTGTGGTGCAATACTCTGAGTTTCATTCGGGATGTCCGGTTATTCTGTAGATTCTGACTCTGTTGAGCAAGAAATTTACCATCGAGAGAGCCTGGTAGTGAAGGCGATTTGTCGGAAGATGTGTCAGTAGCCCGACCGTCAGGGAGGATACTCATCATCCTTAACCTCGCGCTCACGGCTGACACCTGCCGCCCGATGAGTACCAATCTCTTGCG
This sequence comes from uncultured Clostridia bacterium, assembly GCA_964588615.1. Classification (GTDB taxonomy): domain Bacteria; phylum Acidobacteriota; class Blastocatellia; order UBA7656; family UBA7656; genus UBA7656. The sequence goes on along the minus strand of CAZPQE010000102.1, from coordinate 5,308 downwards.
ATCTGATTTAGAATTCTCCCAGCAGTTCATAAAAGGGAGGTTCAAGTCATGGCCGCGCCCACTCTCAAAGAGATTCTCAAGACTCATACCTCGGAAGGCGAGCTTTATGAAAAGCTCGAAGGCGACCGCGTGCGATGTTTCGCCTGCGGGCATCGCTGCGTGATCCTGCCGGGTCTCGATGGCATCTGCCGGGTGCGCTCGAACGAAGGCGGACGGTTGATGGTTCCTCACGGATACGCCGCAGGGATTCAATGCGACCCGACCGAGAAGAAGCCCTTCTTTCACGCCTACCCCGGCTCCCGGGCGCTCACCTTCGGCATGCTCGGATGCGATTATCATTGCTCATACTGTCAAAATCATATAACCAGTCAGGCGCTTCGTGATCCTATGGCCGGTGTTCTTCCAACGGTCGTTTCGCCTCACCGGATGGTCGAGCTTGCTTTGAGACACAGCGCGAGGCTCGTGGTTTCCAGCTACAACGAACCGCTCATCACAAGCGAGTGGGCGGTGGAAATATTCAAACAGGCAAAACATGCGGGACTGGTCTGCGGGTTCGTTTCTAACGGCAACGCCACGCCTGAAGCTCTCGACTACATTCGCCCCTGGGCCGATCTCTACAAGATCGATCTCAAAAGTTTCAACGACCGCAACTACCGCAAACTCGGCGGCGTGCTTCAAAACGTACTCGACACTGTGAAGATGGTTTACGAGCGCGGATTCTGGCTCGAAATAGTCACGCTGGTCATTCCCGGATTCAACGATTCTGATGATGAGTTGAAAGCGATGGCTGAGTTCATCTCATCGGTCTCGCCCGACATACCCTGGCACGTGACTGCTTTTCATAAAGACTACAAGATGACCGACCCCGCCAACACTCCGGTCGAAACTCTGCTGCGCGCCGTCGAAACGGGCCGCGATGCCGGACTGAATTTCGTGTATGCGGGCAACCTGCCGGGGCGCGTGGGAGCGAGCGAGAACACCCGCTGCCCGAACTGTAAGGCGACGCTCATCGAGCGTTACGGGTTTCGAGTCTTGAGAAACAGAATCCGCAGCGGCCATTGCCCCGACTGCAAGACTGAGATTGCGGGGCGATGGGAGGCTGACGCTCTCACGCTCAACCTGCCGCTGTTGAGCGACCTGTCTCGTCGCTCGCTCGTGTGATCGATTCAGTACTCGGTCAGACGGAGCGCCTTCTGATATATGTCTTCGACCTGGGGCAGCACGGCTCGCTCAAGTATCTTCGAGAACGGGACGGGCGCGAACTTCGACCCTACGCGCAGGATAGGCGCGTCGAGATGATCGAACGACTGCTCGGCTATCTGCGCGGCTATCTCGCCTCCAAAACCCCCGAACACCTTGTCCTCATGGGCGATCAACACGCGCGAGGTCTTCTTCACTGACTCGATCACCGTTTCGATATCGAGTGGGAGGAGTGTGCGAAGATCAATTACTTCGACTTCGATGTCATGGTCTTCCTGCAACTGGGAAGCCGCGCGCAGCGCCCAGTGAACCACAGTGCCGTAGGCTACGATCGTCAGGTTGCTCCCCTCGCGGCGCACCCTCGCCTTGCCGAAAGGTATCTCGTAGTTTTCGCCCGGATCAGCGGCTTTGGCGAATGCTTGGTTGTAGAGGTATTTCGGTTCGAGGAAAAACGTCATGCCCCGCGTGCGAAATGCGTGGCGGAGCAGCCCAACGGCGTCATCGGCGAAAGCCGGAGCGACTACTCTCAAGCCCGGCAGCGTGGTAAATACTGCTTCGAGGTTCTGCGAGTGATAAAGCCCTCCGCCGATGTATCCGCCCGAAGAAAGGCGGGCGATGATGTTGGGCGCGAACTGGCCGTTGGAGCGATAGAAATCGTGCGAGGTATCGACGATCTGCTCCATTGCAGGCCACACGTAATCGGCAAACTGCGCGGCCTCGATCACAACCCAGATGTCTTCGCGGAAGCGCGCAAAGCCGTTGGCCGTGCCGACAATGTAATCTTCGGCCAGCGGGCCGTTGAACACGCGACCGGGGCCGAACTCCTGCTGCATTCCTTTGGTCACGCTGAACACTCCGCCTTTATCGCGCGAAGCCACATCCTGACCCCACAGAAACGTGTTGGGGTTGCGACGGAATTCCTGTTTGAGTGTCTGATTGATCGCCGTAAGCAGCGTGACAGGCTCTCCGTTTGCGGCAATCGAAGCCGAAGGCTCGACCTTTGGCTCCTCCGGGAGGACGAACATGGTGGCCGTCGCCGGGTCAGGATCGGGCGCAGCCTCGGCCCGGTCTGAGGCTTCCTGAACTATCGCCTTGTTCTCTTCTTCGATGGCCAGCAGCGTGACTTCATCGACATCTTCGACGTTGAGCAGATGAAGACGCAGTCTCTCGTAAGGATCGTAGGTTCGGACTTCGGCCAGTTCTTCCTGAGAGCGATAGGCTTCGTGGCGGTCAGAATTCGAATGAGCGTTTATGCGTTCGCAGAATGCATGCACGAGCACCGGGCCGCCGCCCGCGTAAACGATATCGGTGGCGCGTTTGAGGGCGGTGGTCGAATCGAACGGGTTCGTGCCGTCGCAGTTGATTATCGTAAGGCCGCGCAGCCCGCGATAGTTGTCCGAAACTATCGGGTTTGCGGTCTGCTCGCTGACTGGCACAGAGATGCCGTAGCCGTTGTTTTGAATGACAAATATCACGGGCAGATGTTCGCGGCTTGCTCCGTTGAGAGCTTCGAAGACGTAGCCTTCGGAGCAGGAGCTTTCGCCCTGACTCGAATAGACTATCGAGTCAGCGTCATAGTATTTTATTGCGCGGGCGAGTCCAGCGGCGTGCTGGGTGTGATTGCCCGTTGCCGAAGAGACGTTCCAGATGCCTATGGAAATCTTGGCGAAGTGATTGCTCATGTGGCGACCGCCGGAGGCGAGGTCGTCGGCTTTGGAGATGCCGTTGAGTATTATCTCATACGGCGTGATTCCTGCGGCAAGACCCGTGAGCATATCGCGGTAGTAGGGAAAGAGAAAATCCTTGTTCGGTCGGAAGGCCAGACCCATAGCCACCTGTATGCCGTCGTGCCCGGCGTGCGAGGCGTGATAAGACCACCCTTTGGCCTGACGCAGAAAGTTTCTCGCCTTCTCGTCGAGCAGGCGGCCCAGATGAATCAATCTGTACCACTCAAGTTGTTTTTCAATCTCCACCGTGCCGGGAGCGTCGGCCAGGGGTTTGTAAGGCATCGGAGCTATGGCATGTGAAGTCATCTGTTTTCTTCCTCTCGTTGTTGTGAACTCTCTTCGCTTTCAGGGATAGCAAGGCTGCGCCGTTGTCGCAGACATAGTTGTCGCGCGCGAAAATTCGCCTCATGGACGCGCTTCGGCTCGCCGGATATATTTCGCTTTCTGACAGTTTTCGCGTCCGGCGAAAGTTAGCTGACGCATCGCATTGTGAGGATTTTGCTTGCACGATCAACCTTGCAAGATAGCAGAAATCACAGTCCGCAACAATAGTTGCGTAAAGAAAAAAGTGCCGAATTTCCTCGGAAAACAGGCGATTTTCTGACAAGTGCTTGTGCAGGCAGAGTTTTGCTGAGAGAAAAATTTTTCGAAAAGTTTTCCTCCCGACGCTTCACCGCGTTGTGAGGCTCAACCGATGATAAAGATTATTTTCGATAGACCGTTCGGACGAAAGTTAGAGCAGGTGGCGCGGGCGCGTCTCAATGCGCGAAACGTGTTGTACTTGATCGAGTCTCGGAGCCGCGACCGCCCGTAAGGAGCGGGCGCGATCCCTTTTCGGCGAAGGAATGAATTCACCCTGTAGACGATGGCTCTGCGGTCAGCCTGCGGAGTGCGAAATGTGATGCTCAGTGAAATCGATACTCTGTCGCCGACCTCGACATAATGCGGAGCCGTGACCGGAACGTGAAGTCCGTCGCCGGGATTGAGATCGAACCGGATGCCTTTGCTCAATTGATCCTCTTCTACCCGGCGGTTGCGGTGGCCTCCTGATATATACTCTTCAAGCTGCTCATGCGACAGCACCGCTCTGTCGGACGGATCGAATACGGTCATGAATTTTCTGCCGCGAATCTGAAGCAGAAAGTTATACTCCGGATCGATGTGAAAAGGAGTGACCGCTCCAGGCGATGAGATGAATACGAACGCTTCGCGCCGGCACATGCCAGGTTCCAGCGTCTCAGAAAATTCCTCCACCTGATCGAGGCACTCGTCGAGAAGCTCGCCGTACTGAGGATCGGCTTCGACATTCTTCATCACCATCCACGAATTGCATTCTTCAATCCTGCGTATGGTCTCTTCAATCGAAAGCCCTGTGCGCGGGGTGAGAGCGGGGTCCTGAATGATGGGAATGTTTCCGGCATTGTATTCGATGTTTTCGGCAGGAAGGCGGCAGGCGAGCCGGATCAGGCGGGGCAACTCGAAGAGCGGGTGATCGCTCAGGCGATGACGAAGGGTGAAAGGAAGGCGGTTGAAGTTCTGACAGAAAGTCTCTGCATCGAATTCAAGCCATCGGGCTGCGGATGTTGCAGTTTCGTTATTCATCTTTTCGGCAACGCGCGCTGAACTCATAATTCATTGACCTCGGTTTCCCGAATTTCTCTTAGGGGTTTTCTCAGGCGGCGGTGAAGCCAGCGGACGAGCGGCATCAGAGAAACGATCAAATCTCCGGTCGCGCTTCCCGAAGAGATCAGAGTCGTTTGAATCGCCCTCCGGTCAAGCCATAATCGATTCACCATCGGATGAGTCGCCCTCGCGCATGAATCCATCCACTGCACTTCACTCTCGCGGTGAAGGCGGCGGAGGTTTTCCAGTTCGAGCAGCACTCCGGGCGAGCTTCGCGCGAAGTCTTCATCGAATGCGATCTTGAAGGCGAATGAACCCGACCCGGCAAGAAAATTGCACTTCATCGCTATGGGACGCCCGTCGAGTCTCAGAGCGAGCATATCGAGTTTGCCTCTTCTGTAAGCCTCAGAAACTATTTCGATGAAATACTCGCGGCTGGCGTCTTCACAGGCCAGCGCCGAGCGATTCCTGCCTTTCCATCCCGCGCTTTCGAGTTCGAGAAATTCTTCGATCCATTCATGCAACTCTTCATCGCATTCAAGCGAGGAGTATCGAATCCGCCCCATGTCGGAGAGTCGCTTTTCTTTCCGACGCATATCTTTTCTGTGCTCGCGCGAGGCAGCGGCGCGCAGATAGGAATCGAAGTCGCTACGGGGGCGGAACATCGCCCGCGTGTGCGCGTCCGATACGAAGCTGAGGCTGGCGCGCTGATTTATCACATCGATTAGCGCGTGATGAAAAGGGCCGTCGGCGCCCGC
>CAZPQE010000101.1:0-15434 GCA_964588615.1 uncultured Clostridia bacterium | reverse complement strand
AATGCGACGCCGATATGCCATCGGCAGCCCGTGAGAGCGGATTTCCCGACATCGCCCGACAGTTGATCGAGTTCTCTCACGGCAACGGACTGGAAGTCGTGCTGGGCGGCGGTCGCAGCAAGTTTCTGCCGCGCACTGCGACAGACCTGGAAGACGCGGGCCGGACGGGCGAACGCGCAGACGGACGCGACCTCATTAGCGAATGGATCAGACAGCGCCCTCGCTCGGCATACACCTGGAACAAGAATCAGTTCGACTCAATCGATCTGCGAACGACGGATCGCCTGCTTGGGCTCTTCGAACGCTCGCATATGGAATATGAGCATGACCGCCCGAAAGACACAGCGGGCGAGCCGTCTTTGAGCGAGATGACTTCCAAAGCAATCGATCTTCTGGCCAGAAACCGCAAAGGTTATTTCCTGATGGTCGAGGGCGGGCGAATCGATCACGCGCATCATCAGGGCAATGCCTATCGCGCGCTGACCGACACCATCGAGATGGCAAACGCCGTCCGGGTCGCTCTGGCGAAGACCGATGCAAAAGACACGCTCATCATCGTCACCGCAGACCATAGCCACGTCTTCACGATAGCAGGCTATCCGACGCGCGGTAACGATATTCTGGGGCTGGTCGTCGGCAATGATGCTCGCGGCAATCCCGCAAATGAATATCAGAAAGACAGACTGGGACTGCCCCACACGACACTTGGCTACGCCAACGGCCCCGGCTACACGGGCGCTTCGAGAGAACAGCCCGAAGGCTCCAAACGCTATCCTCATGCGGGAAACGGATACACAGGAATCACACGCGGGCGGCCTGATCTTTCAGGCGCGTCAACATCGAACCCCGATTATATGCAGGAGTCGGCGGTTCCCTCTTCAAGCGAGACGCACGGCGGAGAGGATGTCGCTATCTACGCCGCCGGGCCGGGCGCTTATCTCTTTCACGGCGTGCAGGAGCAGAATGTTATCTTTCACGTCATGATGGAAGCCGCGAAATTATCTTTGAGAAGACCGTCGAGAGCGACTCGCCCTCGGAAGCGATAGCTCGATTCGAGAAACGTCGCTTGAGCGCGATCAGAATAATGCCGGAGCAGGAGAAAGTGATCGGGCGAAGAAGTTCATTGCGGGCCTTAGATCAACAAACCCCGGCTGCCATAACCTGCTCGCGCCAGTCCGCTTATCGACTTCGTTCCCCGCCCTTTATTGCTCAGAAAAGCAGGATAATCCTGCATAAACTCCCCCCTTAATTGGAAAAAAATTGACAAAGTTACACTCATATTTTATGCTGTGTGCGTCGCAGATTTTGAAGAAAAGCGGAAGGGTGGATGTCGGTTAAGTTCAGAGACTACTATGAGGTTCTTGGGGTCAAGCGGGACGCGACCGAGGATCAGATAAGGCAGGCGTTTCGGAGGCTTGCGCGCAAATATCACCCTGACGTGAACCCCACCGACAAAGGGGCTGAAGATAAATTCAAAGAGATAAACGAAGCTTACGAGGTTCTCTCCGACAAAGAGAAGCGAAAGCGGTATGACCGGCTGGGCGCAAACTGGAGGGACGGGGCCGAGTTCAGCCCTCCTCCCGGCTGGGTTGCGCAGAAGGAGGAAGGAGAAGCTTTCGGCGGAGGTGTGTTCAGCGATTTTTTTGAAATGCTCTTCGGCAATGAAAAATCCACGACAGGCCCGCGCAGGAAGAAGGGGGAGTATTCGGAAGCGGAGATGACCATCTCGCTTGAGGACGCTCACAACGGAGGCATTCATCGAATCTCGATTCAGGGCGCGCGTCCCTGCTCAGAGTGCGCGGGCAGCGGCAATCTGAGCAATCGTATATGCCCTGTTTGTCGCGGGTCGGGCCGCGTGCAGACTCCCCGCGCAATCGATGTGAAGATTCCGCCCGGAGCGCGCAACGGTTCTGTAGTGAAACTCTCCGGGTACGGGCAGCGGGGCAGAGGCGGCGGGGCGGCAGGCGATCTTTTCGTCAAGCTCAGGATACTGCCTCACGCTCGCTTCACCGTTTCGGGAGATGACATAACCATCGAAGTTCCCATCACGCCCTGGGAAGCAGTTCTCGGAGCCAGGATCGAGGTTCCGACCATAGACGGAAAAGCGGAGATGAAAGTGCCTGCCGGGTCTCAGGGCGGACAACGGCTGCGGCTCCGCGGGCAGGGACTCAACAAGCGCGAAGGCGGGCGCGGCGATCAGTATATACGACTCCGCATCGTCGTGCCGACTCATCCCTCAGAGCGCGAGAAACAGCTTTTCAAAGAACTGGCCGCAGACAGCAGCTTCAAACCGCGAAAATGAAGAGGTGGTGAGGTGAAAGGGAGCAGGGGTGCAGGGGAGCAGGGGTGAAGGGTGAAGGGTGATACATCACCGATAGAGTTTTCACTCTTCACTCTTCTTACTTCACACTTCATTGACCACTGACCACCATAAGGAGGCAGCAATCATATATGGACATAAATCGTTTCACTGAAAAAGCTCAGGAGGCTGTGCGCGCGGCGCAAACACTGGCCGTGCGCTACAGCAATCAACAGATAGAAGTCGAACACCTCACACTCGCCCTGCTCGAACAGCCCGCAGGGCTTGTGCCTTCGATACTGACCAAAGCCGGAGTCAATGTCGAAACTCTCCGTCAGGCCATCGAGCGCGATGTCGCTCGTCTGCCCAAAGTCACCGGCCCGTCGGGCCCTGTAGATCAGGTCTACATCACCGCCCGGCTCAACAAGGTATTCGTCGCCGCCGAGGATGAAGCCCGCAAGCTCAAGGACGATTACATCAGCGTCGAGCACCTGCTGCTGGCCATAATCGATGAAGGCGGCGCGGCAGCGCGTTCGCTCCGAACGGCGGGCGCGGCGCGCGATCGCGTCGAGCAATCTCTGGTTCAGGTTCGCGGGCATCAGCGGGTCACTTCGCAGAACCCCGAAGCCACCTACGAAGCCCTCGAACGCTATGGACGCGATCTTACAAAAATGGCTTCGCAGGGAAAGCTCGATCCGGTCATAGGTCGGGATGACGAGATTCGCCGCGTCGTTCAGGTGCTGTCGCGTCGAACCAAGAACAACCCTGTGCTCATAGGAGAGCCGGGCGTGGGCAAGACCGCTATAGTCGAGGGACTGGCCCAGCGAATCATTCGCGGAGACGTGCCCGAAAGTTTGAAAAACCGCCGGATAGTCGCTCTTGACATGGGCGCGCTCGTAGCCGGAGCCAAGTACCGGGGCGAGTTCGAAGAGCGGCTCAAGGCCGTCCTCAAGGAGATTCAATCAGCCGAGGGCGAGATCATTCTGTTCATCGACGAAATGCACACCATCGTCGGCGCGGGCGCTGCCGAAGGCTCTATGGATGCGTCGAATCTGCTCAAGCCCATGCTTGCGCGCGGCGAGCTCCACTGCATCGGCGCGACCACTCTGGATGAATACCGCAAGCACGTCGAAAAAGACGCCGCCTTAGAACGCCGTTTTCAGCCCGTGCTCGTCGATCAGCCGACGGTCGAAGATACTATCTCGATACTTCGCGGCCTCAAGGAGCGATACGAAGTTCATCACGGCGTGCGCATAAAAGACGCCGCTCTGGTTTCAGCCGCAGTGCTTTCGCATCGCTACATCTCCGACCGGTTTCTGCCCGACAAGGCAATCGATCTGGTCGATGAAGCGGCGGCCAAGCTGCGCACCGAAATCGATTCGATGCCCGCCGAGCTCGATGAGATTCTGCGCCGGGTCATGCAGCTTGAAATCGAGCGCGAAGCTTTGAAGAAAGAAACCGATCAGGCTTCGCTCGAAAGGCTGGCCCGGCTCGAACGCGATCTGGCCAACCTCAAAGCCAACGCCGACAGCCTCAAAGCTCAGTGGCAGACCGAAAAGGAAGCCGTTCAAAAGATTCGCTCCATCCGCGAGCAGATCGAGCAGACGAGGCTGGAAGCCGAAAAGGCCGAGCGCGAATACGACCTCAACCGCGCCGCCGAGCTCCGCTACGGCGCGCTCTCTCAACTCGAAAAACAGTTGCGTGATTACGAAGACGGACTCGATCGCCAGCACACGCGCGGGCGGCTGCTCAAGGAAGAAGTCGATGAAGAAGACATCGCCGAAGTGGTGTGCCGCTGGACGAACATACCCGTGTCGAAGCTGCTCGAAGGCGAGCTCCAGAAACTGCTCTCTCTGGAAGAGCATCTGCATCGTCGCGTCGTAGGTCAGGACGAGGCCGTAAGCGCCGTGAGCGACGCCGTCCTTCGCGCCCGCTCCGGAATCAAAGACCCCAACCGGCCCATCGGATCGTTCATCTTTCTCGGCCCTACGGGCGTGGGCAAGACCGAGCTTGCCCGCGCGCTTGCTCAGTTTCTGTTCGACGATGAGCACGCGATGATTCGAATAGACATGTCCGAGTATCAGGAGAAGCACACCGTCGCACGGCTCATCGGCGCTCCTCCCGGTTATGTGGGCTACGAAGAGGGAGGGCAGCTTACGGAAGCGGTGCGGCGCCGGCCTTATTCGGTCGTCCTGTTCGATGAAGTGGAAAAGGCGCACCCCGATGTGTTCAACGTGTTGTTGCAGATACTCGACGACGGGCGGCTCACCGACGGGCAGGGTCGGGTGGTGAATTTCAAGAACACCATAATCACCATGACCTCGAACGTCGGCAGCCAGTTGATACTTGAGTATCGGGGACAGCTTGAGGGCGAGCAGTACGAGCGCATGAAAGAGCAGGTGCTCGGAGCGATGCGCCATCACTTCCGACCGGAGTTCCTCAACCGGGTCGATGAGACTATAGTCTTTCACTCGCTGTCGGAAGATGACCTCAAGAAGATAGTCGATATTCAGCTTGAGCGATTGCGGGCGCGGCTTGCCGAGCGGAGGATCGACATAGAGGTTACGGACGGAGCCCGCGCTCACCTTGCCCGCGCTGGATTCGATCCGGTTTACGGAGCGCGCCCGTTGAAGCGAGCCATACAACGCGAGATAGAAACGCCGCTTTCGAGGATGCTGCTCCGTGGCGATGTGAAAGACAACTCGCAGCTTCGCATCGCGGAATCGAACGGCGAGCTTGTGATGGCAAGCGAGCCTGCTGCGGTCGAGGTCGGGCGGTGACAGCTTCGACAGCCTCGCGGGATGTGCTATCATGCCGTCACCGTCGTTTGACAGTCGAATAACGGAGGTTCCACTCGTATGAGCGAATACCTTGTCATGCGCCGGGCGAATGGCGACCTTTTCGCAGAACGCGCGGGCGACCGTCTGCGCATCCCCGTATGGTCGAGCCAGGAAAGTATAGATCGCTTCAGGGCGCACAACCCCGAATTGGTGTTGTTTCTGCCGGCGCGGCTCACCCGTTCGATTATAAGCAAGGCGAAGCTGAAAGATGAGGAGGTCAGCTTCATGCTTCTTTCCGAAGACGCGCCGGAGGTTTCTCTTGAACAAGGCAGGCTGATGACCTCGGAGGAAATCTTCTCCGATTCTCAGGCCGCCTCTGCGCGTTAGAGGCGAAGGCTTCTTTCGAGGACAAAGGAGGAGGGCTATGATTTCTCACGACGACATCCGCCAGGTGCAGCAGTACCCGTCCGGCCCCGACACTTTCGTTCTGAGCCTTTACGTCGATGTCGATCAGTCGAAGGCCGCCAACCTCAATCGCGGATTCGAAACCGCTGTCGAAGCCCTGTTTCGCAAAATCGCCGACTCTCAGGGCGAAAACCACAAACATTTTATCGAAACCGAATGCAGCCGCGTGCTCGATTTCCTGCGCGACTACACGCCGAGGGGCAAGGGGCTTGTCATCTTCAGCGACTCGACGCGCGATTTCTGGTGGCAGCGCGATCTGAGGGTGGCCATCTCGACCAACGCGCGGTTTTCGCCAAGCCCCTGGGTGCGCCCGCTCATCGAAGCTCTTGAGGCGCGCGATCGCTTCGGAGTCGCGCTCATCGATAAGCATCGCGCCAGACTCTTTGCCGGAGACGCCGCCGGGCTTGAGCTTGTCTTCGAGTTCGAAACCGAAATACCGGGCAAGCACATGACCACAGGCACGGATCATATATGGTCGCAGAGCCAGATGGAGCGCGATCATGCGAACCACATTCGCGCTCATGCCCGCCGGGCCGCTGAAGAGTTTTCCTCGATAGTCGAGCGCGACAGGCTCGCCCGAGTAGTCATAGGCGGGCCGGTGGAAGCGACTTCGATCTTCGAAGGCGAACTTCCCCGCCGCATTCAGCAGATGATCGCCGGAACCGTCTCTCTGCCGATGGATGCAAGCCACGAGCGATTGCTGCAGGAAGTCGGAAAGATCATCGAACGGGCCGAGCACGAAGATGAAGTCCGGCTGGTAGAATCGATGATCACATCGGCAATGAAAGGCGACCGCGCGGTTCTCGGAATAGAGGAAACCCTTGAAGCCATACGCCAGGGAAGGATTTACTGTCTGGTGGTGGCAAAAGATTTCCGCATCGCAGGCAAGCAGTGCCGCGCCTGCCGCGTGCTGCTGGTCGACTCTCTGGACGCCTGCTCTTACTGTGGCGGAGAGTTGGCTTCGGCTCCCGATCTCATCAACCGGGCTTCGCATCGCGTCCTTGAGCAGGCCGGTCGGGTTCAGATAGTATCGGGCGCGGCTGCCGAAAAACTGGCCGGGTCAGGCATCGGAGCGGTGCTGAGGTTTTGACCAATCGTCCTTTGTCATTTGTCCCTGGTCCTTTGTTTTCATCAGCAAAGGACGAGCGACGAATGACAAAGGACGAAGAACAAAGGACGAAGATGGCAATCATCCCAACTGTAGTTGAAACGTCGAGTCGAGGCGAACGCCACTATGACATTTACTCGCGGCTGCTCAAAGAGCACATAATTTTTCTGGGAACGCCGATAAATGACGCTGTGGCAAATCTCATAGTGGCCGAGCTTCTGTTCCTGGAGAGCGAAGACCCCGACCGTGATATCTCGCTCTACATCAACAGCCCCGGAGGGCATATAACCGCAGGGCTTGCCATCTATGACACCATGCGGTTCATCAAGCCCGATGTGATGACCATCTGCATAGGGGAAGCGTCTTCGATGGCCGCCATACTGCTTGCGGCAGGGGCGAGGGGCAAGCGATATTCGCTGCCTCATTCGAGGATAGTGATTCATCAGCCTTCGATTCGCGGGGTGGGCGGGCAGGCGACCGATGTCAGGATTTACGCCGAAGAAATTCTGCGCCTCAGAGAACTTCTAGCCCGGATAGTGGCGGACTCTACGGGGCAGACTCTCGAAAAAGTGGACTCCGACATGGAGCGCGATTTCATCATCACCCCTCAGCAGGCGCTTGAGTACGGAATCATAGATCATGTCCTGACCTCCCGTGAGGGAGTTCTCGAATTAGGAGCGACCAGATAATGTCAAGAAGCAGAAAGATCATAATCGAGCGGCTGACCGGCGACATGCCGCTTCGTCGCACCAGCGGGCCGCTGTGGCAACCGGCGGTCGATGTCTACCGATGTCCGCATGGATGGAAGGTCAAGTTCGATCTGGCCGGAGTCTCTCCCGACGACATCCAGTTGCTGGTGAGCGACGACCATCTCATCGTGCGCGGGGTCAGACGCGATTCGGTCATCACCGAAGGGTGGAGCTATCATCAACTGGAGATAACCTACTCACGATTCGAGCGAGTGTTGAAGATACCCTGCGATCTGGCGCAGGCCGACATTCGCAGCGAATCGAAAGACGGCTGGTTCATCATTCATATAGATTCCAATGGTTAGTCAACAGTCAGTTGTCTGTCGTCCGTTGTTAGTTGTAAAGCCACAGACCGCTGACCGCTGAGGTTAAGAAAAATGACTGAAACTCAAACAATGGAGCTTCCGATTCTGCCTTTGAGAAACACTGTTATATTTCCTTCAGGCATATCGCCGCTGGCCGTTGGCCGCCCCATGTCGCTTGCGGCAGCCGAGGCCGCGCTCTCCACTGAAGAGAAACTGCTCGGCGTGGTGGCCCAGCGCGAAGACAACGACGCCGAACCTGCGGCCTCGAACCTCTTCGACATAGGAACGGTGGTCGTCATCAGCCGCATGATGCGCTCTCCGGGAACCGAGGCCATGCTTCACCTCATAGTTCAGGGACAGGAGCGATTCCGCATCCTCGGGTTTTCCGAACAATCTCCTTACCTCAAGGCGCTGGTCGAGATTCTGCCTGAACCCGCGCGCGAAGACACCATCGAAGTCGAGGCTCTCCGCCAGAACATAAACGCGCTGGTTCAGAAAGCCCTCAACCTCCTGCCCAACGTCCCGAACGAAGTCCGCCAGATAATACTTTCCGCCGACGACTCGATCCGGCTCTCTTATTTCCTCGCCTCCGTCCTCGACCTCGAAGTGACTCAGGAGCAGGCATTGCTTGCCGCCACGACCGAAGGCGAAGTGCTGAGATTGATGCATTCGTATCTGGCTCACGAAGTCGAGGTGCTCGAAGTCCGAAGCAAGATCGCAACTCAGGCCCAGGAAGAACTCGGCAAGACCCAGCGCGATTACATACTGCGCGAGCAGATGAAGCAGATTCAAAAAGAACTCGGCGAAGCGGAGCCGGAGCAGGCCGAGGCCGCCCTCCTGCGCGAGCGAGTTCAGAAGGCCGACCTGCCTGACGACGTTCGCAAGGAGGCCGAGCGCGAGTTGCGCCGCCTGGAAAGACTTCCATCAGCCGCGCCCGACTATCACGTCATCAGAACTTATCTGGAATGGATACTCGATCTTCCCTGGAAGCTGGCCACCGAGGATAACCTCGACCTCAAGCACGCGCGCGAAGTCCTCGATGACGATCACTACGACCTCGACGATATCAAGGAGCGGATACTCGAACACCTCGCGGTCATCAAGCTCAACCCGAAAACCAAAGCGCCGATACTGTGCTTCGTCGGCCCGCCCGGCGTGGGCAAGACCAGCCTGGGCCAATCGATAGGGCGCGCGATGGGCCGCAAGTTCGAGCGCATGTCGCTTGGAGGCATGAGAGACGAGGCCGAACTTCGCGGACACCGGCGCACTTACATAGGCGCGCTTCCGGGCCGAATCATTCAGGCTCTTCGTCGCGCGGGAGTAAACAACCCCGTGATGATGCTCGACGAAGTCGACAAACTCGGAATGGATTTTCGAGGCGACCCGGCCTCGGCTCTCCTCGAAGTGCTGGACCCGGCGCAGAATTTTTCCTTCCGCGATCACTATCTCGATCTGCCGTTCGATCTGTCTAAGGTCTTCTTCATCGCTACGGCCAACTCTCTGAGCCCGATTCCGATGGCGCTGCGCGACCGCATGGAAGTGATAAGGCTTGCGGGCTACAGCGAGGAAGAGAAACTGCACATAGCCCGCCGCTATCTCGCGCCCCGACAGATTGCCGAAGCGGGGCTGACGCCTGAGCAGCTTAACATTCCGGACGATGCCATGAGCGCGCTCATCAGCCGCTACACGCGCGAAGCGGGCGTGCGTCAGCTTGAGCGCACCATCGGGAGGCTTGCGCGCAAGATGGCCTTGAAGGTCGCGCAGGGAAACGGCGAGGCGTTTACGATCAATCCCTAAGACCTCGAAGAGTATCTCGGCGCGGAGACTTTCTTCCATGAATCGGCGCGCGCGACCCTCCTGCCCGGAGTCGCCACCGGCCTCGCCGTCACCGACATGGGCGGTGAGGTGTTGTTCATCGAAGCGACTCTGTTGCCCGGAGCCAAGGGGCTGACGCTTACGGGCCAGCTTGGCGACGTGATGCAGGAATCGGCCAAAGCGGCGCAGAGTTATCTGTGGTCGCATGGGACTGAGCTTGGGTTCGATTGCCAGGAAGCGTTCGAGAAAAATGGCATACACATTCACGTGCCTGCGGGCGCGACTCCCAAAGACGGCCCTTCGGCTGGCGTGGCCATTGTTTCGGGACTTGCATCACTGTGCGCCAAAAGGCCCGTTCGCGGCGACACGGCGATGACCGGCGAGATCACGTTGAGCGGGCTTGTGATGCCGATAGGCGGGGTCAAGGGCAAACTGCTTGCTGCGCGTCGCGCGGGCATCAAGCGAGTGATACTTCCCCGGCGCAATGAGTCCGATCTCAAGGAAGTTCCTGAAGAGGCATTGCGCGACCTTGAGGTAGTGCTGGTCGAGCGCATAGATGAGCTTCTCGATCAATCGCTCGTCCCGGCAGCAGACGGCGGGGCCAGGAAAGAAGAGACAACCCACGATCCGTTGCCCGCGACCGGCGATGCGGGTTACGAAGGAGGACAGGCGCGGGCGTAGGATCGTTTGACTGAAATATCGCTCACC
This sequence comes from uncultured Clostridia bacterium, assembly GCA_964588615.1. Lineage (GTDB taxonomy): Bacteria > Acidobacteriota > Blastocatellia > UBA7656 > UBA7656 > UBA7656. Next base: position 5,205 of record CAZPQE010000101.1, on the reverse strand, counting down.
GGCCTGAGCCGGAAGCTCACATTGTTGTCACCTTCCGCCTGAAGGCGGGACTACGAACAGGGGCGACTGTCTCTGGCCGCCCCCGCAGGTTTTATGGATTACTTTTGAAACTTGAAAGTGATCGTGCCGATGACCTTGACCGGCGTGCCGTTGAGCAGAGTCGGATTCCACTTCCACTGGCGCGCGGCATTGAGCGAAACCTCTCTGAGCATCATGTGACCTGACAACACGCGGGCAGAGGCCACATTGCCCTGCTCATCGATCATCACCTCGACGACTACCGAATCTTGAATGCCTGCCGTTATCGCAAGCGCGGGATAAGTCGGCTGAGCTCGCCTGATGGCCGAACCCTGAAGTATCTGGCTGCGAACCACCTGTTTTTGAGCAGGCGTCGGCGTTTCGTCTTTCGGAGGAGCGATTGGTTTTGGCACAGGCGGGGGAGGCGCCGTGTTGGCAGGCGCAGCGGGCAGTCCGCCGGGAACGCCGTTATCTACGCCATTCGGAACGCCGCCCGGCACGCCTCCATTATTGTTGCCCGAAGAGTCATTATGAAATCCAAAAGACAAATCTCTTGGTTGTGGCGGTACGACCTCTGTCGGAGTCTTATCGACAGCGAACATCCCCGGCGGGGGCTGTTGATTGTTTTGTCGACGAGGTGTATCACCTGATGGGCCTTTCGGAGGAAGTGGCGGTGGCGGCGGTATGGCTATGCTGATTATATCAACCGGCTCGCCTATGCTGGCATCGACGGCGAATATACCTGCGATGATTACTGTCGCAATCGTCGTCATCCATACCATCGCCGTCATTGCGAAGTATTTCCATCGTCTCGCTGCATTCCTTCCTTTTTTCGATTCGATCAACTGGTCGAACATCGTCGTGCCTCCTTTATCTTCTTTCCGCTCAATCAGACACACGAAGAGTTTCAGCGCGGTCTCCCGGCGCTGACAGAGCGAGCGCATGCGAATCGTGATAAATGACAAGTGAGGCGGCTTGACAAGCGAGACAGCCGTGAGCTTTCCCGCTTGCTTAGACACCGGCCTGCGGGTTTTGTTCCGGCGCAAAGTTGCGCGCCCCTCGCTGCGACACTTATAATCCAGAGTCGGCGAGTTTTACACGGAAGGGTGAAGAGAAGCATCAGCGATGTCAAAAACTCAACTCCGCCTCGATGGAATACTCCCTCCGCTTACTACCCCATTCAACATTGACGGATCGCTCGACCTCGAAGCGCTCAAACACAACATAGCCTTCTATAATGACACCGGCCTTGCAGGCTATGTCGCCCTTGGGTCGAACGGAGAAGCTGTTCACCTCACAGCAGAAGAGCGCGCGCGGGTCGTCGAAACCGTCAAGCTTGCCGCCGCGAAAGACAAGACAGTAGTCGCAGGCGTAAACGAACTTTCCACACAAGCGGCCATCGATTCGGCTCGCCGCGCTCACTCGGCGGGCGCAGACTGCGCGCTGGTCATCACTCCCTATTTTTACAAAAACGCTATGACCGGCGACGCGCTCGCGCGCCATTTCACATCGGTCGCCGACGCATCGCCTATCCCAATACTGCTTTACAACGTGCCGCAGAACACCGGAGTCGTCATCGATTCGGCAGTCATAGCGCGACTGGCCTCGCACGCGAACATCATCGGAGTCAAAGACAGCGCGGGCAACATGGGCGCAATCTCGGACACCATTCGACTCTCGCCCGCAGACTTCGCGGTGATGTGCGGCAACGGCGGCATTCTTTATCCGGCGCTTATGATGGGAGCGCGCGGAGCTATACTCGGCGTATCGTGCGCCGCCCCGCGAGCCGCAGTCGAACTCCACGCGGCTGTGAGAGCAGGCGATGCATTGCGAGCGCGCGATCTGCAAAATCGAATAGCTCCGGTCTCGCACATCGTCACCGCAGGGCTTGGTGTCGCGGGCCTGAAAGCCGCGATGACGATGGCAGGACTTCGCGGCGGATCGCCGCGCGGCCCGCTCGCTGAACTTACGGATTCAGACAAAGAAAAAATAAAAGCAGTGATGCTCCGGTCAGGGCTTTTCCCTGAGATGGAATAAATCGACCTGTGTGCCTGATAGTTATCAACGACCGCCAAACGAAAGAGGGCGACTGAAAAATGGATAATGCCGATTGCAACAACCTTCAGGCAGCTTCTCAGCGCCTCGAAAATGCGATGCGCTTTACCGATATCCCCCGAACTACGAAACTGTTCACCGATTTCCTTTATGATTACGAAAAAGTCGAGCGGTTCTACCCCTCGATGGGCAGAAGCGATTCGTCGCTTGCAGAGCACGCCCGCAGAGTCGGCTCTCAGGATTTTGATCGCCAGCGCGTGGCCGACGCGCTCGAAGTCATAAACCGGCGCGCAGGCTCTCCCGATCTCACATTCACTCACATCGAGATGCTGCGCCGTCCGGGGTCGGTGGCTATCGTCACCGGCCAGCAGGCGGGGCTTTTCACCGGCCCGCTCTACACCATTCACAAGGCGCTGACGGTTATAAAACTCGCCGAGTGTCTGCGCGCTCAGGGCATCGAAGCCGTGCCGGTCTTCTGGATCGCAAGCGAAGACCACGACTACGAGGAAGTCAATCACTGCAAGCTGGTCGACCGCGACGGCCATCTCAAAACGGTTCACTATGAAGCAGGAAAGCGGAAAGAAGATTCGCCTGTGGGTCGCGTTCGACTCTGCGCAGGCATAAACTCGACCATCGATGAGTTCCTCGCGCTTCTTCCTCCTTCGGAATTCGTTTCCGATATCGAGCGAGACCTGCGCGAAAGTTACACCGAAGGCGCGGGCTTTGCCGATGCGTTCGCGCGATTGATGGCCCGACTGTTCCGCGACTACGGAGTCGTGCTAATCGATCCGCTCGACGAAGGGTTGAAACAGGTCGCCGCGCCGATTTACACCCGCGCAGTCGAAAGCGCCGAGGAGATAGCCCGCGCGCTTGTCCACCGCAGCCGCGCGCTCGAAGCCGCCGGATATCACGCTCAGGTGCATGTATCGGAAGACATGGTTCCGCTCTTCATCATGGATGATGGCCGAAGAGTGGCGATGACTCAGCGCGACGGAAGGTTCGCGCTCAAAAACTCCGACCGCTCTTTTTCAAAAGATGAGCTTGCTGAGTTAGCCACGCGCTGCCCCAATTGTTTCAGCCCGAATGTCACCCTCCGGCCTGTGGTTCAGGACTGGCTGCTTCCGACCGCCGCCTACATCGGAGGGCCTGCCGAGGTCGCTTACTTCGCGCAGCTTCGCTCGGTGTATGAAACTCTCGCGCGACAGGAGCCGTGCGTGCTGCCGCGAGCCAGCTTTACTATAATCGAAGGCCGACATCAAAAAACCATGAAGAAGCACAAACTCGAACTGCGCGATTTCTTCGAGGGGCTTCATCCGGCGGTAACAAAAGTGGTCGAGCAGAGCCTCGACCGCGACACCTCGCGCATGTTCGACGAGACGGAAAGGATTCTCAAATCGCAGTTGAGCAAGCTCGAAAAATCCCTCCTTCGAGCCGACCGCACGCTTGGCGACGCTCTGAAATCTGCGCGCGAGAAGATGCTCTATCAGATGGAGCACCTGCGCACGCGGTTCGTGCATGCAAGCGTCCGCCGCGAGGAGGAAGTCTTCCGTCAGGTCGAGCGGGCTTACGCCACGCTGATGCCCGACAAGAATTTTCAGGAGCGCGAGTTGAACGCTTTTTATTTCCTCTCGCGCTACGGACAAAACCTGATAGGCGAACTGTATGACAATGTGGAAATAGGATTTTCCAATCACAAACTCGTCTACACGGGCGGCGTGGCCTCGCAGGTAATCAACGCCCGCTGAAGCGGCGCGGCTCAGGAGAAGAAAATGGCACAGATGCTGATAGGCGGCGAATGGGTCGGATCAACGAGCGGCGACCTGTTCGAAATAATCAATCCCGCTACGGGCGAACTCGTAGACACCGCTCCGCGCGGAACCGTAGAAGAAGCGCGTCAGGCGATAGACGCCGCAGAAGAGGCATTCGAGGTGTGGAGTGAGTGGCCGCAGGCCCGCCGCGCAGACGTGTTGAGAAGGACGGTCGAGCTTGTCCACACGCATGAAAAAGAGCTCGCCGCGCTTCTGACGCGCGAGCAGGGCAAACCCATACGCGAAGCCACGCTTGAAATCCGCCGCTACGCGCACACGCTGGAATACTACGCGGGGCTGGGCAAAAACATTCGCGGGGGTTACATTCCGCAGATTGCCGAAGGAACTTACGGACTCATAATCAAGAGACCGCTCGGCGTTGTAGGCGCGATCGTGCCCTGGAACTTTCCCGTTTCTCTGATGGGCAACAAACTCGGCCCCGCCCTTCTTGCCGGAAACACGATAGTAATCAAACCCGCTGAAACGACTCCGCTCACCGACCTTCGCGTAGTCGCTTTGTTTTACGAAGCGGGACTTCCGAAAGGCGCGTTGAGTGTCGTCACGGGTCGCGGGTCGGTCGTCGGCGAAGAGATAGTCACCAACCCGAAAGTGCGCAAGGTGGGATTTACAGGCTCGACCGAAGTGGGCCGAAGGGTGATGGCCTCGGCGGCTGAGAGAATCAAGCGAGTCACTTTAGAGCTTGGCGGCTCAGACCCGATGATCGTCTGCGATGACGCTGACATCGACGCGGCAGTGAAGGCCGCTGCCGTCGGTCGCTTCTTCAACTGCGGTCAGGCGTGTCTGGCGATCAAACGGCTCTACCTGTTTGATTCCATCGCCGACGAGTTCATCGAAAAACTCGTCCCGCGAGTCAAAAAATTAAAAGTCGGAAACGGATTCGCGGAAGGCGTCATCGTAGGGCCTATGCACAGCGCGGCGCAGCGCGATGAAGTCGAATCGCAGGTCAGTGACGCGATTGATCGCGGCGCTCGCGCTTTGACAGGAGGTGAGAGGTTGCGCGGCGAAGAATTCGACCGTGGACATTTCTTCGCGCCGACCTTGCTCGTCGATGTGCCGGAAGACGCGCGCGTCGCGCGTGAAGAAGTCTTTGGCCCCGCGCTGCCGATATTTCGAGTGGGCAGTCTCGAAGAAGCGATTGAGAAAGCCAACGATTCCATATTCGGTCTCGGCTCTTCGATATGGACGCAGGATTTGAATCGCGCAACGCGGGCGGCGGAGCGAATCGAAGCCGGGTACACCTGGATCAATTCGGCGCAGACGATTTACGATGAACTGCCATTTGGCGGCTTCAAGCAATCCGGAA
>CAZPQE010000100.1:0-15447 GCA_964588615.1 uncultured Clostridia bacterium | reverse complement strand
AGTTTTCAGTTGAAAGCCCTTTATTGTTTGCTCGCGTTTCCGATGGGATCGCCCGCGGGCGTCGCCAGCGGAGCGGTTTTCTTTCTAGGCTCGTTGGGGCGCGCCAGGAATCGCTCGATGTCTTCTTCGGTCGCTTTCCGATGCGCGGCGTTTCCCTGCTGCGGCGCTTTCAACAATGCAAGCAAGCCTCTCAGTGCTTCCGACGCTGCGGCTCTCACCTGCGGGGCGGCTTCGGCGTCTGCCGCAAGGTCCATGAGTCGATTTGCCGCGAGGCTCTGCACCGCGCGCTGGATAGCCGCCTGATGCGCATCCTTAGGCGCAGCGGCCTTCCACGTCCGCGCGATCAGAGCATCGATTACTTCCCGGAAATCAGGGTTCTGCGGATTGCGCGAATGAAAATCAATCAACCGGGCGGCGCGATTCGGCTCAAGCAGAGTCGTAATGGCAAAGTCTGCCGCGATTGTGGCCGCGCCTGTGGGATCGAACACCGGATCGGTGCGGCCTGGGAATGTCTCCGTAGTTCCGCCTCCGTAATCGAATGCGCGCGGAGGGATCATCTCTAAAATTCTCGTCGGGATGACAAGCTCTTCGGGCTTGATCGTGTCGAGCACCGCAGCGAGAGCTTCGCGCTGACGGGCCGGAGCGACTATCTCGAAAACGCGGGAGGGATTCGGCCCCGAGGCGGTCTTCACCGCGTAGGTGTAATAAACTCCGCCGACGGATTTGGCTGCCGCCTGAAGCTGATAGCGATGATGCAGGTAAAGCGGAAGGAAACGGGCTTCGAGCAGCCACAGCGGAGCGCCTGCCGGAATGCTTTTGAGGCCGAACTGCTCTATGCCCAGTCGTCGAACTTCCATTTCGTGTCGCAGCATCGCTACAGGGTCGCTCCCGTTGTCCCAGAGGCTTGCCAGCGGATGCGCCGCGCCGAGCGGTCGCGCGTCAGCGTCCGAGATGAACAACATCCCCGCTGCAACGCCGTCGCTCAGTATTTTTTCCAGCCCTGCCGATTCATCCGCTCCCGGCGCAAACTCCGCGTAGCCATACTGAATGGCGAACTTGTCATAAGCGCCTATGCCTGTCGAGTAGGCATTCGACAGATCGAGCCTGCCGTTTTTGATCTCGACCATCGGCGCGGGATAATCCATCACCGAAGCGCGATTGTATGTGCTTGCGGCGAAGTTGTGCGAAAGACCGAGCGTGTGTCCGACTTCGTGCGCCGAGAGTTGACGGATGCGCGCAATCGACATGGCTGCCGAATCGGTCGAGGTGTCTGCCAGATATTCAGCGTCGGGCAACAAGGCGAACTCACACATACTGCCCGCGCTTTGGTAAGCCGGTATCATCCCCGTGCCGATCACGAAATCCTGACGCACGCGCAGAGAGCCGAGTGTGACGTTGCCTTTGATTATCTCGCCCGTGCGCGGATCGACTATCGAACTGCCGTAGGACCATCCGCGAGTGGAGCGATGCACCCAGTTAATCATGTTGTAGCGCGCGTCCATCGGGTCAGCGCCTTCGGGAAGCACTTTGACCTCGAAAGCATTCTTGAACCCTGCGGCTTCGAATGCCGCGTTCCACCACGACGCGCCTTCGATGAGCGCGTTGCGAATGATTTCAGGCGCGCCGTTATCGACATAGTAGATGATAGGTTTGAGAGGCTCGGAGACGGCAGCATTGGGGTCTTTCTTCTGAAGTCGATGGCGGATGATCCATCTTTTTTCGATGGGTTCGGTGATTGGCGAAGCGTAATCGTAAAACATCATACCGTTCATGCCGACTCGCGGATCGAAGCGTCGCGGCTTGTATCCTGCGTCGGGCAGTTCGACAAGAGAGTGATGCTGGCGGACGGTGACGGCCTGTGCCGTTGGGGTGGTGGAGCGGACGAGAGGGCCGGGGTCGTCTGCCGTGAGAGTGATGATGGTTTCGACTTCGGTGTTTTTCGGAAAGCCTTTGGTTCGCGGGAGGTAAAACGCCGAGCGGCTTTCGTCGAATCTGAACTGTCCCTGACGCGCCTGTCGCAGACGGTCTGCCACACCGTGCGTATCTCGAATGAAGAAGGATGTGGCATCGACGAGCGCGCGGCCTTTGTCTTCGGCCTCGACCTTGAATCCCCAGATGATGGAGCGGGCGAATGATTCTTCGACCGCGCGGCGCTCGGCGGCGTCGGCAGAGATAGCGCGGTAGGCGTAGTTGGGCTCGATCATGAGTATTTTCGGTCCTACGCGCTCGAAGAAAACGACGCGCGAGTCTCCCAACTGGCCGCGATCAAGCCCGATGGGATTCGATCCCACGCCAGTGGTGAGCGAGACCTGATAGAGCATTTCCGAATTGAACCGCGGGATTTCCATGAAAAGTTTTCCGCTTGCGGCGTCCCAGTAAAGCGGCGCGTAGCCTTCGATCTTCTGCATGCGGGATGTCTTCGAACTGATCGAGGGCAACTCCTGCGCAAGCGCGGGCGCGGCGAGGAAGAGAAGCAAAAGAGTTATCGCAGTGCGTGACATAATCCACCTCTCAGGAGCGAAATGAGTCCACTGTGAAATGAGAGCAGAATGCTATGGCCAGCGGGCAGGCAAGTCAAGATGAAAGGCAGAGAGAGGTGAAGGCCGGATTTTTGTATTCCGTTCCGGGAAAATGCGCATGAGAATAGGAACATGAAAAGAAAGATGCTGAAGGCGGCGCTGCCCCTGTTGGCTATCCTGGCGCTGGATGTCTATTCGTGGTTCGGTAAAACCGGTACTGCTCATCAGAAACTCGCCCTAAGCGCAAAGTAAAGCGAATATGTTTTTGAGCAGTATTTTCGCGCCGACTATAACGCAGCCAGAGACGCCATTCTCAACCACATCAGGTCTCTCGATCAGTCAAGCGCCGAATCTGCGCACCCTGCTCGTAATCCGTATGCAGTGGATGCGATGTGCTGGTATGTCCGTCTGGCGAAGCTGGAAGAAAGAAACGGTGGAAGCGCAAAAGAGGAGTACATAAAAGAAGCCTGCCTGCGATGCGAAAGATTGGGATGGGCGGATTGCTCAGAAAAAAGACTTCGCGCCGATGTGGATCGCATGGATGCGATAGCTCTCGCGCAACCGGAAAACAAATGAGAGTACGCTTCCCGCTCCTAAGAGGATTTCCGAGCTAAAAAATCAGGCAATCACTCAGCCGCGTAGCGGCGCTTTGAATGTAGCCCGGTCTTTCAAGGCCGGGTTGTCAGCCAGGTTGGTTCTCCTCGTCGCGCGAGCGACGATTGAATGAAGTTGACGAAGTTCAACCGTCGCGCGAGCGACGCGATGAATGATCCTGATTCGATGCAGGCTCTAAAGAACCTGCCTAAAATCAACCGTCCCTACGGGACGAAAGCGGCTGAGTAGTCAAAAAATCAATCGCAATCCCATCGCGACTATCGCCGCACCGACGGCGCGACCGAACCACTCCTCCGATATTTTGAAGAAGACGTGATTGCCCGCATACAATCCGAGAAACAAAACCGGGATCGAAAGCAAGGCCACGATCAGGATGTCCGCTTTCAAAACGCCTACGGCAGTGTATGTCACAACTTTCGCAATCGCTTCGCCCAGGAATATTCGCGTCAATATTCTTCGAAACGCTTCCTTCGAGAGCCATCCGCCGAATGAAAAAACAAGCGGCGGGCCGCTCAACCCCGTCAATCCTCCGCACACTCCGGCTGCCAGGCACAGGGCTAAGTCTCTGAGGCGAAAGGTATCGGGCAAATCCTGTCCGGCGAACGCGCCTCGCCCTCTGAGAAAAACCATCCACACGCCCGCAAGCATCAGCGCGACGCCAAGCACGGGTTTGAAGCTTTCGAGTGAAATCCATCTGAGGAGCGATGCGCCCGCGACGGCTCCCGCGATAAGCGAGAGGGCGAGAGGCATCCACAGTTTGCGCGAATCCCTGGTCGGATCGATTCGCAGAAGGGCCGCGCCTCCCGCCACGTCGAGCAATGTAACGAGCGTGACCGCCGCGATAGGGTCTGCGATGACAGACCCCAGCGCGACGAGTATTATCGCCGAGCCGAACCCCGTCGTGCCTTTGAAGAAGTAGGCCAGGAAGACGACCGGCAGCAGGTAGAGCAGGTGATGATCCATCAGCGATTACAAAATATCAGAAGCGGCTCATCGGCTTGCGAGCCTCGCGGATTGAAATCTCAGGGCAGCTTTCAGATATGCGACTATCAACGGATGAGGGTTGTCGGGGGATGAAGAAAGCTGCGGCAGGAACAATGTGGCGATGAAGAAACGATGGCTCGGAAGTTCGATCACTCTGGCTTCCCCCTCCGGCCCCGTGCCCGCCACTTTCAGGTCCCCCTTTTCAATCTCGCTTCTGTAGGCGGGGTTGAGACCGTAGTTGCAATAAAACTGCTCCTCTACTTCCGTGTCTTCTCCCCCGTAAACTTCATAAGCCGTCGAGTCTGGCGCGAGCCTTATCACCTGCTTGTTACCCACAAGCGAGCAGACCAGTTTGCTGATGAACATTTTCGATCCCAGAGGGGCCGACTCTTCGTGGTCGGCATCCTCTATGCCCAGCACATTTCGCGCATACTCTAACAGAGCATGCTGAAAGCCCCCTCACGTGGCCACGAATGGCCAGTTCGATTCGCGGGCGAATCGGATGCCTCTCAGCATGCCATCCATACTTTTGTATGGACTGCCCGCGCTGGCCCACAATGCGTCGAACTGCTTCAACTTGCTTTCGCCCGCTTCGTCATCGAGAAACTCAGTCTCAAGCCATTCGACTTCGACACTGAGAGACAGGTGTTGAGCCGCATGGCTTATGGAATCATTCGTGGCTGTATGAGTGTGATTGCCAGGATCGAAGTCGCCGATTATTCCAACTCTGATGTCAGTCATGCTTTTCTCCTCGTTTGAAAACACCGCTTGCTGCTGCGACGGCTTTCCTGCTTTTCATTTTGCCTTTTTACTTTTGCCTTCCTATGTCATTCCTTTGAAGCTCAGTATCGAAAGATACGCTTTCCAGGGGCCGACGGCTTGGGTGTACTGCTTGCTGATGACGCGGGCTATCTGCCCGATGTGATCGAGGTCGTGGACTACCCAGGCGGCGAGCAACTCGGCGAGGGTCACGCTGCCGAGCGAAGGATGAGTCCCGCGCAACTGCAACTGGTCAGGCGTGACCCGCTCAAGTTCCCGGATATTTTTCTTTCTGAGAGAAGCGAAATCATCGAGCAACTGGTTCGCGGTTTTTCCTTTCGACAACTCGAACTGCGCGAACCGGTCATAAGGGTCGAAGGGGCGCGACTCGCCGTGCTCAAGAATTATCCTGGCGCGGGGAATCCAGTCGGTTTCTTCTCCGTGAATGAGATGGCCGAGCACGTCATAAGCGCGCCACGTGCCTTCGCCCTCATCCGTCATCAGGCACTCATCAGGCGCGTCGCGCAGAAGAGCGTCGAGAGTTGTGGGCGTGCGGCTGAGTATTTCAATCGCAAGGTCGAGACGGAAATCCATTTGAACTCCTTATCAGGATGGGTGTGTTTGATTCATCAGGCTCGCCGTGCCTTTATGTTATAGCCGCGCCTTCATCTGAGGCAAACCGATCGAGATCAGGCGGCTTCGCCGGTTTGCCGCTGCTGCGATTCTGAACTCTCTCGATCCCGCTCCTTGTCCTCCCAGGCCAAATACCATCTTCAGCCCGGATGCGGTTATAATGCATTGCTCCTGGATGCCCGACTTTGAGCAGAAGGCGAAGGATGAATGAGCAGCGACGAAATAAAAATGATCCTCGAAAAACTGGATGCGATGGAATCCCGACAGGGCCGCATCGAAACCGGCATCATCAATCTCGGCGTTCGCCTTGAAGCTCCGGAGAATATAGTCGAAGAGCGGCTGCCGGACACGCGCCCGCTATGGGAAAGCGTGCAGTCTCAAATCTCAAAGATGCGCGAAGAGATGCAAGAGCGATTCGACGGTCTCGAAAGCGAAGTCAAAGACACAGGTCGCCGCGTGCGTGCGCTGAACGACACTTTGCTTTCGATGAAAGTGAACTCTAAACGCCTGCCTGACCGCGAAGCGAAGATAAATCGTCGCTCGCGGATCGAGACAGATTCGGCGGAGTATCTTTCCGAAATGAGAAGCTGAACTGATCAAGAGATGAAGCTTGTTTCCCGTTTTCGCACATGCCATTATTCGTGGCCGGAGGTTGATATGAAATTCATCGTGACGATTGATCGAGACGAAGATGGCGTCTGGGTTGTCGAGTGTCCGTCAATTCCCGGCTGTGTGAATCAGGGAAAAACCAAAGAAGCGTCGTTGGAAAACATCAAGGAGGCTCTCGGCCTTTGTCTCGAAGTTCGCGCGGAGAAGGGCTTACCCTTGACGATGGAGACCAGGCAGGTTGAGGTGGTCGATGAATTCGTTGCCGCGGTCTAGTCATCCCGCTGCCTGATCGCCACACTTGAAAAACTCTTATGCTGATTCAACTGGAAGGAATGAAAAAATCGGGGCCGCGATTGCCTGACTGGCTGCGTAAAGCGAAACGCTACTCGGAGGCCGATCACGATCTCAAAAAGATGCTGCGAACGCGCGGCCTTCACACCGTTTGCGAAGAGGCTCGCTGCCCTAATCGCAATGAGTGCTTCTCGCGCGACGCAGCTACCTTTATGATCCTCGGCGATATTTGCTCGCGCAGTTGCGGTTTCTGCTCGGTCAAGACGGGTCGCGGGCTTTCGATGGACGCGCTCGCGCACGAACCTGATCAGGTAGCTGAAGCCGCCGCTCAACTCCAATTGCGTTATGTCGTCATCACTTCCGTAAATCGAGATGAACTCCCGGACGGCGGCGCGGAGCATTTCGCTAAAACTATTCGCGCAGTTCGACAGCGATTGCCCCAATCGAAACTCGAAGTCCTCACGCCAGATTTCAAAGGCAACCGGGAGGCTCTTCACACCGTGCTTGACGCCGCGCCCGATGCCTTCAATCACAACGTCGAAACCGTCCCCCGACTCTACCGCCGCGTGAGACCGCAGGCCGATTACCGCCAATCGCTCGATGTGCTTCTCAACGCCCGCAGGTATTCTTCCCGGGTCGTAACCAAATCGGGTTTCATGGTCGGGCTTGGAGAAAGGAAAGAGGAAGTAAAACTGCTGCTCGAAGATTTGCGCGCAAGCCAGGTTGACGTTGCGACTATCGGCCAGTATCTTCAACCGACTCGCCATCATCTGCCGGTCGAAGAGTACGTTCACCCGGACGTGTTCGAAGAGTATAAAGAGTACGGCGAGGGCCTCGGGTTTCGCGCCGTTTTTTCAGGCCCGATGGTTCGCAGTTCCTACATGGCCGACGCCGTCTGGGAGCAGGCGAGAGATGAATGAATGGAGGAAAGTTGAACGAAGAATCTGAATCTTCATCGCTGCGCGTCCGGCACGGGGAAGAAGCCACGCCTTTTACCCGCGAAGAAATCGTCACCGCGCGCCTTCGACTCTCCAAAGTGCTGCCCTATCAGTCAGCCCGCCCGCCTTTCATCAGCAACCTCGCGCTGGCTCTGTTTTCCGGCGTGCTTCTCACCTTCGCCTTTCCCGACTGGGGGCTGTGGTCTCTGGGGTGGGTCGGCGCGGCTCCGCTCGTGATGGCCATAGCCCGCGATCAGCGCCCTGTTCGCGCGCTCCTTCTGGGTCAGGTCACTGGAACGGTTTTTTATGCCGGGTCGTCGCACTGGATCACTTATTCGATGCACAACTACGGCGGCATAAATCTGTGGCTCTCTTACCTGCTGATGATGCTGGTGGGCATCGCGCTGGGGTTTTTCACCGGACTTTTTGCCGCCGCGCTCGGGCTTGCCATCCGGCGGTTCGGCGGGTGGGCGATACTTTCGGCCCCCGCGCTGTGGCCTGCAAGCGAGTGGCTGCGGCTCAAGGCGACGGGGATGGGATGGCACGCGCTCGGCTATTCGCAGTCGTTTCAACCGGCGGTGATTCAGATAGCGCGCTGGGGCGGAGTCTATGCCGTGAGCGCGCTGCTGATGATTGCAAGCGCGGCGCTGGTCTTTGCGGTCATCTACCTCGAACGCCGACGCGGATTCATCGCGCTTACGGCGGCCATCGCCATAGGCATCGCCGCTGTCATTTACGGATTGTCGCTCAGGCCCGAAGGCGAACCTGCGCGCGCGATTTCCATAGCGGTCATTCAACCCAATATGCCGATAGACGCCGACTGGACGGACGCCGAGTTCAACGATCAGATGACCGATGTTCACATAACTCTGACCGAGAGGGCTATGGAGCCGAGCGCAAAGAGGTCGAACGGCAGTTCATCGAATGGCGGCGCGGAGAAAGAAAAGATCGATCTGGTCATCTGGCCCGAATCCCCCGCCAGCTTCGATTACGAGCGCGATCCGGGGCTGAGGCGAAAGCTCGCCGATTTCGTCTCGCGCCATCAGGTCTTTCTGCTCTTCGACGGGTGGGGATTCGCAAGAGAGGGCGACGACCCCGCGAGCGTCTACAACAGCGCGATGATGATCGGGCCTTCTGGTGAGAGAATCTCCCGCTATGATAAGATCGCGCTGATGCCGTTTGGAGAGTATGTGCCTGCGCGCGGATGGATTCCGTTCATGGATCGCGTGCCGGCGCTGGTGGCCGATATCACTCCCGGCAATAGCCCCACTCTGAGCGAGGCAGCAGGAACGAAGCTCGGAACCTTCATCTGCTTCGAAGCCACGAGACCGGAAATCGCGCGGGCGTTCCGCAATGAGGGAGCGCAGTTTTTCGCGCAGCTTTCAAACGAATCGTGGTTCGGCCCGACCGCAGCCTCCCGTCAGGTGATGGCGCAGGCAGTGTTCCGGGCAGTTGAAAACGATGTCGAACTCGTCCGCGCGACCAACTCGGGGCATTCGGCGCGCATAGACCGCTATGGAGCGGTTCACAACGAAACGCCGATGTTTCAAACCGCGACCCGGCTGTGGAAAGTCGAAGCGGCGGACGGCGAGAAGACCTTTTACACGCGCTACGGCGATGTGTTCGTGTGGTTGTGCGCGGCATTGAGCGCATCGATTCTCATCGCCGCCTGCATCCCGAAACGAGAAGAGGAATGAAACCATGATCGAAGAACTGAAAGAAAAATACGAAGAGCTGTCATCGAGAGTATCCGAACTGCGGAGGTTCCTTTGACCCGGAGGCCAAGAAAGCGGAACTCAATCTCATCGAGGAAGAAATAGCCAAACCCGAATTCTGGAACGATCAGCAGCGCGCTCAAAAACTGCTCAAACAGCGCCGCCGCCTTGAGGCGTCAATCGAAACGGCTGATCGCTTCGACCGCGAAATCCAGGACGCCGCCGTGTTGATCGATTTCGCTGCCGAGGATGAACACTCGCTCGTCGAACTTCGCGCGGCTCTCGAAAAACTTCGAGAGGAAACTGAAGAGACTGAAGTCGAGATGCTGCTCTCAGGCCCGAACGACGCCCGCAACGCGATAGTCACCATCAATGCCGGAGCGGGCGGAACCGACGCGCAGGACTGGGCCGAGATTCTTCTGCGGATGTATCTCCGGTGGGCTGAGCGTCGCGGCTTCAAGATCGAAGTCCTCGACGAGCAGCCGGGCAAAGAGGCGGGCATAAAATCCACCACCTTCACCGTCGAAGGCGATTACGCTTACGGACTGCTGGCGGCTGAAGCGGGCGTGCATCGCCTTGTGCGTATCAGCCCATTCAACGCCGGGCAGAGCCGCGAGACCAGCTTCGCTTCCGTCTTCGTCTACCCTGAAATCGATGAAGACATCGATATAGAAATCCTCGACAAAGACCTCCGCGTAGATACCTATCGCTCGTCGGGCGCGGGCGGCCAGCACGTGAACGTGACCGATTCCGCCGTGCGCATAACTCACCTTCCGACCGGCATAGTCGTCACCTGTCAGAACCAGCGGTCTCAGCATCAGAACCGCGAGGTGGCGATGAGAGTGCTCAAGTCGAAACTCTACGAGCTTGAGATGGAAAAGCGGCAGGCCGAGACCGCGCAGCTTGAAGAGTCGAAGCGCGATATTTCGTTCGGCTCGCAGATCAGAAACTACGTCCTCAACCCCTATCGACTGGTCAAGGACGTGCGCACCAAGTTCGAAACCTCGGATGTCGATTCGGTGCTCGACGGCGACATCGATGATTTCGTCCGACAGTTCCTTGTTTTCAAGAGCAAGGCGAATCGAAATTGAATAGTCTGGAGTCTGGAGTCGAGAGTCCGAATTCGACTCCTGACTTCAGATTCCAGACTCGGAGACTATTATGAAATTCAAGCGCATAGCTGGTTTTGGTTTTCTTCTGCTCCTGAGCGTTTTTGCGACGGGGTGTTTCAGCATCGAGCAGGAGGTCTTTCTCAATGCTGACGGCAGCGGCGAGATGGTTATGTTCATTTCGATTCCCGACTTCCCCGACGAGATGGCTGCTGGCGCACCTGGGTCGAAGGACAAGCCTGAAGACAAGCTGCTGGAACTCAAGAGCGGTCTGACTTCCGGCATCCCTCCGACCGTCAAGGTCAAAGAGGTCAAAGAAGTCCGGCAAAACGGAGCGCGCGGATTCTATATCGTGCTTGAGTTCAAACAACTCAAAGACCTCGAAGCCGCGCTCGCCAACTTCGGCAAAGAGAGCATGAAAGATACTGACAAGAGCAAGCAGACGCCCGTTGTCTGGAATCTGCAAACCGAAAAGCAGGGAAGTCGGACTTCCTTCTTTCAGAAGTTTTACATGGACATCTCTGATCTGGACAAAAAACCGGAGGCAACGGGGCCTGCAAAAGAGACCAAGCCTGCTGAGGATCCCAAGCCTGCGGAGATGGATTTCGGAAAGCAGTTGGAAGAGCAGTTGAAGCCGGTCATTTTTTCGATGGTCAAGATGCGCTTCGTTCTGCACGCGCCTTCGCCGATACTCTCTTCGAACGCCGACATCGTGCTCAATCGCACCACAGCCGTGTGGAACTGCTCGCTGTCGGCTTTCCTGAAAAACAAACAGCCTATAGAAATGAAGGCGAGCTTTTAAGCGACCTGAATGCGAGATGAATTATCTGGCGCATTTGTATTTGTCCGATGATTCGACCGATTCGATAGTCGGAAGCCTGCTGGGCGATTTCGTCAAGGGCGCCCTCAGTGACCGCTACACCCTCGACATCCGACTCGGCATAGAACTCCACCGCAAGATAGATGTGTTTACTGATTCTCACCAGATGTTTCGCCTGAGCAAAAGCCGCATTCACACTGACAGACGCCGATTTGCCGGAGTCGCGGTCGATATCTTCTACGACCACTTCCTTGCTGCCAACTGGTCGGATTATTCGACGGCGTCGCTTCAGGATTTTTCTCTTCGCGTCTACCGCGCGCTCGATGACCGAAGAGATATCCTTCCCGAAAGATTGAAAGGCTCTCTTCCCGCGATGATAAAAAACAACTGGCTGATGGCTTACCGCGACCTGCGCGCAATCAGAGCGATACTCGAACGCACCTCGCGCAGGCTCCGACGCGAAAACCCGCTGGCCGATGCCATCGAAGACCTGACACAAAACTACGATCAACTCCAGTCCGAATTCAGGAACTTCTTTCCCGATCTGATCGAATTCGCTGACGCACAAAAGAAACACATGAGAAAGGAATCACTATGAAATCGCTCTACGCTGCCGCTCGCTCTTTCATCCTCCTGATATTGATTGCAAACCTTCTCGCCCCCGCGCTTGCCCAGTCAGCGCCCGCGCTGCCCAAAGGGGTCGAGCGCATCACTTCGGTCGAAGGCGTCACCGAGTACCGATTGCAAAACGGTTTGCGCTTCCTCCTCTTTCCCGACCTGTCCAAGCAGACCATAACCGTCAACGTCACCTACCTGGTCGGCTCGCGTCACGAAAACTATGGCGAGACAGGCATGGCTCACCTGCTCGAACACCTCGTTTTCAAAGGCACGCCCACGCATAAAAACATTCCGCAGGAGTTGACCGAAAGAGGCGCAGATTCGAACGGCACGACGGATTTCGACCGGACGAACTATTACGAAATCCTTCCTGCTTCTGACGCCAACCTCGATTGGGCGATCAGGTTCGAAGCTGACCGGATGGTCAATTCGTTCATCGCCAAAAAAGACCTCGACTCGGAAATGACTGTAGTGCGCAACGAATTCGAACTGGGCGAAAACAGCCCGCAGGGGATTCTCATTGAGCGCATGCTCTCGACCTCATTCCTGTGGCACAACTACGGCAAGACCACCATCGGAGCGCGCTCCGATATCGAAAACGTGCCCATCGAAAGATTGCAGGCTTTCTACAAGACCTATTACCAGCCCGACAATGCTTACCTGATACTGGCGGGAAAATTCGATGAGGCGAAAGCCCTGAGCATCATCGCTTCGGCCTTCGGCCCCATACCCCGCCCCACAAGACAGCTTCCCCGGTTTTACACCGCTGAACCTGTGCAGGACGGCGAAAGAGTGGTCACGCTCCGTCGGGTGGGAGATGTGCAGATGGTCGGCGCGACCTATCACATTCCTTCGGGCGCGCATCCAGACTCGGCGGCTGTAGATATTCTGGTAGAGATTCTCTCCGATACCCCATCGGGGCGATTGCACAAGGCGCTGGTGGAAACCAAAAAAGCGTCATCAATCGAAGGGTACAGTATTCAGCAGCACGATCCCGGAGTGGTTTTGTTCGGGGCCGAAGTGCGCGTCGAAGCGCCGCTCGACCCGGCGCGCGACTCGCTGCTTGAAACAATAGAAAAGATCGCATCCAGCCCCATAACCAGAGAAGAAGTCGAGCGCGCGCGGACGCAGCTTCTCAAGCAGTTCGAACTCAATCTGAATTCCAGCGAGACGGTCAACCTCGAATTGAGCGAGTGGGCTGCGCTGGGAGACTGGCGATTGATGTTCTGGCATCGGGATCAGTTGCGCAAGGCGACTGTCGAAGACGTGCAGCGAGTCGCGCTCTCTTACCTCAAGCCTTCGAATCGCACGCTGGGATTTTTCATACCCACCGCCAAACCCGACCGCGCTGAAATCCCTCCGACTCCCGACGTGGCGGCGATGCTCAAGGATTACAAGGGCGACGCGGCGGTGGCGGCAGGCGAAGCGTTCGACGCCTCGCCCGCCAATATCGATTCGCGCACAGTCAGGCCCGAACCTGCGGGAGGAGTGGGCCTCGCGCTGCTTCCCAAAAAGACTCGCGGGGCGACTGTAGTGGCTTCGATGACTCTGAGGTTCGGAGATGAAAAGAGCCTGTTCGGTCGCTCGACAGCCGGAAGCCTCGTCGCGCAGATGCTCACGCGCGGAACCGCGCGACACACCCGCCAGCAGATCAGGGATGAATTCGACAGGCTGAAAGCGAGAGTGGATATTTTCGGCGGCCCCAATTCGGTCAGCGTTTCGATAGAGACCCTGCGCGACAACCTGCCGGCAGTGCTCAAACTGGTCGCTGAAATATTGCGCGAGCCTTCGTTTCCGGCAAGCGAGTTCGAGCAGTTGCGTGAAGAATCGCTTGCCGCAATCGAGCAGGGCCGCAGCGAGCCTTCGCAGATGGCCGTGATCGCCTTTCAGCGTCACCTCACTCCTTATCCGAAAGGCGATGTCCGATATGTGCCGACCATCGATGAGAGCATCACGGAAATCAAAGCCGCGACACTCGACGACGTGAAAAAGTTTTACGCTGATTTTTATGGCGCATCAAACGCCGCGCTTGCCGTCGTCGGCGATTTCGACGACAGGGAAATCGCGCGGCTTGCGCGCGAGCTTTTCGCCGCGTGGAAAAGCCCCCGCGCGTTTTCGCGTCTGGTCAATTCGTACCGCGACATTCCGGCTGTCAATCAGTCGCTCGAAGCGCCTGACAAATCCAATGCGTTTTTCATCGCCGGGATGATGCTGAACCTCAAGGACACGGATGCCGATTATGCGGCGCTGGCGCTGGCCAATTACATGCTGGGCGGAGGATTCCTCAACTCGCGACTGGCCACGCGCATACGCCAGAAGGACGGACTCAGCTACGGCGTTGGGTCGCAACTTCAGGCCAGCCCTCTGGACAAGGCCGGTTCTTTCGTGGCCTTCGCCATCTACGCGCCGCAGAACGCGGCGAAGCTCGAAGCGGCATTCAAGGAAGAGATGGAAAAAGCTTTGAAAGACGGCTTCACCGCTGAAGAAGTGGCGGCGGCCAAAACCGGCTTTCTGCAATCGCAGCAGCTTGAGCGCACGCAGGACGCGCAACTCGTCGCCCGTATGTCGAACTATGTTTATCTCGGTCGGGCGCTGGCCTGGGACGCGGAGTTTGAAAAGAGGACCTCCGCGCTCACGCCCGATCAGATCGTGGCCGCTCTTCGCCGTCACATCAGCGCGTCGAAGATGACCATAATCAAAGCGGGCGACTTTGCGAAGAGGTAAAAAGGAAAAAGGAAAAAGGTGAAAAGCGCCGGGAGTATAAGCTGTTTTTGCCTTTTACCTTTTTCCTTTTGCCTTGTGCCGCATGGTAAACTCTAGCGGCGGAAGAAGGGATGACCAAGTCTCGAACAACGCATTCGAATCGAAAGTCGCTCAGGAACGAAGTGCTGGCCGTGTTGCTCGGCGCGGCGGCTGCGCTGCTGCTGTTGAGCCTTGTGACTTACAATCCGCAGGACCCCAGTTGGAACTCGATCAGTTCCAGAACTGATCCCTCGAACCTCATAGGCAGGGTCGGCGCTTACGTGAGCGAATTCTTCCTCCAACTCTTCGGCATCGCTTCATTCATCATTCCCGCGCTTATAGTCTACATCGCGGTGAGAGTGTTTTTCTCCGAGCGCGCGCGAATACCTGCGCTCAAAGCCGCAGGAAGCGCGCTCCTTCTGATCACTTTCTCAGGGTTCCTCTCGCTGTTTCCGAAAATCGGCATCAGCACCCTTGAGCACATATCGAGCAACGGGGGTGCGGTCGGCTATCTGCTATCGGAGAAACTCGTCAGCCTGCTCAACACTCTGGGTGCAGCCATAGTGCTCGCCGTAGCCTCAGTCCTGACGTTCATACTGACGATGGAGACTTCGCTCTCCACTCTCCTGGCGTGGGCTCGCCCGTCAGGGCGCGTCGAATCCCGCAGAGAGAAGCCGACCTTCTTTGATCGCGTCAGAGCGTGGGTGTGGCGGCGCATCGAGCAGCGCCGCATCCGGGCCGAAGAAAAACATGCGTTGAGAGCAGAAGAAGATCGCGCCCAGCGCCAGCAGTCGGCGATTTCGCAGCCCGTGCTTCCGCAAACAGCGGTTACGCAAACAGCGGTTACGCAAACAGCGGTTACGCAAACAGCGGTTACGCTCCGCGAGAGCCGTCGCCCTGTCGAAAGGCCGCCTATTGAAAAACCGACGGCGCGCGAAGAAGTCATCCCTCGACTCGTCGCTTCGGTCGAGCCGGTCATCGCCGTCGAGCCTGAGCGCGAAAATGCGCCGCTGGTTGCAAAACCCGCAGCAGCCAGCCCGGAGATGGGAACCGAAGTCGTCAAACCCAATGGAAAGCCTGCCGATATTGAGGTGA
>CAZPQE010000099.1:10879-15471 GCA_964588615.1 uncultured Clostridia bacterium | reverse complement strand
GCCTTCGGCGAGAATCTGTTTGAGCACGTTGGTCGAAACGACCGTCTGACCCGCAGGCGCGAATCGGTGAGACTCTTCGAGCAGTGTGAAAATCGGATAGGGAAGATAGCGGTCGCTTTGTGAATCGATTTCGCCTTTGTGCGTAGCCATACGCGCCAGTATCGCCCGGCGGAGCAGCGCAGCCACGATCACCTGCTGCTCGTCTTCGGCTATATCGACAAGCTGAAGCACAGTGCATTGCCCCGGTCGGAAAAGATCGGTCAGCGCATTGTGCTCGCTGTCGGAAAAAATCTGGTGCTTCGAATATCCGCGAAAGCGGTTGTGCAAACGCCATTCGAGCGCGTCTATCGTCGAGATGTTGCCCGCGCGATCATCATCGCCATAACGCTGCTCGGCGACCTCGTCGATCAAATCCTGAAACCCGTAATGCCCGTGCGCGCCCACTCGCTTGCGCACCGCGTCGAAAGCTTTGCCCAGATGAAATTTCATCTTCTCTGAAAGATCCTGAAGCAGATAGCAGATGTCTGCGAAATACAGCGAATCGAATCGCACCTTGACCCGTTCGGGTTGAAGCACCCGCACTTCAGGCTCATACCCATTAGCGAAAAAATACTCCCTGTTTTCCGGCTTCTTGATTTCCTGAAGCGTGTTGTACTCGCCGTGCGGATCGATGATGAGCACAGAGGATCGATTCTCAGGCTTCATCAGTTCTTCGATCAGAACCGCCGCAGTGTAACTCTTGCCCGCGCCGGTCGAAGCCAACACTGCGAGGTGAGTCGAGACGACATCCTTCACAGAAAGCACGACAGGCACTTCGCCCGCTTCGCGCGTGAGCAGGCTGCCGATGTGCGCCGCCCCTCGCTCTCCCTTCTTACGGGGCGAAAGCACGCCCGCGAGCATCTCTGACGGAGCGAGATAGACCGACTGTCCGGGCATGGGAGGTATGCGCGGGTTTGCGAAATCTTTCAACTCCTCGTCGTAGTAGCCGATGACTGAAACTACTATTTCGAAAAGCTCGGATGATTCACTTTCAAGCCCGATCATCGCAGCCACCCCTGCGGGCGGAGTCGCCGGGTCAGCAAGAAAGCTGTCCGGCAGCGAGCGCGCCAGCCTTCGTTCGGTGATGTTGCCGAGAATCTTCTTTTCGGAGCCCGAAGCGCGGGCGCGATAGTAGACGAACTCGCTTATGCGGGCGCGGTCGTTGTCGGTAGTGATGAAGACGAACTCGTTGGGCTTCTCGCCTGGTCCCTTGACTGTTCCCAATAACGTGTCGGACATTTGCTTTTTGGTCCTTTGTCATTTGTCCTTAGTCCTTCGCCGGACTCAGGACAGACTATTGATCGAATGGCGGTCAATATAGCACAGCGGCGATTGTTTCAACTATGGCAGAAGAACTGCTCATAACCGGCGCGTCTCAACTCGTCACCATCGGCGGCCCGGCGCGGGCGCGCGTCGGAGATGAAATGCGCGACCTTGCGATAATCGAAAACGGCGCTCTGCTAGCGCGCGACGGCCTCGTTGCAGCCGTCGGTCATCGGGATGAAATAGAAAAACTCGCCCGCTCAGACGCCTGTCGAATCGATGCCGCAGGTTCAGTCGTGATGCCGGGGTTCATCGATGCCCACACCCACCCGGTCTTTGCCGGAACGCGCGAGGATGAATACGAAATGCGAGCCTCGGGGGCGACCTATCAGGAGATAGCCGCGCGCGGAGGCGGCATTCGTTCGACGGTGAGAAAAACGCGCGCCGCGAGCGAAGAAGAATTATTTCAGGTGGCGTTGTCGCGAGTGAGACAAATGCTCGCTCACGGCACGACGACGATAGAAGCCAAAAGCGGCTACGGGCTTTCAGTCGAAGACGAACTGAAAATACTTCGCGTCATCCGCAGGCTCGACCGCGAGACGCCGCTCGATCTCATACCGACTTTTCTGGGCGCGCATGAAATCCCCGACGAATTTCGCTCGTCGCGCCAGGATTACATCCGCCTCGTCATAGACGAAATGATGCCGCGAGTGGCTGTCGAAAAACTGGCGCGATACGCCGACATCTTCTGCGAATCGCATGTGTTCACGGTCGAGGAATCTCGTCGGGTGCTTAGGCGAGCGAAAGAACTCGGACTGGGGATAAGATTTCACGCCGATCAACTGAGTCTGAGCGGGGGCGCGAGGCTTGCGGCAGAACTCGGCGCGCGGACTGCCGATCACCTCGAATGGATCGATGATGAAGGCATAGAAGCCATGCGGCAGGCGGGAGTGATTGCAGTGCTTCTTCCGGGCGCGGTGTTCAATCTTGGTCTGACTCGATATCCGCCCGCGCGACGGATGATCGAAGCGGGGCTTGCCGTCGCGCTTGCGACGGATTTCAATCCGGGGTCTTCGCCCACGCCTTCGATGCAGATGATCCTATCGATAGCCTGTACGCAGATGCGAATGACTCCTGCTGAGGCAGTGACGGCGGCTACGATCAACGCCGCTTACAGCCTCGATATCGGCGCGCGCGCGGGGTCGTTTGAGGCGGGCAAACAGGCCGATGCTGTTCTGTTCGATTGCGCCGATTACCGCCAGATACCTTATTTCTTCGGCATCAATCACGTCCGCGCGGTCATCAAGTCGGGCCGCGTGGTGTAGCGGCTAAACCCGACTCACATCGCCGTGCCAGACTGTTTCCTGCGAGTGCTGAAGGCCGAGGTGATCCATCACCCGGTAAATGAAATGATCGACGAGCGAGTTTATGTCCGAAGGGCGATGATAAAAGGCGGGCATCGCCGGGAGGATCATCGCTCCCGCCTGCCGCAATCGGAGCAGGTTCTCAAGATGAATGGTCGAGAGCGGAGTCTCTCGCGGAACGATCACGAGTTTTCGACCCTCTTTCAAACAGACTTCAGCGGCTCGTTGCAGAAGGTTGCGGCTCGACCCGGAAGCGATCACGCCTACCGTCGATGACGAACACGGAATGATGGCCATCGCATCTACGGGGTAAGAGCCTGAAGCGATGGCTGCGCCTATGTCGCCGGGATGGAACACTACGGTTTTCGACGGCCTCTGCCCGATCATTTCGGCGACCATCTGCTCGGCATCTATGTTCGAGGCGATGCCCAGTTCGTCCATGATGACGCGGCGACCGGGACCGCTCACCACCAGATTGATCTGCCGCACTTCGGCGCTTGCTTCAAGCTGCATCAGAAGTCGCTGCGCGTAGATCGCGCCCGACGCTCCGCTGATTCCTACTGTTATCGATTTCACGACCGGTATTGTAGTTGGGCGGCTGGTTATGGGCAAGACGACTGACTTGAGAGTCGATTCATGTTAGTATGCGGCTGCGAGGTTGCGGTATGACTGCGAAAACTCCTGCCTCTGTCGAAGACCTCTACCGTCTGCCTTATGACGGCAAGGCGGAAATCGTCAATGGAGAAGTGATACTGATGGCTCCGACAGGAGATGAGCCGGGCTATGCAGGCGACGAGATATTCGCCAGTTTGCGCGAATATGCCAGGCGAGAAAAAAGAGGCCGCGCGGTCAGCGACAATAAAGGCTTCCGAGTCAGCCTGCCGAACCGGGAACTCTTCAGCCCTGACGCGGCTTTCTATGTCGGCCCGCGCGCAGGCATGAAGTTTTTCGACGGAGCGCCTCTTTTCGCCGTCGAGGTCAGGAGCGAAAACGACTATGGGCCGGAAGCCGAACACCGTCTGGCAGAAAAGCGACGGGATTATTTTGCTGCGGGCACGCTCGTTGTCTGGGACGTTGACCTGTTGAGCGACGATGTGGTGCGGGTTTATCGCTCTACTGACACCGAGGCTCCGACCATCTACCGGCGAGGCGAGATGGCTGAAGCCGAACCGGCAGTGCCGCGCTGGCAGATGGCGGTCGATGACCTCTTCGAATGACGCTCACCTCAGATATCCCGCGAAAAAATTATTCAGCCAGTGAGCGGCTATCGCTGGCCAAAGTGACCCGCTTCTGCGAGCCAGGAATCCGAGAAAACAGCCCAGCGCGAATATGCCCACAGAATCCCTGATCTTCTGAACCTGAAACCCCTGGCTGTATAACCAGTACGGCCAGTGAATCAACACAAACAGAAACGCGGTCAGAAGATTCGATTTCCAGAACTTCATCGCCCCGCTCATCTTCTCAAGCGCGAAGCCCCGGAAAAAAATCTCCTCTGCTATCGGCGCGCAGGATGCAAACAGCAAAGCCTGCAGCAAGGCAGTCGCAGTCAGAAACTCTATGTGAAATATCGATCTTCCGGCCATCGCGCTTTCAAAAGCCCACATGCCGGCGAAGTAACCGAGGATCAGCAGCAGGCTCTCGATCGGGCGAATGATTCTGGTCGTAAGCTTGAGGTATTTGAGCGGGCCGGTTTTATCGACGAATCTGATGTAGAGAAAAACCGGCGCGATCCACAGCGCGATCCTCACCGCGTGGCTGTAGAGTTGTCTCTGAGTATCAGACTCGATGCTCTCATCGATTGGATAGAGTATGGTCGCTCGAACCATCCACACGAGGTAGAACGCGGCGACCAGGATGATCCAATCCGTCAATGAACGGCGTGCGTCTGTCGATTCCATTCAAGCCTTCAAGCCCTTGCTTACGCGC
>CAZPQE010000099.1:0-10779 GCA_964588615.1 uncultured Clostridia bacterium | reverse complement strand
GGGCTACTGACACTTTACGCGCGGGCTACTGACACTTTACGCGCGGGCTACTGACACTTTACGCGCGGGCTACTGACGCTTTTCAAGCCCTTGCTTATGCTACGGACGCTTTTCGGTCGCGGAGCCGCTGACATCATCTCGGGCCTGAAGCCAGGTGATTGTATGCTCGCTCTATAGCGGCTTCGGCCCCGCCGTTCCATGAGTTCGGAGGAAAGTTCTTTTCGTGCTTCACCGATAGCTCGGCTTTGACAGTCTGTTTCGCCTCGGCGACAGCCTTGCCTTCGGCAATCGCTTTGCGAACAGCCGGAACCAAATCATCCAGAAATGCGCGGAGCATCTGCAATCGCTCCTTGCCATGCTGCACATCTCCGTGACCGGGGATGTTCTGCGCGTAGTCGAGGCGTTCGACTCCGGCCAGCGTCGCGCTCCATTCGAGCGGGAAGGCGTCTCTCATCAGAGGGATTCCATTGGTCAGCAGGTCGCCGGTTATGAGCACCTTTTCATTAGGGAGAAAAACCACCACATCGCCTTCGGTGTGGCCTCGACCGAAATAAAGCACGCGCGCTTCGCGTCCGGCGGCGTGCAGAGTCATCGAGCGATCCAGGGTGAGCGTCGGCAGGGTGATCTCAAGGTTTTCTATCTCTTTGAGCGTAGCCTCGAACTGAAGTATTCGCGCTTCGAGTTGTCGCCTCTGCGGGTCGGTCATCACCCGGCCTTCCACTCTTCCGGTCGCAAGCTGGCCTTTAAGGTCGGCGATCTGACGCGGGAGGGCCGCCTTCTGATCTTTGAGAAAAGGAATCTCAAGGGCGATGATGTCGCGTCGGGTGTTGATGTGAGCGATGATGTCGATTGCCGAGGGAAAGGCCGACGAATAAGTCGAGTTGCCCTGAACGTGATCCGGGTGCCAGTGAGTGTTGACCAGATAGCGGACGGGCTTGTTGCCGGTCAGCGCGGCTGTGAGGCGGGCCGCTTCGCGTGCCGCCGAAGGCGAGAGGTGCGAATCAATGACCATCACTTTGTCGCCTATCTCTATAACTGCCGCGTTGGATACGGCAAGCGACGGAGCGCGCTGCCTGGCTATCAAAGCCCACACGCCGGGCGCGACCTGCCTGACGGTGAAGTGATCCGATTCGGGCAGGCCAGCCGCCTGCTGCGCAAAGGCCGTAAGAGAGAGCGCGGCAAGCGCAAGTATCGAGCCAATCGTTTTTATCAGCATGAAAGTTTTCCTCCTGTCGCTTCACAGATGCCTTTTCAGATAGCTGATGATGAGGTAGCCGTCATAATACCTGAAAGGCACTTCGCCCATAGTGTAATGCCCCCAGGGAAGAATTCTTTTATCCAGTCGCGCGCCGTGACGGGAGCACTCGTCGAAGAACAGTTTCGAAAGCTCAGATGTGAAGGTTAGGTCGTAGCGCGCCGATATAATCAGGCCGCGACGTTGGTCGCCTCTGAGTTTCCACACATAAGCGTTCGGGCTTATGGCCATCCATGCCCGCCGCGCTTCCTCCCTCGTGATGGCAGTTTCCAGACTGTGACGGATGTGCTCAGTCGTGAGTCCGTCCCACACCACGTCGCCGAAATAGCTCGACACCAGGTTAAAGACGCCCGTTTTGATTCGCGGGTCGTGAGTGAAAGCCAGAAACGAAACGCATGAGCCTATGCTGGTTCCGGCAATACCTATGCGGTCATAGCCGCGCTCGATCATCCAGCTTATCGCAGTCCGGGTATCGATGACGGCCTGTCGGACGGATTGAAGAGTGCGACCGAGGTTGGCACTCACAAGGTAATCGGCGCGCTCCAGCTCACGCGGCATGCGGCGGTCGTGATAGGGGAGGCTGAGTCTGAGCGCGGCGATGCCTGCGCGGTTGAGCGCGCGGCAAAGTCCCAGGTGGCTTTCGATGTCGCCGTTCCACTGAGGCAGCACGATGACCGCACGTCGTTGCGCGCTGTCGGTCTCATCCTCTGACTCTCCCCTGCGCACAGGAAACCAGCGCGCATAGACGGTGTTGTTTTCTTCCCAACGCGATGGCAAAGCGGATTTGAAGGTGAGCCAGTTTCCGTCGCAGGAAAAGTGTGTACTGCCGTTCAAACTGAAGAAGCGGTCGCTTTCAGCCACCGCGCGATCATTGAATTCGAAAAGCGACTGGCGGGGATTCCCCGCGCGGGTGTCGAGGAATTCCAGGCCCCACTCGAATGGGCGCGCGACACGGTTGGTCGTGCGGTCGGCCAGACGGCGCTCCCATTTGTGCATCAGTCGCTCAAGCATAAAGAGGGGACATTGTAGAGAAAGCCTGCCCACAAGCTCAAGCTTCGATAAATCCGGTCCGCGATCTCAGGCAAAAAAACCGATTACAACGCTGCTCTTTTACGTCTCACTATCATGAGGGAGAAACCGTCATGCATGATCGAATGAAAGTCGAGGAAGCTGAATCTGGCCCGCTCGCCGTCTGCGTTTACGATTGCGATCTCGATTTCGGCCAGCCCGAAGAGGAACTCATAAAACTATGCTTTCGGGTCAACTGCGCGTTTGCCGAGATGCGATGGGGACAGGACGATGACAAGGCCCCCGTTCCTCCGCTCAACCTGCTTCGCCGATTGAACCGCGCTTCCTGACTCCTCAACTTCCTGCCTTTCCTCCTGCTCCTAACAGCCTCAGCCGCGCCTCGTATCTGATGGCCGAAGAGATGTGCGAGGCATAAAATCGCGCCGCCGGGCGCATTTGCTTGACCAGTTCGAAAGACTGCTCGGCTGAAAGACCTTTGTAGATGAGATAGCAGGCCACTATGGCGGGAGACCGCTGCCATCCAGCGGTGCAATGCACATAGACCCGACGCCCCCGACGCGCCGCTTCATCTATGGCCGTCACCGTTTGCTCGATGACCAGTTCCGGCAGAGGATAATCTATGTCCTGAACAGGGATGTTGAAATAATCGATCCTCGCGCGCAGCAATGCCTGGAAATCATAATGCTGCGATGTTTCGAGGTTGACCACCCGGCTTATGCCCAGGCGAATGAGCGACGAGAGGTCGTCCTCTTCGAGCGTGGCTCCGCACCAGACCTCCTGGGTGATTCGGTCGGCGTCGAGCCGGCCTTCTGAGTCGATCATCGCTCTCTCACTGTTTGAAGGAAATAACCGCGCGGTCTGCGCTATGCACCCGGTCGAAGAAAGCTTTGAGCGTCGTGTATTGATCGGGCGTAAACAGTATGGCGTTGACCATCAGGCTGCGCTCGTAGACGACGCTGCCGCCTTCGCGGGTGAAAGCGGCGCGATAGCGGGCCGCGCCTATGTCTATCTCTATGGGGTTGGGCAGTTGCTCTATTTCGAATCCGTCGGGCGTTTCTATCACCACCCGCTCGCTTTCAGACCAGGGATAATTCAGATAAACCTTGTTGTCGCGGCGGGGCGCGGCAAACAAACTCTCATCGTGGTGAGAAAGCAGCGCGGGAGCAAGCAGCAATCGGCTTCCGGCGCGCGAAGCGAACTGAGGCACGTTGAAGCAGTAGGCCGCGCCTGCGGGCGCAGTCGCGTTCGTAAGATTGAGGACGGCTACCGTTGAATCGTTGAGTATGGCCGCAGGCAGAAGCTCGCGCACGGGAGAAGCCAGCCGTTTGCGACGGTCCTCAGGCGTCAGATCGATCACTTCATTGCGAAGCTCGATGGCCTTCTGCCCGCTCACCCGCGATTCCGTTTTGACCTCGACCCCTCCGTCAGCAAGCGGCCTGACCATAAGCCGTCGCTCCTCGCTGTTGCGCGAAGCGTCGCTCAGAGGGGTCTCGACGAAGCGCAACTGTCGGCTGTCGTAAATCAGAGCGGTGGTCGCTTCCTTTTCCCACGAGAGCATCCCTGCCGGGCAGTAAGGCGTGCCGGGGTCGAAGAACTGCGCCGAGCCGTCGCGCTGCAGCACTGCGGTCGCTTCGCTGTTGAACTGAAAGGCGTCGGGGAAGGAGCGATGAAAGAAATTCTCGTCGCGGGTGGCCAACTCGGCCACGCGGGCATCGAGTCCGGCGGCTCGAAGAAGGGAGATGAACAATCGGTTGATCTCTCGCGGAGCGCCGTAGCGACGGCGGAGAGTCTGATCTGCCGTGTCATTTTTCTTGTGCTCGCCCTCCTGAGAAGTTCCTATGTTGCGTATCTCGCTTTGAACGTAGGCGTAGATTCGGGCGATTTTTTCCTGCGCGCTGTCAGTTGAAAGAGTTATTTCTTCGGCTATGCGGCGAATGGTTCCGGTCGGCCTGGTTTCGTAGAGGGCGCGCTCGTGCATGCGGCGGGAGTAGTTGCGCCAGTATTTTTCGGGATCGGTTTCCAGTTCGTCCGAGTAATAGAGCCAGCCCCATATTTTGACGGTCAGTTCCGGGGGCATCATCGGCTCGCGTCGAAACGGAGGGATGTTTTCGGCTCTTATGTCGTATCTGCCGTTCCATTTCGGCTCGAATATTTTCGGGTCGGGAGCGTTGAAGGTGACCCAGCGGACATCGAATCGGGAAGCCGCCTGCGGCTGAATCGAATAATGAAGCTGGCGGGTGAAGAGTTCCGATTGCAGATCGAGCGCGAAGTAGCGAAAGCCCTGGGGGTAAGTCTGGCGGTAGCGGTATTCGATGATCGCGCCCGGTTCGACTGCGGGCATCGAGAATACTTTGGCGCGATGAACGCCGTGGCTGGTCTTGAGCACCAGTTTGTCGAGTATATCGCGCCCTTCGACTTCAACTGCAGAGCCGTCGGGTCTGATGGTTCGGGCATGCACATCGGTTATCCTGCCCTGCTCGACGCTGTAAGGAAGCTGTATGTCGGCGTAGCGTCGTCCCCGTTCGTTGAATATTTTTATTCGAATGAAGATTTTGAGGCTCGTGCCTTCCGAGTCGTTATCGTTGAGTTCGCCTTCGCGCAGAAGAATGGCGGCATCGGCCTGCGGGTCGCCGATGTCTGCGGCCTCGACCTTCATATCCTGCTGAGGAACTGTCTTCCAGTTGGCGCAGCCTCGCGCCTCCTGCGCCAGATGCGCGAAAGCCAGCACCCAGAGAAAAGCAATCGAGCGGCGCAACATAAAGAGTTGACCTCGAATATTGGCCTGAATGAATCGACACAGGAGACTGACCCTGAGCCGCATGAGACTTCAAGAACGTGAAGAATTCTACTTGGACGCGGTCAGACGATCAACGCTTCTGAAACGTATTACTCATCAATCGCCTCTCTCAGATGATCGAGCGAAGTGTTGCCGCCCGAGCACACCAGGCCGATCTTTTTTCCTCTCAGTTCATCGCGCATGAGGTATGCGGCGGCCAGAGGCGCGGCTCCTGCGGCTTCCGAGAGCGTGTGCGCGCGCTCGATCATCCATCGCATGGCGAGTCGAATCTCCTCATCGCGCACCAGAAGAAAATCATCGAGCATCTCCCGCAGTATTCGCTGAGGCAGCGCGAACCCCGCGCCTGTCGCCAGTCCTTCGGCAAACGTGCGATTGGGCGCTTCCATCACTTCTCCATTGCGCCATGACTGATACGCGGCGGGCGAGCTTTCAGACTGCACGCCTATGACTCGGACTCGCGAGCCAAGAGCGCGAGCCACAACGCACACGCCGGCTGCGCCGCTTCCTCCGCCAACAGGCACAAGCACGACTTCAAGCTCAGGTTGATCCTCGAACATCTCAAGCGCATAAGTCGCAACGCCTGCGATAAGCATCGGCTCATCGCCCGAATGCACATAACGCGCGCCCGTCTCACGAGCGATCTCCTCGCAATGCAGACGGGCATCATCGAACCGCTCGCCGTGAAAGATGACCTCCGTGCCGAGTCCTCGCATAGCGGTTACCTTGCCGGGGTTCGCGCCTTCGGGGACGACTATTCGCGCAGCCACGTCGAAGAGCCGCGCCGCGTAAGCGACTGATTGCCCGTGATTGCCGGTCGAAGCGCAGATGACTCCGCGAGAGCGTTCCTCTTCGCTCATCTGCGATATGAGGTTGACGCCGCCGCGCACTTTGAACGCGCCTACGGGTTGATAGTTTTCATGCTTGATGAAGCAGCTTGCGCCCGTCAGTTCGTCAATGGCCGGATAGTTGTAGAGCGGTGTTCGGGCAAGATAAGGAGCGATCTGTTTTCGAGCGATGAGAACATCCTGAAAAGTTGGAATGCCCATAAGTAAAGTCCGGAGTCGAGAGTCTGGAGTCGGATTTCCAGCGATCCAGCTTTTCCAAAATCACACAAACGCCCTTTGGTGTCAACGCAAAGGGTGAAGAGGCCCAGGGGATGATGAGGTGATGAGGTGAAAGAACCATCATCCCTTCTTCACCCTTCACCCTTCACTCTTCAATCGCCGTAGCTTTCGCGGACGGCGCGCGAGGGGACGCGAAATCCCGTGAGGCTCATCGCAAGCAGCCAGACGATTCCGGGCACTGCTGAGAGCGCGCCCGATATTATCATCACCGCGCGCGGGTCGAGCCATTTTATGAGCCAGCCGCTTGCCGCTGTCGCTATCGACATGGTCGCAAGTTCGAGCGAGCGGTCAGTCGTAAACACCCTTCCGCGATACTCGTCCGGCAGCACGCGCATCACGAACGTCTCCTGCACGCCGAACTCCGCGCCGAGTATCAATCGCGCTGCGCCTACGAGCAACGCCGTCAAACCGAGCGAGGGCATCAACCCGGCTGCCGCCATCAACGCGCCCTGCGCCACCAGCGACCAGCCAATGAACAAACCTGCCCTGCGCTCTTCCTTCGCCCACGCGCCCGCCCGCCGCGCAAGCATCATTCCCAGAAACAGTCCCGCGCCGCTTGCCGTAAAGAGCGCCGCCACGTTCCAGTCTCCTTCGTCGCCGGCGCTGTGAGCGAAGGTGTGTCCGCCCATCTGATCGAACAACAGGTTGACCATCCCGCCTCCCGTAGCCCAGCCGATGTTGGCCAGTATCACCCCGCGAACGAACGGCGTGGCCCAGATGTAGATGATCCCTTCGCGCACGTCCGAAAAGAATCGCCCGGCGCTCTGGCCGAGCGGCTGCTCGCTTCCGGCTATCGGCGCGCTGGCTGATCTCTCAGCCGATAGCGGCTCAAACGGCGCGGCGTCGCTACTGATCGGCGCTTCTGTCTTTTTCATCACCGAATCGGGGATGACCAGTATGAACACAGCCGAGGCGATGAAGGAAAACGAGTTGACTATGAACGCCGCGTCATAGCCGAACTGCGCGGCGGTCACTCCGCCCAGCGCCGCTCCGAGCATGTACTGAAGGAAGCGGGTCGAAAACATCATCACGTTAGCCGTCAGCAGTTCGCGCGATGAAACCATATTGGGCATGGCGGCGTTTTTGGCGGCTTCGAAGAACATGCTTATCGAAGATATCAGCGCGCTGCAGGCGATGACTATCCAGGGCGCTTTGAGCGGTATGGCAGCAAGATAGACCAGAGCCGCTGCCGCGCGCAGAAAGTCGGCGATCACGAGTATGCGCTTGCGCGACCATCGGTCAGTGATCACTCCGGCGATGGGCGCGGCCAGAAGAAACGGCAGCATCCTGGCCACCAGAAGAGCGGTCGTCACCAGCGCCGAGTCCGAAAGCAGACGGACGACTCCAAGTTCGGCTATGAATGAAAACCAGGTTCCCAGTTCGCTTATGAACTGACCTGCCCACAAGTGTCGGAAGTTGCGGTTATGTTTGAGCAGTTCTCTGTAGGTTGCCGAATTCATGGTGACTCTCCCGAAAAAATCGAAAGCCGCCGACATCAAACTGACGCCAGCGGCTTTCGAGCTTGATGCTGTTACTTTGTTTTTAAGTGCCTTTGGTTTCGATAACGATGAAATGCGTGCGCAGCGACGGACATTGACGCTCAAGCCCTGCGCGCATCGCCCCGCATCGCGCGGCGGCGACCGTCTGATGGTTATGAACCGATGTGGCGAGGTTTGTGGATTTCATTTCAGTCTTCGCCTCTTTTTTACTCGCAGCCTGCATAATAGCTTTTTCATTCCTTCTGGGTCAATCGAAATATCTGGACTGAGCGCGATGCTGTCGTTCTATTTCTTCGAGAACGGCTTCAGGGGCGAACTGCTGATAAGCTATGCCGAGTTTTATGGCGATGGGTTGAGCTATGCGAACAGCCAGTTGAGACCGGTTGGGCTCGGCAAGCTCGAACCTGCGTTTGAGGAATGATTCGACGGCGCGAATCTCGCGCTCGGTCAGTTGCCGCGTGTCCGCCGCAAAAAGCGTTGAAGTGTGTTCCATTCGCTGCTGCTCTATATCCGATATTCTGATTATTTCCTGAAGCGACGGGGCCTCGGTTGCGCGCTCTTTGACGACGACCGTGCCCGCGACGAAATCGCCTATACGCTTGGATCGCGTGTTGAAGATGATCGAGACGACTCCTATGGCGTAAGAGAATGACGGTTGAATATCGAGAGCCAGGCGGAGAAGGTTTCTGACGAACACTTCGTAGAAGCGGACGGGCCGTCCGTCTTCGCGCACCACTCTGAGACGCATTATCCGCTTGCCTGGAGTCTGGCCGTTCCAAAGGGTTTCGAATGCGACGAAATAGCCCCAGTAGAGCGCGAATATCGCAAGCACCACCAGAGCCGCAGTCCAGGCGCTCATTCCGTCGAACAGCCCCCAGTTGCTCAACGATCCGGCGATGAGAAAGATCGCCAGCATGAACACTATCTGAATCAGGTGGTCTATGGCCGAAGCCAGAAAGCGATTGCCCACGTTGGCCAGCACGTAGTGCAGTTCGACCCGTTCGGGCGTCTCGATTATCAGTTCGTCGTCAAGCATGGCGTGAAGCTATCAGCGGCGCGATGAGCGCCATGACCTTTTCGTGCGTTTCCTGAGCCGAGCCTGAAGAATCTACCACTCGGATGCGACCCGCATGAGCGCGGGCCAGTTCCAGATAACCCTGGCGCACGCGGTGATGAAACTCGCGCGCTTCGTCTTCGAACCTCGTCATCCCCTGCTCCGACTCGACCGTCGTTTGACGCGCCAGCAGTCGCGCGCGCGCTTCTTCCGTAGAGATATCGAAAAGAACAGTGAGATCAGGCGCAAGGCCGCTGGTGGCCAGATGATTGAGTTCGCTGATGACCTCAAGGTCGAGTCCGCGACCATAGCCCTGAAACGCGATGGTGGAATCGGTGTAGCGGTCGGAGACGACAAGGCGGCCCGCATCCAGAGCCGGGCGAATAATCTCCTCCACATTCTGGGCGCGGTCTGCGGCGTAGAGCATCAGTTCGGCCATCGGCGCAAGCCCCACGCTTGCGTTAGCCAGAAGGATTTCGCGCACTCGCTCGCCTATCTGAGTCCCTCCCGGCTGACGGGTGACGGTGAAATCGATTCGGCGGTCGTCAAGCGCGCCAGCCAGCATATCGAGTTGCGTGCTCTTGCCGCAGCCGTCTATTCCTTCAAGTGTTATGAACAGTCCCCGCATGGAAAAGTCTGGAGTCTGAAATCCGGAGTCGGAATCGGGCATCGTCTGACTCCAGACTCCAGACCCTCGGCTTCAGAATCTTTACTGCTCCGCAGCAGGCTGGGGGGCCGCTTCTTCGACGTGATGTTCGCGTTCGCGCTCAGAGGTGTGCCTCGGGGTGTGGTAGGAATCGCGCCCCCCTCCGCGCGGAAGCGACACGGTAGATATGGCGTGCTTGAAGATCAACTGTTCCTGCGCTCCGGCTTCCAGAATCAGCGAGTACTTGTCGAAACTCTTGATCCTCCCTGTCAGCTTGACGCCGCTCATCAAATAGATCGTTACGTTGACCCGCTCTTTTCGCGCGGTGTTGAGAAAACTATCCTGTATTGTGTTTTGTTGTGTTGGTTTTTCCATCAATCTAGCTCCCAGGCAAAAAGTTTATGAGGTGATTGAAAGCTAACACAAACCACACCCAGCGGCAAGGCGTTGCAACTTGACACTTCACCGCCCTTCATATACATACTAGGACTTCATTTTTATCGCGGAGGGAAAACCTGGTGTTCGTTTTAAGACCTTCATCGCCGATAGGGACTGCGCGGGCGGCGCGCGCGGCGACAGCCCGCCCTATTGAGGCGAAACCAACCAGGCCGAAAGAAGACCGAGGACTGTTCATAGACGAAGGTCTGCCTATACCGCAGTCCTACGAAGTCGATCTCATACGCGCGATGCTTCAGGACCCTTTCCGCATATTCATCTACTGGGAAGTGCGCGAGGAAAGTCTCAAGGCGCTCACCCGTTATTTTTCGCCCGCAGACGCTGCTACCTTCCGGGTCGTTCTCAAGCTGGTCGAACTTCACGGAGGGTACGAAGCGTTCTTCGATGTCGATCAGCGCGGTCGCTACTGGATGTCGGTTTTCCCCGACCGAGATTATCAGTTCGAAATAGGCGTGCGCTCGCCTCTTCACGGCTACATAATGCTGCTTCGTTCCAATCGCGTGCATGCGCCGCGAGGCACGGTCGCCTCGCTCCCGGCTCCCGAACCTCACTACCGCGTCACCCCACAGGAGTTCAACCGCATAATCGAAGCGTCAGGTTTTTCCGCTCATCAATCCCTGAACATAACTCTGGCCGCAGCCAGCCACGCGGCAGTAGATGAAAGCGTCGTCACCCAAGCCATCAATCGATTGCCCGACGAGGTTCGCTCCCTCCTTCCTCTGGCGGCTGCCGGAGAGGCGCTCACAGGCGAGATGATCGAACGTCTTCCAGAACCGCTCAGAAGCGAGTTGCTGAAGCTGCTCGCAGGAAGCGGCGGCGCGTTGGCCTCTGCGGGATTGATGCATTACCTGCCAGAGATGCTGCGCGAAGTGGTGGAAGACGAGAGCGAATGGATAGGAGACCGCGCGCATCCGCTCCG
>CAZPQE010000098.1:0-15559 GCA_964588615.1 uncultured Clostridia bacterium | reverse complement strand
GAGCAGGCACAGCACGAAGAGCTTGCCCTTCCAGCGCGACAGCAAATCTTCGAGCATAGAAATCGATCCTTCGCCGTGCGGGCTTTGCTCGGCCACGCGAGCATAAATCGGCAGCGCGCCGAAGAGCGTGAGCAAAATGAGTATCAGGGTCGCAACGGGCGAGAGCGCGCCTGCGGCCAGAAAGGCTATGCCGGGTTGATAGCCGAGGGTCGAAAAATAATCGACTCCCGTAAGGCACATGACTTTCCACCAGGGCTGCGCGTGGTGATGGCCTTCGCGCTCGTGAGGCCCGGCCACCTCTCTGACTCGGCCCTTGAGCAGCCACCTCTTGAATCGGCTGCGAAACAGCCTGACGACTATGTTGCGGGATTTTTTCTGCGGGATTGATTCGTTCATTCGATTCTCCGAACGCCGACAAACGGCCTGCTGAGACGAGCGGGTCGAAAAATTCTGACCTGCTTCGATCGAGGCGCTTATTTTATTTGTCGGCGTTCGAATAGCCAAGCCTCTTAATGGCTGTGAGCTTTCCGGGAGCGAGCACGACGCCGAGACGGCGAATCATTCCCTCGGAGTCGACTTCGAAATGCGCCACGAGCCGCGAAGCGAAATTCGGAGGCGGATCGGGGTTTTCAATTACCAGAGCAGGCAATCCGTTGATGTGGCAGAAAGCGAATTCCGGCGATCGTTTCAACTTCCCGGCAAGCCCCGCGACGAGTCGCGCGACTTTGGCGCGTCCGCGCACAGGGTTGAGCGCGGCATAAACTTCTCCGCCGCCGTCGGACAAACTTACAACATCTTCGGTCAGGAGCTTTTCGAGAGCCGCGATATCGCCCGAGCTCAGACAGGCGAGGAACCGCTCGATGGCCGCCCTCGTCCGCTGGTCAAGCGCCGGGTTGGGAGTGAATCTCTCTTTGTCATAATCGCGCATGCGTCGGCGGGCGCGATGGAGATGAACTTTCACATTGGCTTCCGAGATGCCAAGCGACGAAGCCGTTTCAGCAGTCGAGTAATCGAGCACATCGCGCAGCAGCAACACGGCGCGCTGCGCGGGCGTGAGAGCTTCGAGGGCCAGCAGAAAAGCGAACGAGACGCTTTCGCGCAGGTCGTAGCGCGAAGAGGGAGAGTCGCTCTGCGGGGCCGCAAGCTCGACGCTTCGTTGAGCCTCATCGGTCGGAACGGGAGACGGAAGCCAGGGGCCTGTGTAGTTTCTCCTGCGGCGGTGACGGAGGAGATCGCGGCTGAGGTTGATGGCCACGCGCACGAGCCAGGGTCGAAGAGGCTGATCTTTTTTCGGAGGAGGATTTTCCATCGCGCGGACGAAAGTTTCCTGCACGAGGTCATCAGCGTCGGCGGCGCTGCCCGTCATGCGATAGCACACGCCCCAGAGCATGCGGCGGTCGGCTTCAAGGATTTCGGCAGCGATTGACATGGCCTGTTACAGGTTTAGCGTGGCGCGAGCCTTTGCGCAATGAGGCGCAGACTTTGACCTCGATGAAGTGTTATAGTAAATTCCACCTCGACATCTTCTCTTATGGCAATCACGGCTGAAAAGATCAAATCATCGGAAGAGCTTGCTTCGCTCATGGAGGAAAACAGCCAACGCCTTCTGACCTGTGTTCACTGCGGGCTGTGCCTTCCCGCCTGCCCCACTTATCGCGCGACGGGCAACGAAAACGATTCTCCGCGAGGAAGAGTTTATTTGATGCGCGCACTGGCCGAAGGCCGACTCGAAGGGGAAGACGCTTTCATCCGTCACATCGATCTGTGCCTGGGCTGCCGCGCCTGCGAACCGGCCTGCCCGTCGGGCGTGCCTTACGGGCATCTGCTCGAAGCCGCTCGCGCAGAGGTCTCGAATGCCAAAGCGCGGCGCGGCTCTTTTTCGGAGAGCGTTCTCCGCTTCATTCTCAATCAGGTGTTTGCGCGGCCTGTTGCGCTTGGCATTGCAATGAGGCTGACGAGGTGGTTGAGAGACAGTTCGCTTGCGCGGCTTGCCTTCGATGCAAATCTCTTCAGCGGGCGCATTCGCTTCGCGCTGGCGCTGCTCATCGCCAGCCGATCTCCGATAGCAGGAAAGCAGAGAGTCGAAACTTCAACGGATGAAAACCCCGTGCGGGTCGCTCTGCTGCGCGGGTGCGTGATGGAAGGCTTGTTTACGGAGACGAACCGCGCGACTGAAAGAGTCCTCGTGCGCAACGGCTGCGAGGTGGTCTCAGCCAACGGGCAGATGTGTTGCGGCGCGCTGCACGCTCACGCCGGGCAGATAGAAAAAGCCCGCGAGCTTGCTCGAAAAAACATCAGCGCATTCGAAGAAAGCCGCTGCGAGCGCATCATCACCAACGCTGCGGGCTGCGGCGCGGCTATGAAGGAATACTCCGACCTGCTGGCCGACGATGCGGAGTGGGCCGAGCGCGCACGCGAGATGAGCGCGTGTGTGAGGGATGTCTCAGAGTTTTTGATCGAGTCGGGCATCGCTCCTGTAGCAGGATCGATCCGTCGCCGCGTGGCTTATGACGCGCCGTGTCATTTGATTCACGCGCAGCGAATCACGGATGCGCCGGTCGAGATATTGAAAGCGATTCCCGGAATAGAACTCGCTCCTCTTCGCGGAAGCGAAAGCTGCTGCGGGGGCGCGGGGATATACAATCTCCAGCATGAGGATTTGAGCGCGGAGATTCTTACAGAGAAGATCGAAAGCATAAAAGCGAGCGGCGCCGACACGATTGCGACCGGCAATCCGGGCTGCATCATGCAGATAGGCGCGGGCGCGCTGATGAGAGGGTTGAAAATCGATGTGGTTCATCCGATAGAACTGCTCGACGAGGCTTATTCGAAAAAACAATAATGAGCTTCTTTCAAGCTTGATGAGATGCTGACCGGGATTAGGATTCAAATCTGCCTGCTTATCTGCCTGATGCCTGTTGCCGCAGTCTGCGCTTTGCAATCGGACGGCTATGGCCCGAACGTGAAATCATTCCTCGACCTGATGCGGCAGGAAGAAACCGAGCTTGAGTTTCAGATCGAGCGCGGCGAGATTTCGCGCGGCGAATACACTCAGGCAAAGTCGAAGATCGCGATAATGAAGCAGACCGTTCTCGACGCGGCAAAAAAGACCGGCCAGGACATAGTGCCTGAACTGCATGTGGTGACTGCTTCCGAAGTAGGTCAGTTGATCGAAGGCGGAACCCGCGCCCTGCGGGGCGTAAAAGTGGGAAACGACATCGCAGGCAAGTGGCGCTATCTGGGGCGAGCGGTTCGCGGAGAGGTCTTCTACATCTTCGAACGGCTGGCCAGAAAATGATCTGAGCGGCAAAAAAGATCAACTGTTGACAACGCGAAATTCGGAGTTAATATCGGGAAGTGCCTGCCCCTGCGCGTCTGTCGTCCGTTCTGCTCTGACTGGTCGCCCCTGGTTCACAATTCTAAAATATCTCACCGGCCTGAGGGCCGCATTTGAGGATAGCGCCCAATGTCGACGTTCAATTTCTCCCAGGCTGTTCAGTACATGCTGTCGATTTCGGATAAGGTCTCGGATCTGATTTTTTCGCCTGGCCGCCCGCCCCAGGTAGAACTCATAGGCAAGCTCACTCCCATAAAAATGCC
The DNA here is from genome assembly GCA_964588615.1 of uncultured Clostridia bacterium. Taxonomy (GTDB): domain Bacteria; phylum Acidobacteriota; class Blastocatellia; order UBA7656; family UBA7656; genus UBA7656. Next base: position 11,959 of record CAZPQE010000098.1, on the reverse strand, counting down.
TGGGCTTGAGATGCTCACTCCCGCGCACACGGCGGCCATTGCCAAAGCTCTGATCGGCAATAATAAAGCCGCTGAGGAATCGCTCCAAAGTTACGGCTCGGCTGACATTTCGTTTTCTCTGACGGGGCTGTCGCGCTTCCGCGTCAACATATTCAAACAGCGCGGAACCCATGCCATAGTCATGCGAGTGGTTCCCAACCGCATTCCAACCTTTGAGGACCTGGGCCTGCCGTCGGTGCTCAAAGAAATGGTTGAGTTAAAAAATGGCATCGTGCTCGTCACCGGCCCTACGGGGTCAGGCAAATCATCTACGCTGGCCGCAGTCATCGATCTGATCAACGAGACCAAGTATTACCACATCGTCACCATCGAAGACCCCATAGAGTTCATGCATCAGCACAAGAACTCGACCGTGCATCAGAGAGAACTGCACTCTGACACTTCGACTTTCGCCTACGCGCTGAGGGCCGCCCTCCGGCAGGCTCCGAAAGTGATACTGGTCGGCGAGATTCGAGACCTCGAAACCGTAGAAGTGGCTCTGGAAGCCTCTGAAACCGGGCACCTGGTTCTTTCGACTCTGCACACGACCGACGCTGTAAAAACCGTCGAGCGATTGATCGGCCTCTTTCCCAAGAGCCAGGAGCACATCATACGCATAAGGCTGTCAGCGGCCTTCCGCTTTATCATCTCGCAGCGGCTCATGCCGCGCGGCGACGGGACGGGGCGAGTGGCGGCGTTCGAGATTCTCAAATCGACTTCGCGGACGCGCGAATACATAGAAAAAGGCGAGCGCGAAGGAAAGTCGCTCTACGACGCGATGCGCGACGGGGGACTCGACGGCATGCAGGTGTTCGATACCGAGATCGAAAGAATGATCCGCAGCGGCATCATATCGATGGCCGACGGGCTGGCTTACGCCACCAACCGCCAGAACCTTTTGCTTCAACTCTCGGATTTCGGCGGCGGCTCGGTGGGCGAGATGATCGACTCAGGCCCCAAGAGCGGATTCATCAGCTAAGACTCTGTGCTATACTCTGGTCGCAATGCGTCCGACAAGAGTGGCAATCTCAGGATTTTCTTCCAACGCCGGAAAAACGACGCTCCTCTGCGACCTGCTCAGGCTCAACCCGGGCTGGGAAGCCATAAAAATTTCTCGCGGTCACTACCGCTCCTGCGGCAGGAGCAGAGAAGCCTGCTGCCTCAGCCCGCGGCTCGGAGAAAAACCTCTCATCCTCACCGACCGCGCCGACACTTTCGTCGCTGGAAAAGACACGGGCCGCTACTGGCAGGCGGGCGCAAGCCAGGTGCAGTGGCTCATCTGCACGAGCGAGCAGATTGAGGATGGAATCTGCGCCGCCCTTGAGAGAGTGCGCAGCCAGGGAGTGTTGATCGAAGGAACGAGTTTTCTCAAGTATGTGCGGGTCGATTACTCGATAATGGTCGCAAGCCCTCTGGGCGAGATCAAATCTTCCGCCCGCAGCGTGTTGGATCGCATCGATGCGATATTCATTCCCGGCCCGAGGATGTGCCTCGACGTGATGAAGGGGCTGAGAGAAAGGCTGAGGAAACGAGGCGCGGCCTTGCCCCGCCTGCCCGTTTTTTTCGACAACGACCTTGAGGAATTATCGGGGGAGATAAATCGAATACACCAGACCCGTCGCCAATGATGCTGCTGTTAGAGATCAAGCGATCAGAGACAGCAGGTCTTGCAGGATTTCCTCGTCGGAATAATGCCGCTGGATGTAAAGATTCAGACGGTCGGTGGCGATGAGGTGGAGGAAAATCTCCTGCGTTATTTGATCGGAGTCGCTCTCTTGATCCGGGAGGACGGAGCGGATCATCTCCGAAAGATTGCGCCAGATTGCTTCAGCGTCTTGTTCAAACAAGATCGCGCGCCAACCTCGACCGTCCCCTGAAATCAGGGATGGGGCTACAGAGTCAAGGCTCGCGCGCCGGGCAACATAAGTGAGGGCTTTGGTTGCCATGCGCTTCTCCTATTACGGGGGCTTCGCGCCGCAAGCAGCCGATGGCTGGGGAAAGTTCACGCATTCGGCCCTTACGGACAGGTGGCAGAATACAGTAATTTTATTCAAGCATCAAGGAGGAATTGAACGATTCACAATTTTTATTCGGCGTGGGGAGAGGGGAACGACGGGCGCGCTCGGACCCTAAGCTTAGAAAGAGAGGCGCTTTTCTTTTCCGGGAAGCCTCCCTCGCACCAGGTTTTTATGAAAAGACGAATCGTTGGCCAGGCAGGCAAGGTCATTCGAATGACGGACAAATCCGAAAAAAGAAATTCCAGAAGATTCACCGTCGACTGGGAAGGGATAGTCAAAGGCGCTGACCGGACGGGGATCGAATTCGATGAGCCGTGCAGGCTGGAGAATCTGAGTTCGTCAGGCGCTTACCTCTCCATAGCCCAACCTCTTCAAATAGGCGTTAGACTCGAACTATGGATCAAGCTGCCGATAGCCAGAGACAACTGGATGAAATATCCGGCTGAGGTCGTGAGGGTAGAAAGCCACAACGCGCGCTTCGGCGTCGCCCTGAAATTCCGCGCCGCCAGGCCGCATTTCTTCAAGTCATAACCCTCACGAAGTCGTATCCGAATCATCGAGCAGATTCTTCTTGAGCCGCGCCAGCAATGCCTCTCTTTCATCCTGCGAGGATGTGACTCGAAACTGCTCGATCAACTCTTCTATGCCGGCGGCCCGACCGGAATCGCTCTCGACTGATTCATCCTGATCGCCTTTCGCAAAGAGTCGAGCAAGAGCCTCCCACAACTGCTCAAGGCGTATGGGTTTTTCCAGGCAGTGATCGGCCCCGACTGAGAGCGCCCTGCCGAGCATCGCCTGGCCGCAGCCGCTTATCACCAGTATGGGAACAGGGCGCAAGCTCTCACTGGCTCTCACTCTTTGAATGAAGTGAAGCCCGCTTCGCCCCGGAAGCACTATGTCGGTGATGATCAGGTCGGGCCGCTGCCGGCAGGCCGCGGTGAAAGCCTTGTCGGCGTCCGAGGCAGTCGTCACTAAATAGCCTCTGAGCCGCAGAAGCTCGGCCAGCGGATAGCGGGTGTCAAAATCATCTTCGACGACCAGTATAGTCCCCTGCATACACAGCCTCTTTTGATTCGATATGCGGGGCAGCGATTGGCGAATCGAGAGGGAAATCCGTAAGGTCAGGACACAATCACATCCAGCCCGCATGATAGCCACTGCCGGAGGTTCCTGCAATCCGAGAAAGAAAGAGGCCAGCCCGAAAGCCAGCCTCTTTTATAGGAGTTTCAGCGGCGATCCTCAGTTCCGGTCGGAGCCTGCACCGTTATGCGGTCTTTTGCGAAGTCGGCGGTCGCCGCGACGAACTGACGCACCCATTGAGTGAACAGATAGTTCTCTTCTATGAACGGAAAATGGCCGCTGTGTTCCATGACCACCAGCCGCGATTTGGGAAGACCTTCGGCCAGTTCACGAACCTCGCTCAACGGAGTGACCAGATCATGCCGCCCCCCCAGGACGAGCGTCGGCGCTTTGATCTTGTCGAGCGAGCTTCGCACATCGAAACCTCCGGCCCGACTTGCAAGCACGAGCTTTTTGGCCATCGAGTCGAAGTAAACCGAATAGACTCCTAAGTCGAGCCACTGAGAGTTGGGCGTATGATGGAAGTAGTGCGGATAGAGCGCGCGGTAGCGACGGCGCACGCGGTCGCAGGGCGAGCCTCCGGCGTCGGTCGAGGCGTAGAGCGAAAGCTCGTCGGCGGAAAGCGCTTTGACCAGCCGCTTTTCGGCATCAGCAGGATTCTCTATCGTCGCGGCGGTGCTAACCAGAATGAGCCTCTTGACCTGATCGGGGTGGCGCAGAGCGTAGGTGAGCGCCACCGATCCGCCGAAGCTATGGCCGAGAATAGAGATGCGCGTCAGCCCCAGCGCCTTGCGCAGGGCGTCTATCTCGTCGGACATCTCGGCAAGCGAGATTATCTCGGTCGACGAGTGCTGGCTGAGGATATCGACCCGGCGGTCGAAGTAGACCACTCGCATGTAACGACCGAGGTTTGACAAAAGCGGATGGAAATATTCATGAGGCAGGCCCGGCCCGCCGTGAACCACGACCAGCGTCTCGTCTCCCGTGCCTTCGATATCGTAGACCATATCGACTCCGTGAGCCTGAAAGAAGCCGTAGTTGAGATCGGGCACCCAGACGTGATGATACGACCAGGAGCGGGCAGGCCCGTCGGAGTTCGACTTGCCGTTGGCGGTATTGAGCAGCATGCATTCGAATTCGGCCCTGGTGAAGCCTTCCTGAGCGAGCGCCGTCGCCTGACTCAGCGCGACAAATATCACGGCGCAAAATAGAAACACTTTTTTCATACTGACCCCCTCGTATCGGTTTTTAATCTCTTCTTGAGGAAAACGCGGCAGTCGGGCTGCGAGGCGTTTCAGCGAGTTGAAAAAACAAATTAGGATTCTTCCTGGGTAGGGGCATTGAAGTAGGCGTCGTAGATTTCTCTGGCGCGATCAAGGTCGCGCTCATCGACCATCAGCACGACTTCGAGCGAAAAGCTTCCGGGAAAGATAGCGAACTCCGCGCCTTCGACGAACGAGTGCACGCCGTTTTGTTCGAGCAGATCGCACGCCAGTTCCGCCTCGGCGCTGGTCTTGAAAGTCTGAAACGGGACGGGCTGGCCCGCGCCCGTGTCATGCACTTTGTTTTCGGGGGTCAGACGCTCGACCAGTTCCAGGTTGCAGTCCGGTCACACCGTGACGCTTTCCTGGCATTTAGCTTCACAGTTGGGACAAAACGCCATCTGGTCATCTCTTCCGCACTGCGCGCCTTATGATAGTCGCTTCGATAAGCGGGCGCAATAGTTAGTTTGACGAATGACTCTTTGACTTTTCTCAAATTTGTAATAGTATGCGGGAGAATTTTCCGGTTCCAATTCAGCCGAGCGAAGGAGAAAAACAGGATGAACAAGATGGTACTCAAGCGCGTGGGGGTCTTTTCGGTCGCCAAGATGGGAGGCATTGTCGGAATAATGGTGGGCCTGGTGATCGGAGTAATCTATGGCCTGTTACTTATGGCCTTCGGCGCGATGTTTATGTCGGGAACGTCGGATTACAGAGGCAGCAGCGATGTCGGCGCAGGCGCTTTCGTCGGAGGATTGATGGCCATGATAATCACTCCGATCGCCTATGCCATCGTCAGCTTCATCGTTGGCGCAATTTATGCGTTCGTCTACAATCTTGCGGCCAAGTTCGCAGGCGGCATCGAGATGGAATTCGAGAGCGGCGTTCAGCAGTACGGCGCTCCGCAGTATGGCCCTCCGCCTCCCCCTCCTCCACAGCAACAGTGGGGACCGAATCGCTACTGACGATGAATACGGGGCGGCCAGGGGCCGCCCTTTCAGCTTCGCAGCCAGCGCCCTTCGTAGACCACTTCCGCAGAGCCGGTCAACGCCACGCGGTTGTCCTCGCGCCAATCGACTCGCAAGGGGCCGCCAGCCGTAAGCACCCGGAGGCTGCGACCCGTAAGATTATTCAAGGCCGCAGAGACCGCTGCCCCGCACGAACCCGTTCCCGACGACATGGTGCGACCGACTCCGCGCTCCCAGAACATCACCTCTATCTCACGGTCTGAAACCACCCGCGCAAACTCGACGTTCGTCCGGTTGGGAAAAACGGGATGGTCTTCGATCAGCGGCCCTATCTCTTCGATGTTTACCGCTTCCAGGTCTGTCACGAACAGCGTGCAGTGAGGATTGCCCATAGAAACGCAGGTGACTTCGATCATCTCCCCGCCGAGGTTCAGCGGATAACTCACTACTCTATCGATTGCCTCATCGAGAGCCATCGGCAGGCTCTCGCTCGAAAAACGCGGCTCGCCCATGTCGAATTCGAAATCGAACCTCGACCCTTCGCGCCCGACCAGTCGCCCGCGCTTGATCCCGGCAACCGTCAGTATGCGGATTTCCGGCCCGTCCCACAGCCCGGCGTAATGCGCATAAGCCGCCGTGCAGCGCGTGCCGTTGCCCGATACTTCGGCCTCGCTCCCGTCGGCGTTGAACGTGCGCGAAGCGAAATCCGCATCATCGCTCGAAGAGCGCGCCAGGAAAATTATGCCGTCGGCTCCCGCGCCGTAGTTGCGATGGCACATACGGCGGGCCAGATCATCAGGTGAATCCAGAGCCTCGACATCCGCGACCGGGATGATGAGAAAGTCGTTGCCTATGCCTTCCAGCTTGGTGAATCGCATGTCGCCAGAAATCCCCGCTTTCAGTTTGCAATTTACTTCTTGACTCGCCGCCGCCTCTATGGTACTTTTCGGCCTTCCAATATCAGCTTAATAGCTGCAATCGAAAGGAGCGTAAACTGTGGCAAGCCTCCAAGCTCGCACCCCTTTACGCAACGTCCATCCGCTTCTGGTCGTCAACAAACTCCTGTCTCTAATCGCATTCATAGTGCTGCTCGTGGCCGGGTGGATGGCTCTCTCTTATCTCAAGACCGAGATGCCCAATCGCCGCAGCGACAGCGCGTCGGCTGCCGCTCCCGCCGAAACTACGGACAAAGCCGTCCGGCTCGACCGCGCGCCGGAAGTCAAAAAGCTGTCAACGCCCGTCAAACTGGTCTATTCCTGCGATAAAGACCGCGCCTACTATCACACCTCGAACCATATTCAACGCTGCGAGCGCGTGGCCATGAGCGAAGAAGCCGCTCTCAAACGCGACCTCAAACCCTGTCCGGTCTGTATGGCCCAGTGAATCGGAAGGAAATCAAAACGGCGGCATCTCGGCTTCTTCGAAGTGCGTGATCGAGCGCAGTTCGCGGAATCGCTCGTTGATCTCCTCATAAGTCAGTCGCCGCATGCGCTCGCAGCCGAACTCCTCGACATTGAAGGATGCCATCACCGAGCCGTAGATGATCGCCCTTCGCACTGCCGCCTCATCCGTAGAGTTGGTCGCCGCCAGATAGCCCATGAACCCTCCGCCGAAGCTGTCGCCCGCGCCCGTAGGATCGAACACATCTTCGAGCGGATAGGCGGGGGTGGCGAAATACGATTCCTTTGTGAAAGTGGCCGCCCCATACTCGCCGCGTTTGACGACCAGTCGCCCAGGCCCCATCGAGAGAATCGCCCGCGCCGCCCGCACCAGATTATGCTCTCCGGCAAGCTCGCGTGCCTCGGAATCGTTGATGATGAGTATATCGATCACCTTGAGCATCTCTCGAAGCTCGCGCGGAGTGCTGTCGATCCAATAATTCATGGTGTCGGCGGCGACCAGACGGGCGCCGACCTGCTCACGCACTTCCATTTGCAATCCGGGCTGTATGTTTCCCAGGAAAAGAAACCGTGATTCGCGCGCTGCCTCCGAGAGCTTGGGCCTGAAGTCGGCAAACACGTTCAACTGTGTGTCGAGCGTGTGGGCTACGTTGAGGTCATAGCCGTACTCGCCCTTCCAGTGAAAACTCTTCTGGCCGCTTATGCGCTCAAGGTCTGAGATATCGACCTCGCGCTCTTTGAAGACAGCCTCTTCATCCGCTCCGAAGTCGTCTCCGACTACGGCCACCAGGCGCACGTCGGTAAAAAAAGAAGCGGCGACGCTGAAGTAGGTCGCCGAGCCTCCAAGAATTTTCTCTCTCTCTCCGAAAGGCGTTTTCAAAGAATCGAACGCCACCGAACCGACCACAAGAATCGACATTTATGATTTCACCCTCACCCTTGTTTTAGTTTATCAAGCTGCTCTTTCGCCTTTTTGGCGAACTCGCTCTCCGGGTAGTCCTTTATCAGCTTGCCGAAGTAATCGACAGCCCTGTCCTTCTTCCCAAGTTTCAGATGGACTTCGCCCATCAGGTAGACCACCTCGTCCATCCGCGAAAAATCCGGGTAGGTATCGATTATTTCCTGAAGCCGGTCGCGCGCGCCTTCATAAGCCTTGCGACGGGTGAGATAGTAGCGCGCGACCTGAAGGTTGTGCTTGGACTCGATCTCTTTGACCTCATCGCGCGGCGCTTCGATAGGCCCGCGCGCCGGTCCCTGCGCCAGATTCACAACCGACATAGCCAGAACCATGAAAATGACGACGAACTTCCTGACAAACATCTCGACTACTCCATCTGTGAAAGAATTGCACGGGTTCACTGAAACGAAAGATCGCCCTTCATCGCATCAGACGTACTTGCCGATTATGGCATCGAGTCTCTCTCTTGCCTGAGGGCTGATCTTATCGCGCGAAGTAATGATAGCATGCCGGAGCGCGTGGCCGCATTTGCACGACCTCTCCTGTCGGGCAAGGCGCGAGACCGCGCCAGCAATAATCTTCTGCGCGTTGGACACGTTGCGATTCAAATAATCGATCACCATTTCGACCGTGACCGAATCGTGATCCGCGTGCCAGCAATCGTAATCGGTGACCAGAGCCATGGTTGCGTAGCAGATTTCAGCCTCGCGCGCCAGCTTCGCTTCCTGAAGGTTGGTCATCCCTATGACCGACATTCCCCACGAGCGATAGACTTCAGACTCGGCTCTGGTGGAAAAGGCCGGGCCTTCCATGCAGATGTAAGTTCCGCCCCGATGAATATCGATGCCTTCGATCTCGGCGCGGGCGACGCTTTCCAGCGCGTCGCACATCTCTTTGCAAACCGGGTCTGCAAGTGCGACATGCGCGACCACCCCGCCGCCAAAAAAAGTCGAGGCGCGCTGACGGGTGCGATCAAAAAACTGATCGGGAAAAACTATGTCCATCGGCTTGAGTTCTTCTCTCAGCGATCCAACGGCGCTGGCCGAAATTATTCTTTCAACTCCGAGGAGTTTCATCGCGTAGATATTCGCCCGGAAAGGAATCTCGGTCGGCGAAAGCAGATGCCCGCGCCCGTGTCGAGGGAGAAAGGCCACCCGTTCGGAGCCGAGGCTCCCAAGTATGAAAGCGTCCGACGGTTTGCCGAACGGCGTGTCTACATGAAGTTCTTCAACATCGGCGAGAGCTTCCATCTGGTAAAGCCCGCTTCCGCCGATGACTCCTATTTTTGCCTGTGACAATTTTTCAGCCTCCTGATGGGCGCAGGCCGTCGGCCTGCGCAGTTTCTTTACCAGCACTCCACGTCTTCGACCTCTGCGCGCCCGTCTCGCTCGACTATGCGGCCCAGCGGGCAGCGCGGGTCGTGCTCGAAGACGCAAAGCCACCCTTCGCGGATGGCCTGTGGCACGAGCCTCTTTTTCTGTTCGAGCGACGTGACCGGATAAAGATCGAACCCCATCACCCACGCCGGTTGCAGGTGCGCGGTCGTAGGCAGCAGATCGGCGAACATAAAAGCCGTCTCGCCTTCCGAATCTATGCGGACGCATTGCAGATCGCGGTTATGCCCTGCGACTTTCACCACGCTGATGCCCGGAACTATTTCCGCGTCTCCATCGACGAAATCCATCAATCCGGCTTCGGCTATGGGTTCGAAATCTTCGCGGCGATAACTTGCGCGATCTCTCTCGTGAGGCGCGCAGGCGTGTTCGAATTCGCCGCGCTGCGCAATATATCGCGCTCGCGGAAAAGTCGGAACTACGCGACCGTCTCTCTCTACGGTGTTGGTTCCCGCGTGGTCGAAGTGCAGATGGGTGTTGATGACTATATCGATGTCCTCAGGCGCAAGCCCGCGTTTGTGAAGCTCGCCGAGCAGGTCGGTCTCATGAGAAATCCCGTAGCGATCCTGCGAGCGAGCGTCCCACTTGCGTCCGATGCCGGTATCGATGAGCGCGTTGAGGCGTCCGGCGCGAACGATCAGGGCGTTTAGTCCGAGACGGATGCGGTTGAGCGAATCGGGCTGAAAGCGCCGCTCCCACATCACGCGCGGGACCACCCCGAATACGCTTCCGCCGTCGAGCGCAAACGTGCCGTCGCTTATGACATCGATTTCAAACGAGCCAAGCTTCATTATCCCGAATCTTCAGACTCCAGACTCTCGACTCCAGACTTTTGATCCTACTTGTCGCCCGGCGGAGGAGGGCCGGAAACAGGCGGTGGCACGGGAAGCGGGGCCGGAGTTATGGTGAAGTCTTCGGCCACCTCGACCTTGCTGATGCCGACTATCCGGTCGATCTCTTTTTCAAACGCCTGCTGTTCGAGTTTCTGGCGAATCTTTTCTTTGGTCTGTGCGTCTTCGAGCGAAGCCGTGCGTCGCTCCTCGACCTTGATGATGTGAAAGCCGAACTGGGTCTCCACCAGATCGCTCACCTGTCCGGGAGTCAGCGAGAAAGCCACCTCATCGAACTGAGGGACCATATCTCCCTTTGAGAAGAAATTCAGGTCGCCGCCGCTTTCCTTCGATCCGGGATCATCGGAGTTTTCCTTCGCCAGTTTGGTGAAATCCTCGCCCTTGCGAACTCGATCAAGAATCGTTTGAGCCTTCTTGCGCGCTTCTTCTTTGGTCAGGGCTTTGGGAGCGGGCTTTTTCTTGCCTGCGTCTTTCTTGCCGGTTTTCTCTTCAGGCTCGCTGCTGTCTTCCGGCGGGTTTGTGCTGACGAGTATATGGCGCGCGCGAACTTCTTCGAATTCCGCCTTGTGCTCGTTGTAGTACTGCTCGACTTCCTGATCCGAAACGAGGTTGTTGGCGTTTTTCTGAAGGTCGCGGCGGTAGGCTTCGGCCAGCACCTGAGAGCGGGAGACGAGGACGCGCAATCTGGTTCCCTCTTCCTTATCGATTCCTTCCTTGCGCGCGCGCTCGGCCATCACTTTCACCTGGCCGAGTTGTTTCTTGATATCGTTTGCGCGCTCGCCCTGCTGTTTGATCTGAGGATTGGCCTCGACGAACTCATCCCATTCTTTTGGGTGCTCCTGAAAGTAAGCACTGGTCTCCTCGTCGCTGACCTCGGCCTCCGGGTTCCTCTTTCGGTAAACCTGAACCAGAGCCAGATCGGTTTGAAGATCGAGTTGTCCCTTGATCTCGGCGCGCTGCTCATAGTTTTCCTGTTTGGCTGCCTGTCCGAGAGCCAGCATGCGGCGCAGGAATTTGATGAACTCCTGCTTCTCTTCCTGACTCGAAGCCAACTGCTGTTGTTGCGCAGGCGGCATAAGCTCGCCCACGATCACTTCCAGATCGTGAGCCGTGAGCTTTATGGCTTCAGGCGTGGATGAAGCTGTCTGCATCAGCAGCGCCCCGCCTCCGAGCAGCGCCACGACGACGATCGCGGCTATCGCTTTTCCTGATATTTTCATTCATTCTCCTTCTGTTTTGACCTTCTCGCTCAGTTCGACGAGAACGCCGTTTGCGCTCGCCGGATGCAGAAAGGCAACCAGCTTGCCTTCCGCTCCCCGGCGAGGATAGCCGTCGAGCACCCGCGCGCCGAGAGAGCGAAGTTCTTCGAGTTTGGCGGCGAGGTCTTCGACTTCGTAGCATATATGGTGCAGGCCCTCGCCGCGCCTGGCTAGAAATCGCCCTACCGGTGTGTCCTCTGAAACCGGCTCCAGAAGCTCGATCCGTGCCTCGCCCACAGGCAGAAATGCGACTGCGACTCCCTGGTCTTCGACCGTCTCCGTCCCGTCGAGTTCGAGCCCCAGCCCGCGATAGAACGCCAACGAATCTCCAATCGAGCGAACTGCTATTCCGAGATGGTCTATTTTCATAGTGGTCAGTGGTCAGTGGTCAGTGGTCAGTGGTCCGAAAGCGACGGACGACTGACCACCGACTACTGACCGATTCCAAGTCGTGAAATTATTTCATCAACCACCGAGTACGGGTCGCGGCGGCGGGCGGCCACCTCTTCGGCCATAGAGCGAAGTTCTTCCCTCCGCACTCCGTTTTTCAAAGCCGCCCTCAACAATCTTTCGCGCAGCATTTCGATTATCCGGTTTTCGGCCACGCTCACCCGGCGGCTGTCGCTGCTGTCACGGTGCGAGTCAATATGCTCGGCATAAGATCGAACGGCTTCAGCAAGCTCCTCGATCCCGCTGTTTTCTGTCGCTACGGTTTTGACTATGAGCGGCT
>CAZPQE010000097.1:0-15638 GCA_964588615.1 uncultured Clostridia bacterium | reverse complement strand
AAACCGGGCGATAGATGTCTTTTTCGGCGTGCTGCGCCAGCGGCGATGTCTCGAAGGTCTCCGTCCTCGAGACAAGCTCTATCGCGCCGCTTTCGATTCTCTCCGTAGGCTCCGTCTGCCGGGCTCGGCACCAGCGACAGAAGCGGTCGCTTTCGAGCAGACCGCCGCCGCACGCATGGCAATTCTTGATGGCGGTTGTTTTCGCTTCCTGAAAGTCGCTCATAACTTCTTCCTCGTTACGATGGATGTTCCGCGCATGACTTCAGTGCAACGGCGATGCCACTCGCCGCGCCCAAATAAATTGCGCAAATAAACGATGGAGCGAAAGTCAGGATGCAGTGAAAAGATGACAGGTGGCGTGTAAACCTGAAACCTGTGTTATTGGGAGATAGAATCAGACAGGATTTCTTTTTGACCGGTCATGTGAATCCTGAGAATCCTATCTATCCTGTCCGGCATCTTTTCGATTGTCCATCGAAACGGACGCATTACCTTTATGCCTGATGCGGTCAAATACTTCTTCGGCCCTCCGGCGATGTTCTTCTGAGAGGAGGCATCGGCGGATGGTCGCAATCATTTCTTTCATGGCCCGGTCAGTGTCGTAATCGATCAACTCGCGCGTGAGCCGCTTGGTTTCAAACAATGCCTGTCGCGGTTTGGCGGCAAGCAGCCGGGCCATCTCCATAGCCCTGTCCATCAATTCTTCGCGCGGATGAATGTGATTGACCAGCCCTATTCGATAAGCTTCTGCGGCGGAGATATTCGCGCCGGTCAATGCAAGCTCTTTTGCGCGGGCCAGTCCGATGGATTTGTAGAGCGGGTGAATGATCTGCGTCAGACCTATGTTTATCTCGGCCTGCCCGAATATGGCTTCAGGCGCGGCGAGCCGGATATCGCAGAAAGCGGCCAGGTCGAAGCCGCCCGCGATGGCCGGGCCGTTGACGGCGGCGATGGTGGGCTGCGGCAGCTTCCACAATCGATTGAATACGCCGGTCACTGATTCGAGGTAAGCGATCTTCTGCTCTGCGGCCCAGCTTGTCAGCAATCCGAGATCGAGACCAGCGCAGAAGCTGCGCCCCGCGCCGGTTATGACCACGACGCTTATGCTCTCATCGCTTTCCGTCCGGGCGATGATTTCGGACAACTGAGCGACGAGCGCGGGGTGAAGCGAGTTGCTTTTGTCGGGGCGGTTGAGCGTGAGGATGAGGACAGAGTTTTCGCGCTCGGCGAGCAGGAAAGGCTCCTGAGATTGGGTCATCAGATGATTCCTCCTCTTCAGTTTTTTCGACCTGCGGCAAACCTGCTGCTTTGTTTCGCAAACTCAGGTGACAAGGATTTCTTCCAAACGTATAATGTCAAGCCTTGCATTTTTTCGAATCTTATTTCGACCGCGACTCACAGCAGTTATGAAAATCTGCCCGCATTGCAGCGCCGCCTATTCCAACCCATCGGTCTTTTGTCCCAAGGATCGCGCTCGCCTCGTCGAAATCGATGACACGGACTCCGACCCTCTGATCGGCTCGGCGATGGCCGGGCGTTACATCATCAAAAAAAAGCTGGGACAGGGCGGCATGGGCGCGGTGTATGAAGCCGTACACAACCGCATGGATCGCCCCTGCGCCATCAAGGTCATGGCGACGGGTCAGGAAAACAATGAATCCCTGACCGAAAGATTCAAACGCGAAGCGAAGCTTGCAAGCCAGATAAACAATCCTCATGCCGTAACCATACATGATTTCGGCGAGACTGAAAACGGAATGCTCTACCTAGTGATGGAACTCATCGAGGGCCAATCGCTCAGACAAACGCTCCATTCGGAAAGCCGTCTGGAAGTGAGCCGCGTCAGCAACATCGTTCGTCAGATGGCCGAAGCTCTGTCTGCCGCTCACGACCGGGGAATAATTCATCGCGACCTCAAGCCCGATAACATAATGCTTACCCGCATGGGAGACCAGCCGGATTATGTGAAGATTCTCGACTTCGGAATCGCCAAAGCCATCAATGAGGAAAATATCGAAAAGCTGACCCGCACAGGCTTTCCCATAGGCACTCCCCTTTATATGTCGTGCGAGCAGTTGCAGGGGCGCCAAGTCGATCAGAGATCGGACGTCTACAGTTTCGCTCTGATCGCCTACGAGATGCTGTCGGGCAAGCTGCCGCTGAAAATCGACTCGCTTCCGGCGGTCATAAGCCAGCGTCTCAACGACGATCCCATTCCGCTTCGCGCTTTTCTGCCTTCGATTTCTCCATCGCTCGAACAGGCGGTACTCTCAGGGCTGGAGGCCGACCCGTCTCGTCGGCCTCAAACCGCCAGAGCATTCGCTCAGTCTTTTTGCCAGGCCGCAGACAATCGCCTCGTCACCACCGCCCTGGCTCTTCCCGAACCGGTGATGGCCAATGTTTCGCCACCCCCAACAGCGCCTTCTCCGTCTGTCGTCACGCCGTCTGACAAAGGGGCTCCGACGCCGGAAACCAGAATCGCTGCGCAGCCACATAGATCGCTTCAAAGAAAAGGTCTCCTGCGACCTGTAAGCCGCAACGCGCCAAATTGACAACCTGTCAGCCCCGACCTATACTGCAAGCGTTTGAACGAAGGTGACGGCATGAGAAACAAACCCGACAGCCATGAAGACAGGTCGCTTATCACTCGCGGCCAAAACTGTCCTGGGCTTGATTGTTTCCACCCTGCATTCGAACGAATCGCTTCAATCAACCGACCTGCCGCAGTCTTCATCAAATTCGACGCTTCATCCGCTTATTGGTATCAAACCGCATAATAATCTCTCCCGGTTTGCGCGCAATGTGAAAAGCTTATCGGGAATGAAAGGGGAACTTTGTGAAACGACTACCTGTGAATTGCTCAACTCGACTCGACGGAATAAACTATGCCTCTTGCCGCAGTCAGTGGAGGCTCTCTTGGACATAGAAGACTGGCGAATGGAGATAGACCGACTCGACGAGCAACTCGTGGAGTTGCTCAACCGCCGCGCCGTGTGCGCTATCGAAATAGGGCGCATCAAGCGCGATGCCGGACTTCCGGTCTACTCTCCGACGCGCGAAACCGAGGTCATCGCCCACGTCGTCCGTCTCAACGGCGGCCCGCTCGACCGCGAAGCCGTCCGCAGACTCTTCGAAAGAATAATCGATGAATCGCGTCGCATAGAGCGCGTGACCGTCGAGAAAGAGTCGCAGGAGAAAGGCGACCAGGATGAAAACGAAGAAGGCAAACAGTGAACTGCCGCAACCGATTTAAGGGGAAACAGACATGGTTATCGTGATGGAGGAGACTGCCTCCGAAGAACAGACGGCCAGCGTTATAGACAAACTGGTCAAACTCGGATTCGACATCCACCGCTCTACCGGCGTGCGCCATACGGTGCTCGGCGCAGTGGGCGGTCGCATAGTCGATATGCGCGACATAGAACTGCTGGACGGAGTGAAGGAAGTTCATCGAATCAGCGCGCCATACAAACTCGCCAGCCGCCCCTTCAAACCCGAAGGCACGAAGATAAAAATAAAAGATGTAATCATCGGCGGAGAGGAAGTCATACTGATGGCCGGTCCCTGCACGGTCGAAAGCCGCGAGCAGGTCTTGACCATCGCCGAAATCAGCGCCCGACACGGCGCAAAGGTGCTTCGCGGCGGAGCATTCAAGCCGCGCACTTCTCCATACTCATTTCAGGGACTCGGCGAAGAAGGCTTGAAGTATCTCCGACAGGCCGCCGACCGCTTCGACATGCTCGTAATCAGCGAGGTGATGGAGCCTTCGCAGATACCGCTCTTCATCCGCCACGTCGATATACTTCAGATAGGCGCGCGCAACATGCAGAACTTCAACCTGCTGCGCGAAGTTGGCCGCTTGAACAAACCCGTCCTGCTCAAGCGCGGCCCTGCGGCCACCATCGAAGAAACCCTTCTTGCCGCCGAGTACATAATGTCGGGCGGCAATCACGAAGTCCTTCTGTGCGAGCGCGGCATTCGCACCTTCGAACCTTATCTGAGAAACACCTTCGACGTTTCGGCCATACCGGTCTTCAAAAAGCTCTCTCATCTTCCGGTGGTGGCCGACCCGAGCCATGCGACAGGACGACGCGACAAGGTTGCTCCCGTAGCTCAGGCGGCAGTCGCGGCGGGAGCCGACGCGCTGCTGATCGAAGTCCATCACGACCCCGAAAACGCGCTCTGCGACGGCGCGCAATCGCTCCTCCCCGATCAATTCGAGAGACTAACCCATCGCTTGCGCCTCATAGCCGAGGCCGTAGACCGGCGCATGGCAGCAGGGGTCGAGGTTGTCGGTCAAAGATGATGTGCTAGAATTATCGGCAGTGCGGAGGTATTATGAGCGCTCAAATCGAACCGCTTCTGACAGTCAACGACCTTGATGCGATGCCTGATGACAGCAATCGATATGAAATCATCGAAGGGGAGCTTTTCGTGTCGCGCGCGCCAAGTCTCGATCATCAGCGAATATCGGGCAACGTATTTGCCGCATTGAGAACATATATCGATCAGAACCCTGTCGGCGAAATCATAACCACACCGGGAGTAATCTTCAGCGACTTCAATGGCGTCATCCCCGATCTGGTTTTTATAAGCCACGAGCGACGGGGTGAGATTGCAACCGGAGACCGAATCACAGGCGCCCCCGATCTGGTGATAGAAATCCTTTCGCCGGGAGCCGAAAACGAGCGGCGCGACCGCACAGCTAAACGACAGTTATACGGCAAGTATGGAGTAAGAGAGTACTGGATAGTAATTCCGGCCAAACGCGAAATCGAGGTTTACTTCCTCTCCGGACACACATTGAAACTGAATGCAAGGCTCACAGAGGAAGATGACTTAACGTCATCCCTGTTGCCGGGACTGAGTTGCAAAGTCGAAAGTATATTCAGGATTTGATCTGATCGCAGTGCATTTCATTGATGTCTCATGCAACTCGATTCATGAATGCCGCTTTCATCTATTCTCATGCTCTTCCCCCACATCACAATAATCGGCGCGGGACTCATCGGCGGCTCGCTGGCTCTTGCCGCTCGTCGCGCCGCGCTCTGCGAAAAAGTCACAGGCTGGAACGGCGGGCATTCTCTCGATGATGCTCTGGCGCTCGGCGTAATCGATACCGCTGAAGAATCCTTCGAGCGCGGGCAGACGTGCCGGGCCGACCTGATTTATCTGGCTGCTCCGGTCGGCGCGATAATCGATTTTCTTCGCTCGCGCGGGCGATTGTTAAAGCGCGGCGCTATCGTCACCGACGCCGGAAGCACCAAACGCGAGATTTGCCGCGCCGCCAGAGAATCCCTGCCCGACGACGTGTTCTTCGTCGGCGGGCATCCCATGGCCGGAAGCCAAAAAGGCGGAGTCGAGTTCGCCGACGCGGATTTGTTCAAAGGCGCAGCCTACGCTATAACGACCGGCTCGCGCGCAGAAGCCGTCGAGAGAGTTATCGAAATGGTCAAAGCTATAGGCAGCCGTCCTACGCTTCTCACGGCTGAAGCCCATGATCGAGTGGTCGCCTGCGTGAGTCACGCGCCGCAACTGCTTTCGACTGCGCTCGCTCTTGCGGCAGGCCGCGAGGCGGAGACGCTTGCGGGTCGCGGCCTTGAGGATATGACGCGGCTTGCTGCAAGCCGATGGGAAGTCTGGAGAGACATCTGCGCGACCAACGCCGACGAAATGGAGAAAGCCCTCGGCGAACTGATCGATCAAATCCAATGGCTTCATCAGGCGGTCGCCGAGAAAAGATTCGAAGACATACAGGACGCTTTCGAGCGAGCCAACGAGCTTGCGCGCAGAATCGGCAGATAGAGTCAGACGCCAAAGCGACACCCTGCAAGCCTGCGGCCTGCGTCTGTGTCAGCAGCCCGCGCGTAGGCAAGGGCTGAGTGATCCACTCAAGTCCTTCCTCACGGTCGGACTACTGACACGCCTCGTAAACTGAAACATGCTTTTCGCTCTTTGCCGTGAAAGGCTCCCCGGACCATCCTCCCCAGCGATGGCGCAATCGCAGTCCGGCGAGCCTTGCCATCAAATCCATCTCCGAAGGCCACACATATCGAATCCGTATCGGGTAGAGTTTCACCCCCTTGTCGGTGAAGATGACGTGCTGGCCTGTCACCTGTTGCGTGACCGGATCAAGACTTGCCACATCGAGGTTCACTTTCTCGGATGTGATCTGCGCGGCGCGCACCGCCTGAAGGCTGCTGTAACGGGTCAGGTCTGGCACGAACGCTTCGAGAACGAATGATCCGTCAGCAGAAAGATGTCGCGCTACGCCCTCGAAACATCGCACCTGCTCTTCCTGAGTGAGCAATCCAAAAAAGGTGCTGAATACTACGAAGATGAGCTTGTATTCGCCTTCGACCCCGACATCTGCAAAGTTGCCGATAGTGACCGGAATATTTTTTCCTCCCGGTTTTGCGCGCAATCGCTCGACCATCGAAGGAGAGGAATCAATGCCCGTCACTTCGATTCCCTGCTCTGCCAGCGGGAGGGCGATGCGGCCAGTGCCTATGCCCAGTTCGAGCGCGCGCCCGCCGCTGGCGAATTTTGCCAGAGTCGCTATCATCGCCGGGTCATAAACAGCGTACAACTCGTCATAAACCGGGGCGACCCTGTTGCCGTAGGTTGAGATATCGTATTCTTTCATCCCTGAATTACTACTCCGGTCCCGGCGCGAAGCCAAGGCTCAATGTCCCAAAAGGCTTGATTTGAGGCGCGGTCTGCGCTTTCATAGGTGCGGGAGTCATAATGAGCACTTATGTCATCGGAGACGTTCACGGGCGGCTTGATCTGCTCGACCAGTTAATAGGCGATCTGCCCTGGAATACCAAAACCGACAAGATAGTTTTTCTCGGCGATCTCATCGACCGGGGTCCAGATTCGCGCGCGGTGGTCGAGCGCGTCATCGAGATGGTCGACCGCAACCCAAATGTCGTCGTGCTGCGCGGCAACCACGAGCAGATGCTTTTAGACTGCCTCGACTATCAGGACCTTCAGTGGCTCATCCCCGAAAACGGCGGCCTGCGCACGCTCGAATCCTACGGCTTCGACCTCAGCGATATCGAAGACATCTCCGACATCCTCATACCTGAAGGGCACGAACTCTTCATTCGCAGCCTCCCCTTCTATCACGAAGACGACGAGGCCATTTATGTTCACGCGGGCCTCGTTCCGGGCTGCCACCCCTCAGACACCGATCCTGACGTTTTGCTGTGGACGCGCGACATGGATTTTTACAAGGGCTATGACGGCAAGCTCTGTTTCTTCGGTCACACTCCCACGCAGTATCTCCCGCGAGAGCGTCGCCACCGCAAGTTCGCCATCTACATTCACGGCGGCTGCGTCGGCATAGACACCAGCGGCGAGCACGACAGCCCGCTCAGTTGCATTCAGGTCGAAAGCTTCACCCTCTATCAGGCGCACCCGTCGGGCGAGACCGAAGTCGAGCGGCTCCGAGCGGCGCGTCCTGCGGCGCGCGGCGCGCTGGCTCACCAGCCCTGAGAGATGAGAGCCATCCGCCTCCTTTTATCGCTACTGCTCTCGTTTGCGCTCTGCTCCTGCCGGGGCGCGCTGCTTGACGAGAGATTCCACGACCGCAGTCTCAAAGCCTGGACTGTAATCGATGACCCCGACACCATCGAAGGGCCTTCGCGCTGGCAGGTCGAATCGGACGGTCGTCTTCATCAGCGCAGCAACATCTGGGGCAGGCGCGGAGATTTTCTGGGTCGCTGGTACGGAACTATTCTCGTGGCTGGCGAGAGTGACTGGAAAGATTACTCGATGACAGTGACGGCGCGACCAGAGGACGGAGACGGCTTCGGAGTGGTGTTCAGGTTTCAGGACGAGGAGCATTTTTACCGCCTGCTGTTTATCGGCGACAGCCTCAACGGCGGCCCGCTGGCCAGACTCGACAGGCGGGAGGGAGCCGATTACACTGAGCTATGGTCGGCAAAGCGCGATTATAAAATCGGCTCAGAGATATTGATCGAAATCGAAGCCACAGGCGACCTGCTTCGAGCCAGAATCGATAACCATATTCTGTTCGAGGTGAAAGACTCTTCATACCGCAGCGGAAAAGTGGGCCTGTTCTGCTTCGCGCAAAACGGCCAGTCGTTCGATGAAGTGAGAGTCGTAAGCTTATAGTTGAGGGTCTGGAGTCGAGAGTCAAAAGACGGACTCCAGACTCTCCACTCCCGACTCCAGACTTATTTCGGAGGCATTATGTCGAAGGCAGTTATAGTGAGCGGGGCGCGGACGGCTATCGGCGCGTTCGGAGG
Source organism: uncultured Clostridia bacterium (assembly GCA_964588615.1). GTDB lineage: Bacteria > Acidobacteriota > Blastocatellia > UBA7656 > UBA7656 > UBA7656. The sequence goes on along the minus strand of CAZPQE010000097.1, from coordinate 7,362 downwards.
CGCGCTCCGCGATATTCCCGCTTCAGAGCTTGGCCGCATAGCGATAGAAGAAGCCCTGACGCGCGCGGGCATCGACCGGGATGAAGTCGAAGAGGTCATACTCGGCAACGTGCTTCAGGCGGGCGGAGGGATGAATCCGGCGCGACAATCGGCAATGGCTGCGGGCATACTTGAGAGCGTTCCTTCATTCACGGTCAATAAAGTGTGCGGGTCGGGACTCAAGGCCGTAGCTCTTGCGGCTCAGGCCATAGCCGCAGGCGACGCTGATCTGATCGTCGCCGGCGGAATGGAATCGATGAGCCGCGCGCCTTATCTTCTCAACGATGTGCGCTGGGGCTATCGAATGGGAAACGGACAGATGACGGATTCGATGTTGAGCGAGGGCCTGACCTGCGCGCTGGCTCAGTGTCACATGGGAGTGACGGCTGAAAACATCGCGCAAGACAGCGCTATCTCGCGCGAGGCTCAGGACCGCTTCGCCGCCGAAAGCCAGCGCCGCGCCTGCGAAGCGATTGCCGCAGGACGATTCAAGGATGAGATAGTTGCGGTGATGATCGCGCAGAAAAAAGGCGATCCTGTGGCATTTGACACCGACGAGTTCCCGCGAGCGGGGACGACGCCGGAGACTCTTGCCAGGCTGAGGCCGGCATTTTTGAAAGAGGCGGGGACGGTGACGGCGGGCAACGCTTCGGGGATAAACGACGGGGCAGCCGCGCTCGTCTTAGCCAGCCGCGAGCGGGCGCGGTTGATGGAGCTTACGCCTATGGCCGAAATCGCAGCTTACGCATCGGCAGGCGTCGATCCCCGAAGGATGGGAATGGGGCCGGTTCCTGCTATCGAGCGCGCGCTGGAAAGAGCCGACCTCGCGATTGACCAGATCGATTTGTTCGAGCTCAACGAAGCGTTTGCGGCTCAGAGCCTCGCCGTAATCGAGAAGCTGGGGATCGATCCGTCGCGGGTAAATGTCAACGGCGGGGCCATCGCGCTCGGCCATCCTATCGGGGCGAGCGGCGCGCGGATACTTGTGACTCTGCTCTACGAGATGCAGAAGAGAAATGCGCGGCGCGGGCTTGCCGCTCTGTGCATAGGCGGCGGCCAGGGCATCGCCATGATAGTCGAGCGGTGAGGAGTCGCCGGTAGAACAGGCTGCCAGCCTGTTCAGGTCTTGAAAGCATGAAAATTGAGAGCATCAGCAGGCTGGCCGACGGCTGCACATTTTCGGAGGGAACGCGATGAACAATTTTGGCGACTACTCAAACGGACTCACTTCAGGCTCGCCTGTGGTCGTGTACCTGCACAGCCCGAAAGAGAGGCTGTGGGGACTCGTGCGGGAAATCAGCCCGGCGGGAGTTTTCCTTCTGGGGATCGATCTCAACACCTTCGATGACTGGATACAGATGATCGTCAGAGGCGAGCGCAACATCGGACTGACGCATGTATTTTTTCCGATGTGGAGGGTCGAGCGAATCGCGCTCGACGAGACTATCGATGATATCCCTTCGATGTCCGACCGATTCTACAGCCGGGTGGGGCTGACGGTCGAAGAACACATCGGCACGACACTGGGCTGAGATCATTCACTGGCCCTGAAGGTGCTGGAAGATTTCAGGGTTGAGTTTGGCCGAATAGTTGGCCGATGTCAGAGTCATCTCCTGCGCGAACTTTCCATCCTGCATCATCACCCTGCGCGAAGGCACAAGAGTGTTCTGCACTATTTTGACCGGCGTGTAGAAATAAGACACCCGATACTTGACCATCGGCTGGCCTTCAGTAAGCTTCAACTCGTATTCAGCGTGCAACACACGGAGCGTCGATTTGCTTATCCAGTAGCGGGTCTTTTCGCCTTCCGCCGTAGTCAGATCGACGACGTTGGTCTGCACGCCGACGACCGTCTCCGGGTCCTTGAGTTCTATCTTCGACCCGTCTTCCTTGTAGCGGAGCAGAGTGGTGTAGTCGTGTGTCAGTTGAGCGCGGTATGCGGCTATGGCTTCCGGTCGCGGAGAGACATATTGATTGTTCTGCGCCGACCAGACGCTGGCCCCGTTGTAGGCGATGGTGTACTTGATCGATTGGCCTGCCTGCGGGCGCGAAGCTTCGGGCGGGGTGAGATCGAGGTCAGTGCGCATGAGGTTCAACCATGACTTCTCTCTCCTCATGGCTCTCACCGTGTATGTGCCGGTGATATCGCCCTGATCGGTCGCAAGCCTTATGTTGCCTTCCTCCTGAATCGCCTCGCGCACCTTGTCTAGCTGCGGGCGCGAGCCGTAGTAATAAATGACAAGTTCGACCAGAGCCTCGACCGGCGACAACTGAAGCGCCTCCTGTTTCTTGCGCGTCTTTTCGATCTCTTTGGGATCGGGCAGCTTGCCTTCCTCTTTTTTCTGAGCATCAGCCGGGGGCTTCTTGTCATCCTGCGACTGATCGGAAAGGGCGGAGGGAGCGACAAACAGCGCGAGGATCAAGGCGGCGCAGCAGGTTTTTCGCACTGACAAAAACTTTTCGACAATCATCAGCGATCTATACCTCTCTAAAATCGAGCGCGGTCTTTTCGCGGGCGTGAATCATCGGGAGAAGGATTCTAGCATGAGAAGATGAACGATGGCACGCACCTGCGCGCAGGTTGCCACCCTTTCAAGCGGCAGTATAGAATCTGGCCTCGGAATCAATGGAGGCTCATAATGAAAATCGGCATACTCGTTGGCCGCGAAGAAACTTTCCCACCCGCTCTCATTTCTGAAATCAACCGCCGCAACGCCGGCCCCGTCGCTGAATACGTGAAACTCGGCGGCATCCGCATGGCCGAAGACTGCCGGTACGATGTCATCATCGACCGCATTTCTCACGAAGTGCCTTTCTATCGCTCATGGCTCAAGACCGCAGTGCTTGCCGGAGCCAAAGTCATCAACAACCCGTTCTGGTGGACGGCCGACGACAAGTTCTTCAACTATTCCATTGCCGTCAAACTCGGAATCGCCATCCCGCGCACCGTCCTGCTTCCTCAGAAATCTTATAAAGAAGGCGTGGTGAGCGAATCGCTCCGCAACCTGAAATATCCCCTCGACTGGCAGGAGATAATCGATTATGTCGGACTGCCCGCATTCATAAAACCCTACGACGGCGGAGGCTGGCGCGGAGTCTCGAAAGTCAACGACTTCGACGACCTGATGGAAAAATACGACGCATCGGGAACCGACTGCATGGTCTTGCAGGAGTACATCCCCTTCGATCACTACGTCCGCTCTTACTGCATCGGCAAAAAAGATGTCTTCCCCATGCCTTACGACCCTGTGGCCCATCGCTATCTCGTAGTCGACGACTATCTCGACCCTGCGACCGACGAGCGAGTTCGGCGCGAGACTATATTCATCAACGAAGCTCTGGGCTATGACATCAACACTGTGGAATTTGCGATACTCGACGGCGTGCCTTACGCGATAGATTACATGAACCCCGCGCCCGACGCCGACTGGTGGTCGGTCGGCACGGTCTACTTCAAATGGATGGTCGAGAAAGTCGCCGACCTCGCCATAGAAACCGCGCTCAGTGGCGAGCCAACGCTCAAGGCTCACCGATGGGATGAACTCCTCGGCCACGAAATTCAGAGGCAGGCGAAAGCTGATTGATATGACCGCAGCCCTCCGCTACAACCAGATGCTCGAAGAGGATTCTTCACTGCTCGAAGAGTCGCGCCTGTTTCTGATCGAACGATTCCGCGAGGTTCGCCTCGTCTTCGGCGGGCGCACGCTTTGCCCTTATCTTCGCCCGCATTTCGTCTCTCGCAGCCAGTGGCAGCAAATCACCGAGGCGTGCGAAAGCGTCTGGAGCGCGATAGAAAAAGTCGGGCGCGCAGCGCGCCACGATCACGCTCTCCTCGATCAACTCGGCCTCACGAAAGGCGAACTTGAGCTTGTCGCAATCGATCCGGGTTATGAAGACATTTCCGTCACCTCGCGGCTCGATTCTTTTCTGACCCCGGACAGCTACCAGTTCGTCGAACTCAACGCCGAATGCCCCGCAGGCATAGCCTATGCAGATGTCGCGGCTGAGATATTTCTTGATCTTCCCGTGATGCGCCGATTCACCCAGACGCACAAAGTCGCGCCGATGTTCTGTCGCCGGAATCTGCTCGACTCGCTGCTCGAAGTTTACCTGCGCGCTCGCGGGCGGACTGAAAAACCGCAAATAGGGATAGTCGATTATCGAGGGCTGCCCACTCAGCGCGAGTTCGAAATGTTCAAAGAGTTCTTCGAGCAAAACGGCTACCGGACGGCGATAGCTGACCCGCGCGATCTTGAATTGAGAGACGGGAAACTCTTTCACGAGGATTTCAGAATCGATCTCGTTTATCGTCGGGTTCTGACGACCGAGTTGCTCGAAAAGAGGGACGAGTGCCGCGCGCTCATCGATGCCTACGCGAAGGGCGCGGCAGTGCTGGTGAATTCTTTCCGAACCAAGTACGTTCACAAGAAAATGCTCTTCGGCGTTCTGACCGACGAGCGGCATCAGCATTATTTCGACGACGTTGAGCGACAGGCCATCGCCCGCCACATCCCCTGGACGCGAAGGGTCGAAGACACGAAGACGACTTACAGAGGCGAAGAGACCGCATTGCTCGATTTCATTCGACGCAACCGCGACCGACTGGTGATGAAGCCCAACGACGAATACGGCGGCACGGGGGTTTTCATAGGCTGGGAGATGGACGAATCCGCGTGGGATGAAGCGATTGAAAAAGCTCTAGCCGAAGATTACCTGACTCAGGAGCGAGTGACGACCGGACGCGAAGTTTTCCCCTGGGTCAACGAACAGGAAGGCCGTGTTGAGATGATCGAGCAGTTGTTAGACATCGATCCGCTCTTGTTTTTCGGTCGCGTCGCGGGAGGATTCACCCGCCTCTCATCGTCTTCGCTGGCCAACGTCACATCAGGCGCGGGGATGGCCCCGACGATGATCGTTGAGTGAAGGGTGAAGGGTGAAGGGTGAAGAGGTGAAAGGGAGCAGGGGAGCAGAGGTGCAGGGGGGCAGGGGAGCAGAGGTGCAGGGGGGCAGGGGTGAAGAGGTGATCGATATACTGACCACTGACCACCGACCACCGACCACCGACAGGAGGCTTTATGGCTGATTTCACGCTGGGAATCGAAGAAGAATTTCAGATCATCGATCCAAAGACGCGGGAACTGCGCTCGCACATAACCGAGATGATCGAAGAAGGAAGGATGATACTCGGCGAGCAGGTCAAACCTGAACTCCATCAATCGATGGTCGAGATAGGCACGGGCATCTGCGCAAATATTCAGGAAGCTCGCGCCGATTTGATAAAGCTGCGCCGCACCATCGCCACGCTTGCACGCAGCAACAACCTGGAGATTGCTGCCGCCTCAACCCATCCTTTTTCAAGCTGGAAGGATCAGAAGATCACCCCCAGCGAGCATTATGAAGCCCTGATCGATGAAATGCAGATGCTCGCGCAATCGCTTCTGATATTCGGCCTGCATGTGCATGTGGGCATAGACGATGCGGAAGCGCGCATACACCTGATGAACGCAGCCCGATATTTCCTGCCTCACGTGCTGGCCTTGTCTACGAGTTCGCCTTTCTGGATGGGAACCAACACCGGATTGAAAAGTTATCGCTCGGAGTTGTTCAAGAAATTTCCGCGAACGGACATACCCGATTATTTCAGTTCCAATTCAGAGTTTGAAAATTACGTCAACCTGCTCATCAAGACCAACTGCATAGACCGGCCCAAGAAGGTATGGTGGGATGTGCGGCCTCATCCTCATTTTCCGACTCTCGAATTCCGCATCTGCGATCTCCCATCGCGGGTAGATGAAGTCATCGCCATCGCCGCGCTGTTTCAGGCCATCACGGCCAAGTTGCAGAAACTCTATCGCCAGAACATGGGATTTCGACTGTACAGGCGGGCGTTGATACAGGAGAACAAATGGCGGGCGGTGCGTTGGGGGCTTGACGGCAAGCTGATAGATTTCGGCAAACAGATAGAAGTGCCGGTAAAGGATTTGATACATGAACTGCTGGACTTCGTCGATGATGTAGTCGATGAGCTTGGCAGCCGACGGGAGCTTGAGTACATCCACACGATTCTGGAGAACGGCACGAGCGCCGACCGGCAGTTGCGGACTTACGAGCGAACAGGCGACCTCAACGCGGTCGTCGATCAGTTGATGGCCGAGACGCTGGAAGGCGTCCTCGACGAGGGCGCGCGCGCTATGGGCGACGATTGATGAATGCGGAATGCGGAGTGCGGAGTGCGGAATGGGGAATATGGAGTATGTGAATGGGCGAGCAGGATTTGAAAACGCGCACTAAAGCATTTTCATTGCGGGTAATCCGTTTGGTCGAGTCGTTGCCGCGTGGAAGGACGGCTGATGTTATCGGCAAGCAATTATTGCGAAGCGGCACTTCGGTAGGGGCGAATTATCGAGCTTCGTGCAGGGCCAGATCATCGGCTGACTTTATCGCCAAGATGGGAATTGTTGAAGAAGAAGCCGACGAATCTATTTACTGGATGGAGTTGTTGGTTGAATCCGGCCTGGTTCGCCAGGAGCTTTTAGCCGACCTGATTAAGGAAGCCGATGAATTGGTTGCCATCGTCGTTTCCTCAATCAAAACGGCTAAACGAAACAAATGAATGCTCACGAATGCAGAGTGCGGAGTGCAGAATGCAGAGTGTCGAATAAAGAGAGTTTTTCCCTATTCCGCATTCCGAATTCCGAATTCCGCATTCATTCCTGATTCCGCATTCGTGACTTATAAAGCTTGCGGCCATAGGCGGCTTCCCTGACGGGCTGTAAAAATGAAGGCGCAGGTCTGCTCATCTGCGGTCGAGCGGAGAAGCCACTCCCTTTCCGCCGCGATTGAGCACGTGAGTGTAAATCATCGTCGTAGAGACATCCTTGTGACCGAGAAGTTCCTGAATCGTCCTTATATCATATCCGTCTTCGAGCAGATGAGTGGCGAAGCTATGGCGGAGGGTATGACAGGAGGCGGGCTTTGCGATAGCGGCGCGACGCACGGCTTCCTTGACCGCTTTTTGCACAACGCGCTCATCCGTGTGATGGCGGCGCTCAACGTCCGAGCGCGGGTCAATCGAACGCGACGCAGCGGGGAAAACGTACTGCCAGGCCCACTCACGAGAGGCGTTCGGATATTTTCGTTCAAGCGCGTAAGGCAGATAAACCGCGCCGCAGCCTTCTCTCAAATCCGACTGATGAATCTCCCGCGCTCGTTTGAGTTGACTGCGCAGCGGCTCTTTGAGCGAAGCGGGGAGGATCGTGATTCGATCCTTTGAGCCTTTGCCGTCGCGGACGATGACGTGATTGTAATGAAACTCGATGTCCT